>NCGL01000058.1 GCA_002256935.1 Bdellovibrio sp. 28-41-41
ACAATGTTCCGCCGTCTGCCATTTCGAAACGACCTAATCTATTACTAATAGCGCCTGTGAAGGCACCCTTTACGTGACCAAACAATTCACTTTCTAATAACTCAGCCGGAATCGCGCCGCAGTTGATAGCTATGAACGGGCCCGAAGCGCGAGATGAATTAAAATGGATTGCTTTAGCAATGAGTTCTTTACCGGTACCGCTTTGGCCGGTGACTAGAACCGTCGCTTCTGAATCGGCTACTTTTTCTACTAGGCTGAGTACGCTTTGGATGCTTTCGCTGCGACCGATGATTTGGTCGAATTTATATTTCTTGTTCACAACCGTTTTTAGTAGCTTGTTTTCAACTTGTAATTTCTTGTGCTCAAGCGCTTTATCCACAAGACCCAGAAGTTCATCCACATTCACGGGTTTAGTCATAAAGTGGTAAGCGCCACGTTGGGTCGCTGAGATCGCTGTTTCAATAGTTGCGAAGCCCGTAAGTATAATCACTTCGATCGCCGGGTTCATTCGCTTTAAGATATCCATGAAATCCAAACCGTTTCCATCAGGCAAGCTCATATCGACGATAGCTAAGTCGAATTGAGTTTCACCTTGGGCAAACATTTTAGCTTCTTGTAAAGTTCCTGAGGTAACGACATCTAAATTTCTTTTAGAGATCGCTCTTGATAAGACGGTTCTTAATTGTGAGTCGTCTTCTAGAATCAAAACTTTTGGATTCTTCATTAACCTTCCTTCCTGGTAGGTTGTTGCATTTGCCACAAAACCAATCATTGGTTTCTGTCCCCCCTTTTAAAGAGAACGTCGTGACATAACTTTATGTTATTAAAATTTGACAGTACTGTCAAAAAATCAACTCTGTTTTTTTAAAAAATTGCTAAAATCTTGACTAGCGTTGAGTTTCCGAGCGGTCCTTAGGCCAGTTGAAAAGCCGACGATCTAGACTTAGACATAGTTTTAACCCCGTGTATTAACCAATAAATTGTTTACGATTTCAGCGCACTTTTTTATGGCGGCTTCAATTGACTTTAAATCGGCATACATGGGATCCGAACTTTCCGTGTCCATAATCAATAGTTGAGTGTAGGACAGCAAGCCCCCTAAAGGATTATTGATTTCATGAGCGATACTGCTGGAAAGAATGCCTAATTCTGCTTTGGGTGCTAGCTCTAATAACTCATTTTCTAACTGAATTTTGTGAGTGACGTTGCGGTAATAGTGAATTGCATATTTCTTGCCATCTAAACCAACGGGCTGGCCAGTGACGGCAAAGTGTTCTTTGTTTTGAGTAATCTCAAATTTAGCGCCCATTTGGCAACCCTCACACGGCGAGGTTCGACCAAACAGAAACTGATGGCACTTTTGTGGAGATTGGTAATTTTCTAAATTCGTTTGCACAATATTGTAGTCGGGATCGACCAGAATGATGGCATCTTTGATCGCGTTGAACAAAGTCTTCCAGTAATTGTGAATTTTCTCGAGTTTATTTTTATTTTCAAATCGCTCGGTAGCTAAGCTGACGGCTTCGGTCACGCGCGCAAGGAATTCCGACTCTTCTTTGGCAAACGGTTTCTGCAATGAGCGCATGAAAAACACGGAACCAATTTCGCTATTTTGTTTATGCACGCGAAACCGCAAGTGTTGATATTGCAATTGCGATTCAAGTTCTTTTATGAACAGATCATCCGTGGGCGAGAAACATATTTTAATCCACTGAATTTCGAATGTTCGAAGCAATTCTTCGTTTAGATTCTTTTCTAATTCTTCTAAGTTTTGAGATTGATACACGGTCGTCAGAGCCTTGCGGAATGACTCAATACGAATGTTAGTCAGAAACAGTTTACGGCGTGATTCTACTAAGAACTTTGTGCGTTTTTCGATCTTTTCATCCAGGCTGGTTCGAAGTTTAATCAATTTCTGATTTTGTTCTTCAAAAAGCGATTTGTAGCTTTCAAATTGTTTTTCTTGATAGGATTTCTCTAAAGATAAATTTAAATACTGCTCGATGTTCTTGTCATTGTAAGACGTAAAGATTTTGCTAAACGAATATTTCCACTGCAGTTCTAAAAGCGATTTTTTCGAGAAATCAGTGGGAACGATTGCCACGATTTGAAGGTGGGGATTATTTTGTTTCCATTTTGCATACAGATCGGAAAAACGTTTTTCAAGTACAGCGGTTAAATTAATTCCCAAGACGTCAATTTGGGATCGATCAAATTGATAGTTGGCTTCGTATAAATCATTGACGATGACAGCCCCAATTTCACTGAGGTGCTTGGGCCAAGGGCCGACCAGCAAAAATTTGTGAATTATAGCTGACATGCTGTGATCAGCTCCTTGTGTGTGTGAATCGTGTAATCGGGAATTTCGAAATGATCCTGAGCTACATCTTCCGCGTGTTCGCCGTGCTGGTAGTAACACGTCTTTGCGCCAACCTGTTTGGCCATCCTGATTTCTTGTGACAGACGATTGCCAATAGACAATAGCTCTTCAGGCTTAATTCCAGTGTCTTTCAGGATTTTTTCGAACGCGGCTCTCTTTGTGGTAAAGGCGCCTTCGGCAACGACCAGAATATTTTCTTTTTTAACGAAGCGATCGATATTTAGCTGAGCGAGCTTCTTATGTTGTGCGCTGACAACTCCAGCCGTCACGATAAAGACATTATACTTTGCACCTAGAGTCTTTAAGTTATCTTCGGCTCCCGGCATTAGGCCTAAATTAGGAGGCACGTCGGGTTCATAGAATAAGCGATTCAGCTTAGCGACTACGAGTGGCGCTTCAGAAGCCGGCTTAACGGGAAATGTAGCAACAAGATTTTTAAAAAATTCTTTGTGTGACTTTGTTTTTACATATTGTTTTCGTGAAATATCAAATTCTTCAAACGCATTCGGATAGCCTTCAGTTAACAAATAGCTGTGGATTTTTCGACACGCAAACGGAATTAACTCATTTGTCGTGTCGATCAAAGTATCGTCTAGGTCAAAGGCGATGGCCTTATAATTCATTTAAAAAATCCCAGTTTTATTTTGTGCAGAAAAGGCAACAGTGCCAATTCGATTATTCATTAAAAGATCCTAGTCCTCAATGTTTTTCGGTGCTAATTTAGGCTCATGACAGAAAAAGACGACACTAAAAATAAGGAAGCTCCATTTACAGCCATCATTTTAGCGGCGGGTAAAGGAACGAGGATGAATTCGGCTCTACCAAAGGTTTTGCACCCAGTGGCGGGAAAACCAATGATTTCAAGAGTTATAGCTTCATGTAAAAAAGCAGGCATTAACGATATCCGCGTAGTCGTCGGGCACGGGGCTGGTTTAGTGAAAACCGTGCTAGAGCCTGAAGGCGTCACATTCTTTGAGCAGAAAAATCAATTGGGCACGGCGGATGCGGTACGATCAGCTCAGCCCGAAACTATTGAAGGCAATATTATTATTTTGAATGGAGATCATCCCTTGATCGAGCCTCACGACATTGAAGGCTTCATTCGCGACTTCAAAGAGCAAAAATTAGATATTGGTTTAGTGACGACCGTATTGAAAGAACCCGGCGATTTTGGACGTGTGGTTCGTAACGGCGGGGAACTATATGCAATTGTTGAAGCTAAAGATGCTTCGGCGGAGGCAAAAAAAATCAAAGAAGTGAATACAGGAATTTATTTAACTCGCGCGGCGATTTTGAATTTACTATTGCCTGAAATCAAAAATGAAAATCAGAAGAAAGAATTCTACCTAACAGACATCATTTCATTAGGTATCGAAGAGCGAAGAAAAAAAATAAAAACAATTCCGGGCGCCAGAAATGTTTCGATGGGTGTGAATAATCAACTTGAGCTTGCTAAAGCAACGAAACTAGTTTTCAAAGCTCATATGAAAAAACTGATGGAAAGCGGCGTGATGGTCATCGATCCTAGAAATACCTATATCGAAGAAACCGTTGAAATCGGACCGGGCACGATTGTATATCCTGGCAGCTATCTTAAGGGTAAAACGAAAATTGGTAAGTTCTGCATGATCGAAACCAACACATTCATTGTAGATACGACGATTGAAGACAGCGTTCAGATTCGGGCTGGTAGTTATCTTGAATCCAGCATCATTCGTGCGAAATGCAATATTGGGCCGTATGCACGCATCCGTCCTGATAGCGAATTGTTAGAAGACGTTCATATTGGAAATTTCGTCGAAGTTAAAAAATCTAAAATTGGCAAAGGCACGAAAGCGGCCCACTTGGCGTACATTGGTGACGCCGAGATTGGTGAACATACTAATATTGGGTGCGGAACTATTTTTGTAAATTATTTGCCGAACAAATCAAAACATAAAACAAAAGTAGGCGATAACTGTTTCATCGGTAGCGATGTTCAGTTGATAGCGCCGCTGGATGTTGGTTCCGGAGCCACCATTGGTGCCGGTTCTGTCATTACGAAAAATGTACCGGCTAATGCGTTAGCTGTGACTCGTGCGCCACAATTCATCAAAGAAAATTACAAGCCAAAACCGTAAGGGGAAGGTAGAACGTTATGTGCGGAATCGTTGGGTATTTAGGACCCTTAAATCCTAAAGACGTGATCATGCAAGGTTTGAAAAAGCTTGAATACCGAGGTTATGACAGCGCTGGATTAGCAATTATCCAAGACGGTCACACGAAATTGATTAGAGCTATGGGCAAACTGCAAGCTCTAGACGACAAAATTAAAAATGAATCATGGACTGGTCACATCGGTATCGGTCATACACGCTGGGCCACTCATGGTGTGCCATCGGAACGAAATGCCCATCCTCACAAGGCTCGCGGCATTACTTTGGTTCACAATGGCATCATCGAAAATTATCACGAAATCAAAGAGCGACTTTTAGCCAAGGGTGCCCACATCGCATCGGACACTGATTCTGAATTAGTGGCCCACTTAATTGCGGAAGAGTACGAGAAAGTTAAAGATTTGAAATCGGCAGTAGAGCGCGTGTTGCCTCAATTAACCGGTGCGTTCTCGATCGTTGTTTTGTGCGAGCAAAGCCCGAATGAATTGATCGCTTTTAAAGATGGACCACCGTTAGTGGTGGGACTTGGCAAAGGTGAAAACTTTGTGGCCAGCGATGTTCAGGCGTTAATCAAGTACACAAATGAATTTATTTATTTAAATGACCGCGAAATTGTAAAACTAGAGCCAAGCAAAGTTCAGTTGTTTTCATCTCATGGTGTTGCTATTGAACGTAAATCTGTGACTTTAAACTGGAGTGCCGAGCTAACTGAAAAACAAGGCTTTGCGCATTTCATGCTTAAAGAAATCCACGAGCAGCCAAGAACTGTGGCCGCTGCGGTAAACAGCCATCTAGTCGAAAACTCGGTGCGACTAGATCGTGTTGGATTTAACGATCAAAATTATTTTGAAAATCGCGAAACTTTAGATGTTGAAAAAGATTGGCAGAATACGCAAAAGGTTCTTCAAGGAGTCGAGCGCGTTTTCATCATCGCGTGCGGAACTAGTTTCTACGCGGGCAACGTTGCAAAATATTTTCTAGAAAAAATTGCTAAAATTCCGGTTGAAATCGATATCGCCAGTGAATTTCGTTACCGTGACCCCGTGATTCCTAAAAATACGTTGGTCATGACGATTTCTCAAAGCGGCGAGACCGCGGATACTTTGGCTGCTATTCGTTTAGCTAAAGAGAAAGGCGCATTGACGTTGTCATTGTGTAATGTAAAAAACTCTTCGATCGACAGAATCGCTGACGGACACTTATACATGAATGCAGGACCAGAGATCGGTGTTGCTAGCACCAAGGCATTCACGGCGACATTAGCGATCTTAAATGTTTTCGCGCTTGGTTTTGGTAAAATTAGAAAATCTCTTCCAGTAAAAGAAGAACAAGAACTAGTTGCCAGCCTTCGCGCACTGCCAAGCAAAATGGAAGTTGTTTTATCTTACGATAAATATTTCCAGGCAGCGGCCAAAACGCTAAAAGATTTCAAAGGCTTTTTATTCATGGGCCGTGGTACCAGTTATCCGATCGCAATGGAAGGTGCGCTGAAGCTTAAAGAGCTAGCGTATTTCCATGCGGAAGGTTATGCCGCTGGGGAAATGAAACATGGTCCGATTGCTCTTATTGATGAACGGATGGCCATTGTCATGGTGGCTCCGCGTGATCATTATTTTGAAAAGACCGTCAGTAATATCGAGGAAGTTAGAGCCCGCGGTGGCTATATTATTTCTTTGGGTTCAGGTGATGACCAAGCATTAAAGAGAATCAGTAAGCAGTACCTGCCGATTCCGGTTTCTGATTGGATGACAAATCCAATTCTATTTGTGGTGCCATTGCAATTGATGGCTTACCATTTATCTTCTGAACTGGGTTACGATGTGGATCAACCACGTAATCTGGCTAAATCGGTGACGGTGGAGTAAGGAAAGGAAAGTAATTTGCGAGTTAACTTTACAAATAAAAGAACTATAAAAAATAGAGATCAAGATATTTGGTCGTCATCCGTGGCGATCTTTGTCGTACTTATCCATTTTATGTCTTGAACGTCGAAAAAATGGCTAACATATATACAAATTCTGTTTTGTTCGTCAGAGTCTTCCTGAATAATTCTTAAAATCTCGTTACTCGTTTTTTTTAAAATTTTTTGAATTTTAGCCATCGATTTTTCAGAGACAGGCGCAATTTGAAATGACCTTATGTTTGAGTTTTCTCGGTTTTCCGGTGAATAAGGCACACCATCTGGCCCCTGATATCTATCTAGGCAGCGTTTAGTCCAATAGTGATCAATCTTTGCGACTTGAGACAGGGGTAACCCCGGCACTTGAATCCATTTGTTTCCGATGATGTACTTTTTTCCTTTTAAGTGAATTGTCTCGACATTCGCTAAGGCTTTGAGCGCTTTTCTTACTAAGACTTCAGAAACAAGGATCCTATCTGCTATCCATTTGTCTGAGTGTTCGCTCAGTTTTTTATAATCTTCTAACTGAATGGCAGCTGCGATGGCGGCTGCGAACGGATATTGAATTTCTACTAGTTTTTGAGATTTTAATTTTAAATACTTTTCTTTTAGAGTGGGAATCTCATCGATGTCGGTAATTTGACTAACAAATTCGGAGAGGTTGTTGGTCCTTTCATTTATAAGTAGAAGCATTGTTTCTAAACTCGGAGAAATATTTCTATTCATCCAGCGGCGAACAACTACTTCACTGTGTCCAACAATTTTTCCAATTTCCTGAGTACTGATGTTTGGGCATAAAGACTCAACGAAGTCTTTAGTGTTTCTTGGATCACTGTGAAATGTAAAAACAAGACTAAAAGCCTTTTTATATTTCGGGGATGCAACTTCTAAAATATCAATGAATTCGTCCCAACGTAACCATTTGATGTCAGACTCCCATTTATGATACTGGTTAAATCTAAAACCCAGTTTTTCACTCATTTCTTTTTGTGTTGAATTTCCACGTAGAGAGGCTAAAAGTTCTTTTTTAATTTTTAAATAGTCCACTTTCAGTCAACCTCACTTAGTTTTAAGCAATTAATTTTCTATTCAGACTATTTTCCAAGTGATTGATAAAGCTTTCCCAAGCTAAGTCACTTTGAGCTATCTTAAATCCGTAGTAGCCGATACCATTCATCCATTTCTCGATACATCAAAAACTTGAGCAAATTGATTTAGCTCTGGGGTGTTTGGTGAAAATTGAGCAAGTTTTCGTTGGAAAGGTTTGAAATTATATTTTGCTAGTCAATTCCTTTGTATTTATTTCTAATAATCGCGAACTCAAACGGGCCACCCAATGAAAAACACCGTACTAAAATGGGTCAAGAAAATCAATCGCAAGAAGCTAAAGCACGCAAAAAAGTCGGACATCCACGATGGCCGATTAACACGCAGCATTTATTAATTTCAACTTTACTGTCCCCAGAGGTGAAAGCTTTCATGGCTGAAATCGAAAGCGAAGTTGAGAAATTGTGTGGTAGCCGGTACCAACACGGAAAAACGATTCATCGCTGAGGTAAAACTTAACATCCAAGACCCGAGGCCTTTTGACTAAGCGGTGTTCACCGAAGGAATTAAAAAAGTATTTCAGCGAGACTACGAAAAAGGTGTCAGCGAAATTGCAAACTTATTTGGTTTTAAGAGTACAACGTCAACCTGCCACGAATTTTCAAATTTATCAACAATCCACAGTTGCCAATTGATAATAACCCAGCAGAACGCACTTATTGATAATTCTTAAGCCGCTCTGATTTTTTTATAAGGAATTTTATTTTCGATTTCGAAATCCAGATTTAAATATTCTATATAGCTCTGCCAAACTTCGTTGCAGTCTATAATCTTCAAGCCGACTTGATTTTTTTCTTTATCAACCCAGGCGACATCAACTTGAATTTGAGCATTTTGTTCTTTTGATACTGAAATTTCAAGCCACATGCCATTTGATATTTTTCTTGGATTCAAGGCTTTTAATCCATTGCTTGAAATATCCATTATGGTTTCGGCCCAATCCACGGAGAGTTTTGATATAAATCTGTGCTCGCGAACTGAATTAATATCGAGATCTCCCCAGATGATTTTTTGAAATGAGGCAGGCGGTAAAAATGAGGAGATAGATTTTCTTTCTTCTACAGTTAAGTTGTTTAAAACACTGGACTCTTTAGTAAAAAAATTAGTAAAGTTTTCAGGCGACAAGCAGTTGTCAAAAAACTTATAGTATTTTCTTTCGGGAAACATGAGTGACTTCAGTTTTGTATCTACAAAATATTTATACAGATTTTTTTTATCTTTTTTATTAGAGTAAACCTCGACAAATTTCTTTTTAAGCTCAGCTAAGTCTGCAGTGAGGATGACTACACTGGCATCGACAGTGGCGTACTTGATTGGCTTTGAGGTTACTCGGTCAAACAATAATATCGACTCATAGTATTTGCTGGCACCTGGTATAACCGAGATGTAGACGCGGTCTATTAACAGATAATTAGTGACATATTCATAAAAAAATTTACACATCGGAAGAAAAATCGCACCACCCTTTAGTCTGAATTTAGAATCTATGGCCAGAGAGGAGACTTCGGCTATTCTAATTTTTTTATAATCGTCGGGTATTTGATAGATATTTTCAAAGGGAAGTCCCAAATTTGTTCTTTGAATTATGGATAACGTTCCGACCACCTCGTCATCTATTTTTGCAACTATTGTGGATGTGGTTGGTAGGCAAAAATGTTTAATTATTCTTTTACCGGTTGAGCTCGATTTTATATATCCTGCCTCTACATAGGCATCATGTAGAATACGATAGGACTCCAGTATTTCATTTTGTGTTTCAGCAAGTTTAATTTTTAATCCTTCAGGGGGGTCTATTTCTACATCCATAAGCTCGCGCATCATGGGGTGGCTTATCCAGTTCGGCAGATTATTTAGGAGCGTTTTTTTAAGATTTATTTTAGCCACAAGACCTCGACATATGTATTGCTATAGTTTATTCGGATCATTCAATCTGAAAATGAAGTGCGGAATTATAAAAAAAGTTGTTAAATAAATTCAGCATTGTTTGAGTAATTAATTCTTAAATTGAGACGTTTAAGGTAGTGTTTTTATATTTAATTTATTTAGGAGTCTAAAATGATTAAATTCAATTACAATGATGCTTTTTCAAGAAATATAGGCTGGTTAACAATAGCTGAACAACAGAAGCTAAGGACTTCACGCGTCGCCATCGCCGGAATGGGAGGGGTAGGAGGCGTACACTTGTTGGCCTTAACCCGATTGGGTATCGGAAAATTTAATATTTCAGATTTAGATAGTTTTGACGTAGTTAATTTTAATCGTCAAGCAGGTGCCAACATAAACACGGTGGGTAAAGAAAAAGTACAAGTTATGGCTCAAGAGGCGCTTGCTATCAATCCTGATTTGGATGTCAGGATTTTTTTTAGCGGGGTAACTGAAAACAATATTGATGATTTTTTTAAAGATGTTGATATTTACGTCGATGGTTTGGATTTGTTCGCATTTAAAGCGCGCGAGTTGGTCTATAAAACCTGCGCACAAAAAAAAATACCAATAGTTGTAGCGGTGCCCTTAGGATTCGGCACGGCCTGTATAAGTTTTTTGCCAGGAGGAATTACGGCCGATCAATATTTCGGTTTTTCAAAAACAACTGATGACCTGGAAAAGGCATTTATGTTTTTAATCGGAGTTTCGCCGCAAGTGCTGCATCGACATTATATAGCTGATGCCAGTGCTGTTAATTTAAAAGAGAGAAGGGGGCCGTCAACAGCAAGTGCCTGTCAACTATGTGCCGGCGTAGCTTCAACCGAAGCTGTTAAGATTTTACTTAAGCGAGAGAACATAAAATGTGCGCCATATTCTTTTCAATTTGATGCGTACTCATATAAACTGGCAAGATCTTGGCGTCCCTGGGGTTATAATAACCCTTTTCAGCGTATCAGTTTGGTTATTATGAAAATGATTTATAAAGGAATGAAATCACAGAAGTAGTGCATTAAAATTGAGGTTAGTGATTTATCTCATATTAATACGCGACAGGCTATTTTATAACTTATTAACTGAACCTGATTTACAATATTAAAGACGCATTATAGAAGTTGGGAAGATCACCAAGGCCTGCGATTCCCACAGTCGAATTCATAAGTTTCTTTTGTTCATTTAAACTCAAAATTCCGATATTTCGCAAAAACCGTTGATGGTAGTCTGGTGATTTGTCCAACAGGTCTCCAGTGAAAACACTTTTAGGCTTTATCTGTTTATCTTGAATTTACTAGACTTGCTCTAAGGCCATTTATTCGATTATTCCTAAAAAGAACAACTTAGGGCCAAAACAGTAATAATTTGAATACCTATAAAAGATCCAAAATAAACTATTTTGGATATTCTGATTGTTTCAAGGCAAATTGGGGACTTCAATAATATAGTCCGCGGCACGTAAGGTATGTTTCTATGTTCATCGATTGCGAATTTACTCGAAGCAGGTAAGTTGCAAAATAATTCGTCGGAAGATTTTTAATCGGAGGAAGCTGTTTTGAAAATTAAGTTTTTAATTTTATTTCCTTTCCTATGTGGAACTTTAAACGCTGCTCTTAATGCGGACGAAATCTTGAGAAAATCTGAAAAGTATCGGAGTCTTGACGGAAACTATTCAGTTTCTGTGGTTGTGATTAACCAAATGGCAAACTTAATTCAAGACGAATCGCGTTTTTCGGTTAAAATTAAAGACAATACTACTTCCTTGGTTGAGCAAGTGTATCCCGCATCATCGCGCGGTAAAAAACTTTTAATGATTAATAATGATCTTTGGATGAAAACGAATGATATTAAAAAGGGAATCCGAATTAATTTAGATCAAAAACTTACTGGTGAAACTGCAAATGGAGATTTAGCAAAAACAAATTTTTATATAGATTACCAGCCAAAAATTATTGAGGAAAATAGTAGTTTTTATAAATTGCATTTGAAATCGAAGCACGATCAAACAACATATTCGCAAATTAACTATTATGTATTCAAGGAAGGCCTAATCCCGTTCAAAGCCGAATTTATGGCTGTGTCTGGAAAAATTTTGAAAATCGCAGAATATGCAAAACCGACCAAAAAGATTAAAGACCGGATTTTGATTTCAAAGCTAAAAATCTCGGATGCAGTTGTAAAGCAACGATCATCAATTTTGAAGTATGAGAATTTTAAGGTCCATAAGATAGATGATGCTGTTTTCAATCGTGCATCGATGTAGCCTATGTTGGAACTAAAAAATGTTTACAAGTCATATGGTGAGGGTGGGCAACAACAATCTGTTTTAGAAGATGTTAGTGTTGTATTCGATGATAATCAGTTTATAGCTTTGCTGGGCAAGTCTGGTTCGGGAAAATCTACGATCCTCAATATTCTTTCTGGTCTTGATTGTCCCGACAAAGGAAGCGTGATTTTTTCTGGAAAAAGTCTTTATGACAGATTGGATAGTGAATTGTCACAGATTCGACGGATTTACTTTGGCTTTATTTTTCAAAGTTTCAATTTGTTATCCAACCTAACAGCCTATGAAAATATTGAATATCCGCTTTATCTTTTGAAATTAAGTTCAACAGAAAGAAGAAGAAGGACGCTAGATATTTTAGATCATTTACAGCTAACTCAATTTCAACATAAGTTGCCTGGGCAATTGAGTGGTGGGCAGAGACAGCGTGTAGCTATCGGAAGAGCACTAGTTAAATCTCCTAAATATATTTTTGCGGATGAACCTACTGCAAACCTCGATGAAAAAACCGGTCATGAGATTATTGAATTGATAAAGGAGATGCAGAAGTACTATGGGACAACGATAATCTACGTCACTCACGATTCAGAAATCACTGAGGTTGCTGACAAATGCCTTTTCTTGACTAACAGAAAGATTGAAAAATATGTTCATCCATAGCATAGCACTTAGAAATTTGTTTAAAAATAAGTATCGTACTTTTGTAAGTATTCTGATGATTTCTGGAGCATTAGTAGGCGTGACCCTCTTTCGTGGCTATGTACTTCGCACTCTAGACGTAATTCAAACTACAATAGTAAACGGTCAATTTGGACATTTGCAGTTGGGCACGTCGGAATATTGGTCGCAAGACTACAAAAATAAAAAAGATGTCTTGCTTGGGGACCACAAATTCATGATTGAAAAGATAGCCTCTATTCCCGGCGTCACTGCCGCGTCTCCTCGCATGAAATTTTACGGACTGCTAAGTACTGAGCAAATGTCGGATTCTGCTATGTTAATTGGTATTGACCCTGCTAAAGAAAAAACCTTTTCAGTTGGTTTGAACATGATTGAAGGGAAAGATGTAAATGTTGAAGATAAGAAAATTTTGGTAGGAACGTCGTTAGCAAAACGTTTAAAGTTAAAGCTTGGAGATAGTGTTACTTTGGTAGCGTCGACCCTTGATCAAGTTGTCAATGCAATGGACTTTCAGATTTCTGGAATATTTGCGACCGGCGCTGAAGAGTTTGACTCCGTAGCGGCTTTCATTAATATCATTGATGCTCAGAAGGTAATGAACTCAACAGCAGTGGATGTAGTTAAAATCTCTGTGAGTGACGTGAGCAAGCTTGAGGAAGTAAAAAGTAGAATTGAGAACAAGTTTATTGATAAAAAAATAGAAGTGAGAACTTGGTATCAAATCTCCTCACTATTTCGTAAGGTTGAATCGTTTTATAATACTCAAACCGGACTAATGTTTAGCATTTTGGTTTTTATAGTTTTGTTAGGAATTTCAAATACAGTTTCAATGTCTTTGAACGAACGTATTGGAGAAATTGGAACGCTGAGAGCTCTGGGGCAATCCCGATTGTCGCTGTTCAATCAATTTATGCTGGAGTCTTTCTATTTATGCTTCGCGGCGTTGTCGATTGGCGCGGTCATCAGTTTTTTCGTTACAAAGATTGTAAACATGGCAAATTTGACAGCGGAGATTCCTGGAGCGTCAATTCCGATGCCAATTGAAATTGGATTCTACCCTCAGGTGGTAGCTGGTTTCGGCGTGGCTCTTTTTTTTATAGTTAATTTTTTTACTGCTATTTTGGTAATTAAATTTATTAGGATTAAAATTGTTGAATCTTTACGTCATAATATTTAGTTTTTTTTTGTTCTTTTTTTGCGAGAAGGTATTTGCAATTCACTCCTTTGGAGTCATTGCAGATATTGAATTTCAAACTAGGAATAGCGAAAAAGATTCCCCGCAAAACGCAAATTTAAATTTTTTTACATTTGAGCAAAATTGGTCTGGGCATCAGTCCAAATTTATTGGGCAACTTCGTGTTTTTGAGTATTTTAAAAAACAAGAAAGTGGGCACTCCGAGTCTTTGCGGCATGAGATTTATCCAGCTGAGTTTAATTTTGCGGTAAATCAAGGGCAACATTTGTTTGTTTTGGGCTATCAAAATGTCTTTCTAACCGAAGGGTTCAATTTGATAGATATGGAAATTTTCCATTCTAGGAATAGTAATATTTCAATTTTCTCTTCTCCTGAAAAGTTGTATTACACCTCGCCCGGCATTAGTTATAAATTGATTGGCGAAACTTTGTCTATGCAGTTATTTATTTCTAGATTTGATCGAACTGACAAAATTAATGATGCACAGATGCAGATTCTAAAAAGTTCTTTTGGCGAAGCGAGTTCCTTTCCAGCGTTCGAGTTTAATAAAAATAACGAAAATGACATTTTGATTAAAATGATGGGAACTAGTAAGAGTTTTGATTGGTCCTTGTATGGGGCACGTACTCTTGAGAAGAGATTAAACTTTATGTGGAACCCAAGCACACTTGAGTTTTCTCAGGTTTCTTTGCCATTCAATAGTTTTGGTGGCGGAATTTCAGTCCCCGTTGAAAAGTATATTTTCCGTTTCGATTTTCAAGAAAATTTAAACAGAAACTATGTTGGACAAAATAATTCCACACGTCCACTTAACCAGGTCAATTACAGTTTATCGCTAGATAGAGCTGTTGGGAAAGATGCCAACCTAGTTTTTGTGCTTGGTCGTAGTGAAGTAAAATCGGATTTTTTACTATCGAATCGCGAAAGTAATATATTAGATCTGTTTGTAAATCTAAATTACGAGTTAAATGAGAAGGTAAGTGTTGATACTAGCTACTTTGAACGGGTTGACTCTCAAACTTACGGTTTAGGTTTAGCTCTGAATACAAAAGTCCTTCTTAATATTGAGCTACGTTATGGTTTTGAAAGTTTTTGGGCAGGACCCAAAAGTCGGTTAGTTTGGTTAGATCATGAGGACAAAGTTTATATCGGTGTTAAAGCGACCACATTTTAGCTAGTGTTGGAAAGCTCCTGAGTCACTCCATCTGTTCGAGAACTTATGGGGAAGCCCAGATTTGGCAAGTCGTATGTGCTAGAAGGTACATCAATTATTGACAAAATTCCGGCGTTTTGGGAATTGGCCTCTTTTATAGCCTGAAAAGCTTCTAGCAGAAATTGCCGATCTTAAAACTTACAATTCTGCATTTAGAGAGGAAAATAAAAAAATGAAATCTCGGTTGGACCAATTGGAAAATAGTATTAATTCCAAGTAGTTTATTCAAAAACGGCCCGGGTATTTTTTAGTTCGTGCTAGCTAAATAATGGAAGTAAGCTTTCGTTCTCTCGACATACTCGACGGTTTCGCTGCCGCGAGCGTGGCCCCATTTTGTATTTTTATAATATTCATTTTCCGCCAGCTTTGGAAGAATGGTTTTAAGTTGGTTCCAATGATACGGATTTTTTCCTAACGATTCAGATAATACAAATGCATCTTGCAGATGCCCAATTCCAATATTGTAGGCCGCTAAGGCTAAAATAACTCGATCATTATAGGAAATATCTTTCGGGAAAAACTGAATCAGTTTTTTCAAATAACGAGCGCCGCCTAAAATATTTTCTTCGGGATCATGAATATCTTCGATTCCTAAATACTCAGCCGTTGACTGAGTGATTTGCATCAAACCTTTTACGCCCGTAAAACTGCGTGCCGTTGGATCCCAGTGAGACTCTTGATAACAAACGGCTGCCACCAATTGCCATGGCAATCCGTATTTCAAACCCGCACGTTTAAAATAAGTGATGTACTCGGGTAATCTAGATTTTGTGCGTAGTTTGAAAATTTCAATATCGGATTGAGACAGCTCTTCAGAATAAATTCTATATTGTTCATAGATTTTTTGAACGCGGCCTTCGCGAGATGCTTTTTGGAACCAGCTTCGCATTAACGGATTTAGAAAATCTTGTTGTTCGGCGATCATCCAGTTTAACGAGAAATTATCTTTTAGTTTGAATTTGAACTCTAGGTTACTGAATTCTTTTAAATGGAAAACGCCTTCATTACTGTTCGCAATCAAACAATCCGCATGGCTGTTCGAGATTTCGCTGAATGCGCGCGCGGTTGATCCATTTAACCACACTTGAATGCGTGCCGTAGGAATGCTCTTAACGAGCTCTTGGTGGGATACGACGTTCTTGTTGCGTTCGAAGGAAATAATATCGAGGTTATTTAAATCTGTTTCTGAGGCCGCGTCCACACGTTTACGGCAGAACACGGACAAAGAGGCAGATTCATAATCAGGCCCGATAACGTCCGCGTGAGTCTCTACAAACGCACGTGGGAAGCGTCCCGCAGCTATGTGGCCTTCACCGCGTTTGTAGGCGGCGATCAAGTCGTCTTCATTGCGATAGGCTTTGAACTCAACTTTTTTGCCATACGTTTTAGCAAAGTCGGCAAGTAGATCGTGGTCGATACCTTGGCTGATTTGTTTTGTTTTAGAGGAGTAAGATAGTGGGTGTCTTAATATAAGGACTTTGAGTGCCGGCAATTCTTGCAGTTTCAGCGCTTGTCGATCTGAGTAATATCGAGGCCCTTCACAATGAATTAGACCGACCAGAGGTAGAAGTAATAGTGTCCGAAAAAAAAGCATAAGGACGCTTGTTAATCTAGAGACTCTAAGGGTTCAAGTCAGATGACGTTATTTGTTTCACCAACTCGAAATAAAGATGGGCTTAATGCGCGCGTCAAAAAATTTTACATGATATCGTAACATTTTTTCACTAGTCTTTCATTCTTTCGAGGGGAAGAAATGTCAGAGTTTTCGTATTTTCAAACAAGGGGATGGATCGAAGTAGTGGTCGGTTCCATGTATAGCGGAAAAACAGAAGAGCTTATTCGTCGTGTACGTCGAGCCGAATTCGCTAAACTTAAAGTTCAAGTTTTTAAACCCGTGATCGACAATCGTTACCGCGTAAAAGAAGTTACTTCTCATAATCAAAACACGGTCGATGCTACACCATTAAATAACATCGAAGAAATTTGGAATCATCTAAATCCAAAAACGCGCGTCGTGGGAATTGATGAGGGTCAGTTCTTTAGCGCCGAAATCGTGAACATCGTGCAAGATATGGCCGATCGTGGTTTGCGAGTGATCATCGCGGGACTAGACACAGACTGGATGGGTAAACCGTTTGAACCAATGCCCACATTGATGGCCATTGCCGAGAACGTCACAAAACAACACGCGGTTTGCATGCGCTGTGGAGCTCCGGCCAGTCGCACTCAAAAAATCGCTGGTGGAAAATCACAAATTGAAGTCGGGGCGACTGAATCCTATGAAGCTCGCTGCCGTGAGCATTTTGTTCCACGAGTGGATTCGCGCCCAGAAGCCACGCTTGAGCCAACCAAAGAAGCCACCCCTTAATCCTAAGGGTTGCACCAATCGCAAACTGAATAAATTTGATTATCTAGGGTGTTGTAATAGACATCCGTTTTTTTATACGGAGCCACGCAAACAGGATTTGCTTTGTATGCTTGGTTATCAGTGCGGCAATAGAAGTCTGGATTGCAGCGATGATTCGCTGTTGAAAACAAACCATCATATGAATAGCCACGCGATTCACAGGCCTCGGCTTCCGAGGTTTCCCCGTGGCAGGCCATGATTTTTCCGGCCGCTGTTGTTTTAATAAATACTCGAATTTTATTTTTTTGATTTTCTGGGTTCCACAAAAAATTCATAGAATTGGCACTGTTGTGAATGAGTTTTATTTCAGCGATATATTTATTTAAAGAGGCATACTCTGGATCGACGACCCAGGGAGTGGGCCAGGCCGCAGACGTTGCCAGGCGAACTGGCAGGAATGGATTAGCGCCTTCAGGAGCGCGGCTTA
The DNA here is from genome assembly GCA_002256935.1 of Bdellovibrio sp. 28-41-41. Classification (GTDB taxonomy): domain Bacteria; phylum Bdellovibrionota; class Bdellovibrionia; order Bdellovibrionales; family Bdellovibrionaceae; genus UBA2316. Next base: position 17,668 of record NCGL01000058.1, read on the forward strand.
CAAGAACTCCATTTTTTATACTGCTCGGAACACCTAAAATTTTAAGTTCAACTCTAGTAATCGTAATTTTATTATCAAAGACGTATCCACCAGTGATCGTTCCACTAGAACCACCTGCCAAAATGTAGTTAAGAGTCACATTTGAAATACTATTGATAGCTGTGTTTACAGTATTTTGTCCTTGTCCCAAAATCGTTGGGCAAATTGTGGGATCGCTGGCGGCTTGTCGTAGTGATTTAACTAAAATACGCATGCTTAATTCTGATGTGCTTTGCGATTTTAATCTGTTTCCAGTTTGCAATACGTCGATAATACTTAACGAAAGCATAGCGAAAATTACCGACATCGTAAGGGCCATCGCGAGCGCAGATCCACGATTATTAGTTACAGCGAATGCAGACATAATAATCTATCCAATCAAAAATAGGGGCGCTGCATTTTTTACCGCAACTGTAAGTGCGAAATGAGCTCGCCAGTGAGTTCAGACAAGCAATAACGGATAACATCGCCGCCATCGACAAGAACGGGAAGTTCCAGTGTGCGTCGTAGTTGAGCGCGATCACTATTGTTAGGGACAGTGACTTCCGTCTCGATTTCAATTTGCGCGATTTTTTTTGTTAAGCTTTGTGCGTTGTAATTGTAGTTCGTTGCCGGTGAACCTGGCTTTAAACCCATTGTCAGTTTTTCGATGCGTAAATTATTATTTATAACCAGCCCGACTTTGATTGGAGTAGACGAAAAAATACCAAAGCCTTGGTAGCCGTTTAACTCTAAGTCCGTTTGCGCGACCGGAAGAGTTTTTGTAACCAGAGATGAATTGCAGGCGGCTTGTGTGTAGATCCAATCAGAGATTGAAGAGACCACTTCGAGTCCTTCTGTTCCTGCCTTTTGCGCCACCGTGTTGGATTTAGCAATCATAGAAATATAGCCGATACCAATGGCAACCATGGCAGCGATACTGATCGCAACTAATGTTTCAATAAGTGTCATACCTCTATTATTCAATAGCACCTCATGCAGCTGTAATATTCTTCAGTGTAGCCATCTTGGATATCGGCCTCAGAAACTTTGGTTGGTACTATGCCCGCAGGACATGACTGCGCACCAGTGATAGGATTAATCGCTTTGGACGCATCACCTTGTAATATAAATTTATCACAAGGAGCAGTGCCTATTGCACCTATGCAAGAATACTGAATGAAGTAGCCCGAGTTTTCGCAAAAACTGACCGGAGCGCATGTTCCTTCGGATTCATCAAACGATCCGCCTTGAATGCGGCATGATTCCCGTAATGATATTTCAGGGATGCAGCCAAACACTTGGTTGCCGACAGTTTCAACTAAGGTTTCGAAAAAGACTTCTCGAGTAGGCCGAAACGTTAACGTTCCATCTGAGCCAGCGGCTTGTGCATCTATTTTTAATCGAATTTGCAGTGCCCGGCGAGTTGTCTGACTGGCATCCAATTTCAAGAATTTATCACCTTGTGAAACCGACGTTAATTTGCGAAGCCGAGCTTGCAATCCGTCGGCAGCGGCAATACGCAAGTCGCGTGAAAGCTGTACACCATTTTGTAAACTGTTTGAGCCGGAAACGTTGAATGTTCCTGGGCCCGAGTATTTCCATGCTGATCCATCCGTATTTACTGGAATTGAAATATTAACACCATTCCATGCACCTGCAGCGGCTTCATCGGGAAGGTTGAGTCCGTAAAAGGTTCGCGTGCAAGAACTTGCGGGGTTATAGTTGGCATCAAACCCGGCAATGTTAAACGTCTTCGGGCTTCGCAGCCAAGTGCTGATCGAGGAAACGTAATCAGAGGATCCGACTTCAGCTTCGGTTAGTCTGCGTATGTTAGCAAAGCCAGTGAGCATTGATGAGGAAATGAGCGTAATGAATGACACTAACCCGATAGCAATAATTATTTCGACTAGAGTAAAACCATTCTCATTTTGCTTCATATCAGAGTTCTAGTTTGACATAGAAAATTGCTTTTGTATAGTTGATAGATATTATGAATGACCGAAAGAATTATTATCTTTTTGCGGGTTTAATTGTTGTCGCAATTGCAGTCTTCTTTTCCCGTAAGAAACCGTCTCAATATGAAAACTCTCGAGGTTCAGCGCCGGCGATTCCTCAGCCGTCGTTGGGTAAAGCGAATGACTTGAATGACGTGAGTGCGCCAAAGCCGGTGGATTCGCCTCAGAAGGTCGCGCAAATTCAGGCCATTCAGCAAAAAGTGGAGTCTAATGAGCGTTTAAAAAAGGAAATGCTAGATAAGAATATATCTGTAAGGAAAAACTTCGGCGATGAAACGTTCCTTCAATATACGGCGAGCCCGAAATATATTTTTTTACCAAAAGATTTAGATGACGGAATGGCCGGGATTGTTGGTAGAGGCGGCAATCCAAAAGAATTTGTAGCTATTATTGCTCGCCAAGGCGAAACATCTGAAAAGGATATCAAAGATTTTTTGCCAGAACTGGCGAGGCAGTTCCCTGAAGTATCGCCTGAAATGGTCGCATCTCAGTTGACTCGTGCTCCGATGCCGACAGAAAAAGAATCGGGATTGAAAGAGGGTATGTGGATGGTTTTACATACAAAAGAATTACAGCTCTATATTTTTCGGGCTAATCGTAGTGATGGCAAAGGCAGTTATATGATCGTTAGCCAAGGCAACACAACAACTAATCCTGCAATGATTCAAGATTTACAGGATACGATCAGGTCTTTAAAAGCTGTTCCAGCTAAATGAAAAAAAGGCGATTTTTACTTTCATTTTTATTCTCTTTTAACGGGATGATGTATGAACTTATGCTATCGCAAAACTTAAGTGCTGCATTGGGCGGAACTCTTTTAAGATATTTTATTACGATCGGTCTGTTTACATTGTGCTTGGGCTCGTCGGCATTAGCGTTTGATTACTTTCCTGAAAAATTTAAATCGGTTTCTTATTTATATAGAATTAATTTATTTTTTGTTGTCGGTCTTTTGTTTTTGCCAATTTATTTTTTTTCCGCAGAACTGATGCTTGGAAAAAATATACTATCTTATACGGTTTTTCAGTATGTTTATCATGCTCCACTCGTTGTTATCGCGCTGGTCACCGGTTTTGAAATTCCATATCTTTTTCATGGACAGCCAGACGATCGCAAATCACAAATTTTGGCGTTCGACTACGTCGGCATGTTTTTAGCCTGCTTGGCGTTTCCATTATTGTTTATCGAGAATTTAGGATTGTTCGGCTCTTTTGTATTCATACTGGCTTTGCAAGGCGTGACCGTTTGGCTTCTTAAGGCGTTAGTATGAAAATATACTTTGGTGTGGTTGCCTTATTGATGTCGTTTTGTAGTCTTAGCTATCAGTTCTTGATGGTGAAGATGATAGTGCCCTTTGTGCAAAACGAAGTGCTTTGCCAATCAGTGACATTGGGGTTTTTCTTGTTGGCGATGGGAATAGGGAGTTACCTCGCTCCAAAGCTCTATACTGCCGGAGGATTATTGGGTCGACTTGTTCGAGTTGAATTCAGTATTAGCCTAGTTGCTTTCTTCATGAGTTTCCTGATTTATGCACTTCAATTAACTATTCAGCTTTATGTAGATGAACACGTGGGCATTGGGCCGCTAACAAAAACTCTTTTCTTTCAGTTTTTCACTGTCTTGTTAGGTTTTCTAACGGGCTTGGAAACTCCGTATTTGTTTTACCTAGCAAAAAATAGAAATAGTAAAGTCAGTTTTAATTTTTTACTCGCGTTCAATTATTTGGGCGCCGTTGTCAGTGCCTTTGTTACGAGCTTTGTCTTTAGTCGGTTTTTTTCACCCTCGATGTCGTTGATCTTCGTGGCGCTTGTAAATACTCTGGTGGGCGTGTTGATGGCGTTTACTGAACTTCAGAAGTGGCGGCATCGAATTTTATCCGTGATTTCGTTTTCTGTTTTGCTCCCTTTGGCTTTTATAGCGACACAGAACAACCGCGCGCTTGAACAAATGTTTTTGAAAGCGTTCTATTATGACTTTAAATTAGAGTCCTTATCATTGTTTGATTTTAGCCAGCACTTAAAATTTTCTAGGGACTTACAAGATGTCCAACGTATCTATACTCCGTATCAGATTATAGATATCCTGCCGGCGCAAACTCGATTTGCTGACTATCTCAATAGTGAATGGTCGTTGTTTTTAGATCATCAACCGCAGTTCTCGGTAGATTCTTCGTCGCTGTATCACGAGACCATGGTGTTCGGCGCTTTGAATCTGAATAAAACAAAACCCGCTAAAATTCTAATTTTAGGTGGTGGAGATGGTTTAGTCGCGCACGAACTGCTTAAGTTCAGTTTTGTGAAATCCATCGATTTGGTAGAGTTAGATGAGGTGATGTTAAATCTAGCGAATTCTGATCCTAGGTTTTTAGAGCTCAACCACTATTCATTGTCGGATACGAGAGTCTCTGTGATTGTTGACGACGCTTATAAATATATTAAGCTTTCTCAGGGGAAATACGATGCTATTTTTATTGATTTTCCGTTTCCAGTCAACTTTGAACTTAGTCGCCTCTACAGTATTGAGTTCTATCGACTTGTAGAACGGATATTGACGGATGATGGATTTATTATTTTGGATTTACCCCTTAAATACCGGGCGGAAGAATCAGACTCACCTCAAGTGGCAATATCTAGAACAGTCTATCAATCTGGATTTCACAACATGCTTATGTTTGGACCACTCAATCCCTTTCTGTTTGCGAATAAAAAAGATGGTCGTTTGGAATTTGAATATAGTGAAATTAAGGATCGCGTGTCGGCGCGAACGATAATGAATTTTATTCCCGTTAACGAATTTGATATAGAGCAGATTAAAGCCGGCGGTCCTATCAACAGCATTTATAAACCAATGGTGTTTCGATGAAGATTTTTATTTTATTCCTTTTTACTGTTATAAATGTGCACGCGATACCTGTGTATGAGTTTTTTAAAAAAGGCAGTACGTCGTACTATCAAATTAATTCGGCCAATATAATTGAGTTTTTTAAACGGGAATTAAAGTGGCCGTCCAATGCCCAAGCTGACTTGTTTGAATCCTGCCGAAAGAATTACACTCATTTCGGACTCAAATTGTCTGACGAAATAATGGTTACATTGTTTCAGATTAAATTCGGCCAAGGAAAATCCAGCCAAAATAAATCCAGCCAAAATAAATCCAGCCAGGATAAATCCAATGAACAAAGCTTAGAGTACTATTGCCTATTGAATGATTCGATTGTGAAACAGGTCGAAAAACTGAAGGGTAAAAAAATCAAACTTCAAAAAGGTCGGTACTATCATTTCAGATGGGACATATTGAATTCAGGTTTGTCGGTGTACTCTGTTCAGAAAACAAAACCGCCCCCCGGTCGCCAGAAGCCTTTGCCGGCTGGATTCACGCTTTTTCCATTACATTTATTGGATCTTCAAACTGGAAAAATAATTTATTTTATGCACGTTGAAGATCGCGCCAAGGCCGCTGTTATTCACCCATTGATAGATATCAAATACCCTGTTTTGTTCAATGAGCAAAATGGTGAATATGAATTCGCGTTGATCGAAGCAAATCCTCAGTTCTTTGAGCTGAAAACGCGAGTTTTATTTAAAGCATTCAATCACGTTTTTGGAATTATACCAGATCGGATTGGTTGGCGTGATGGGCCTATTGCGGTGATGCCGTGAATTCAAATACGCCTTGGATCTCTCGGAATCCCGCCTTAGAGATGATTCTGTTTTACGCTTTAGGTTTTATCGCACTCTTCGTATTTTTTATTATGCCCGAATCAAAAGCGGCTATGTGGCTATTTGTATTCGCGGGGGTGCTGGATGCAGGGCATGGATATATCACTGTCTTTAGGGCATTCTACCATAGCAATCGGTCGTTTCAAAAAAAGGCGATGGCCGCGTTGGTTTTAGTATTTTTGATATCAACACTGCTATTTTATTTCCATGTTCCATACTTGTGGACATGCTTAATTTATTTTACGTTTTATCACCATCTGAAACAAAATATTGGAATTACAAAAATATATGGGCGACTTGTTGGCTTAAAAAACACAGTAGAAGAACACTGTGCTAAAATTCTGATTGTGGCCTCTTTTATTGTCATGCATATGCGACCTAATTTGGAATTAAATATTTTTGGAAGTGATGACTTTTTTTTCTTTCCTTTTCCGATGAGCTCAAAGCCTATGGTTTACTTTATGCTCATTCTAACGATAATTTACCTTGGCCGAGTTGCTTATTTGGTGAAGCGAAATAAATCCCAGCTATCTTATTATTTAAGTTTAGCTGTGCCTGTTACTGTGAATGTAATTTGCTTTCTGTACGGTGAAAATGTCTTTCAAGTTGTTGGCCCGCTTTTGCTGTATCACGCCTTGATTTATATTGTGATTACCGCCGAAGTCATGAAAACAAAAAATACCTTTAAATATGGTCCAAAAATGGTTTTTGCAATAGTCATCTTGATGGCCTTTGTTTGTGGTGTGTTTGAGACGATCATGTCAGAGCAAGTGGACGGTTTCGATCATTTAAAATATCAAGGTGTGAGTCTAGTTATTTTGGCAATGATCAATGCACCCGCAGTTTGGCATTACATAATTGATGGTTTTATTTGGAAGCGTGACGACCAAGACTTTTCACATTATATGCGAACGTTTTGACGTAGGCTTCCACCGGGAAAACCAGCAAATACCAACACAGCATGATCCAGCTAAACGTGCCGACCTCCATTGAGGCTGAAATGCCCAAGTGGATTAAAAGCCCCAATAAAAATAGCCAGCGCCTTAATCGAGAAAATAGCAACGGCAGAAATAGAAGTTCAAAAACTAAAACTAGATAGTTCGTAAAGACTAAAAGATAGGAATTGTTTTTTAAGAACAACGTGAAGAGGTTGCCTTTAAAAAATGGTGGCCATAACAACAGTATTTCGAGCGCTTGACCGTGCAGCCACAGTGCATCCGGCAGCTTCTTTAATCCAGCCAGCAAGTAATACACTCCCAAAAATACAGATAGGATTTGAAGGATATTTTTATCGACGGGCTGTTTAGCTGACGATGGCAAAAAGAATATTTGAATCATCAAAAGTAAATTTACCATTTGTTGAGGTTCATGAATAATATAGGGATTGGCATTGTGGATAGAGACATTTAGGAAAAACAGAAGAACCTGTCCCCAGCGATTTAATTTATCTAACGCAAAGAGCCCCCAGATTACGATGGTCATCCCTAAAAAGACCTGAATGATCACCGGTGACTGATTAAAAAAATCAAACACTGTCGGAAAATCGGGCGTCCGCAAAGTCACCATTTGATTTTTTCCAAACCAAGACCACGAATCCCTAAGCAGAAAGGATAGGAGCCAGATCTGATGAATAGCTAAAAAATATCGAAATAGTTTAGTATTCATTTTTACAAATCCAATTTTTATTCAAACCAAGCGGTAGATCGGTTTCACGGGGTGGCTTTAAGTCAATTCGAAACGAAATCAATTCTGGCTTTAGTTTCTTCAGCTGAAAACAGATGGCGTTTGTGAATCCCAAGGAGCCGGCTTCGTTCGCTGCGTATTCAGTAAATAGCAAAATGGGTAGACGGATTTCATAGAATCCGAGTGAATCCCAAGCAAAGGGCTGCTCGGAATCTTTTGTAGTCCCTACAATTGAAATTTTTCGCTGATAAAACGAAGTGGCTTCAGATGGTTCCATCATTAAGGACATATCGGCAGTGAGGGGGGTCATCGCGACGTCAATTCCTATTCTGGCAATTGCGCGCCATAAAATATAGTTAGCCTTATCAGGTAAAATATCATGGGCCGATACGACAATCAGGATCAGTAAAATAGATAAAATTATGGGCTTTAATTTCAACATTCGATTTCAGATTTTAACTGGATGGATTCGCGACTGTCATGCTCGATAAAGACCGTCTTGCGTTAATTATCATTTACTTGTAGCTTTAAAAAAGTGAATACATCGATAGATAGCCAAAGACTACCTCAGAGACTTTTTCTGTTAGATATCTTTCGATATGTACTTATTTTTGCTATTGTAGCCTTTCATTTATATGAATTTACTTTTGATAGTGATGCGTTCCCCATCGAGTTCTCTAAATTTTTACTTTTCGATAAAGTTTCCTTCATTTGCCGGTTCTTGACCTTTGGGGGGCAAAGTTTAATAGCCTTGTCTGTTTTTCTATTGGGCTTTAAGCAGATAGATAATTCTAAGCTTATAAAACTATTTCTAATATTTGCTCTGGGATATGTGGCGGTAGTGTTTTCTTTTTACGATACCGAACACAGAGAATTGATAGATTGGGATTTGTATCCATTTTTGATAATTTCTTTTTTATCTATTCTGATTCTTCAAAAGTATGCCTTTCTAGTTAAGCATTTCTGTATCATTGGGGCATCGTTGTTTTTATTGCCTTATCGGGAATTGGCAGTGGCAGTGACCGAACCCTGGGCCAAAGAAGCTCTATTTGGAATATGTCACAATGATCACTTTACAAGTTGGCCTCTGGTTCCGTGGATAGGAATGATCTGGATTTTTTATGGGCTGGGGGAGCTTGCGATGAAGCACTACAGTGTGCTTAAAAAAATTTCGAAAATGGAAGTGATAGTCTATTTCGTGATTTTATTTTTGGCCATTCCGCAGTTAAGATATTTTGGCTCGGTCCCGGTCAGTAGTCGTTTGTATTGTTTTGTGCAACTTGCCCCGCCTCTGGTTACGGCCTCGTTTTTAGCACTGACGTTGATTGTGATTAGGTTTTCGCTGGTACATAACATTAATCAGTTTATTGGCAATAGAAAGTATCTTAATTTTTTTACTCTGTCGTTTTGGTCACAAAATCTAGGTATCGCTTACATAGTTCATCTTGTTTACATTGGCTGGGTCAGTGACTTTAAAGAGGTATACTTGGCAAAGCCGATTCTTTTGGAGTTTGCATTCTTTGGATGCTTTGTTTTCGTCGAGCTAGTCTACTTTATATTTAAGATCGTATTTAATAGGAGTGTATTTAAGAAATTGAGTCCGGGAACTCGATGAGAATTCTATTTCTCAGTTCATGCTTAGGCTATGTCGTGAGTCTAATTTTTATATTTCTCTACTTTATCGCCATACAAGTAGTGCCCGAATCTCAAGACAAAATTTTGGTTATTTTTAGTTTGGTATTTGTGGCCATTTTCGATGCGCCCCATATTTTTATTACGTTCTTAAGAAGTCATTTTGATCCAACCGAGTTTAAACGAAGAAAAATTTTGCATATCATAGCTCCTATCGTGGCATTGTCTATCGCCCTGTCGGTGCGAAATTCCTCAACGGGAGCTCTCTTTAGTATATTGCTCGGTTTGTACGGTGCCTGGCATATCACCCGCCAAAATATCGGCTTGGTCAGTCTTTTTCAAGGGCAGCGCGATCGCTCAGCCAATATATTATTTTACAGTGTGTTTGGTTATTTCGTAATGAATAACGAGCCCTCTTCCAAGGAGCTTTGGTTGCAAGTACCTTGGGATCCTGTCATTGAACCGCTTCGCTGGCTCAGTCTGATCGCCGTTATTTTGAGCGGTCTCTACTTTCTTGTTAAATATTCGCGACACAACTCAAGAACGTTTATTTTTACGCTGGTGACGTCGATTTATTTTATTGGACTGACCCATGCTCCTGTTCATCCGCTATTAATAACAGCGATGGCGACGATAGCACATAATATTCAATATCAAGTTCTTATGTGGAAGTACCAAGAACTGAATTTCAAGCCATGGGTGAACAAAGTATCTTTGGGTGTGTGCTTTTTTATAGGGCTAATTGTAGTTCTTGCACCCGATGATAGCCCTTGGGATATTATCGCCTATGCCTATATGGGTACCGTTTTGTGGCACTACTTTATTGATGGCTACATTTGGAGATTTCGGCAAGCTCCCGAACTCCAGAGTTTAACCAAGATTTAAAGAACTTAGATGCTTAGCTGCCTGCTATGAAATGCTTATGGAGCAGATAAGAAACGGACGTAGTTGAAATATTTACTGTACATTCTCTTTTCGTTTTCAATAAAAACTACAAAATCAAAATCTCTAGACAACTGATTTCGATACCGTCATTAATTTTCATGGAAAAAATAGCGGATCTGAGTTATCACACTATCCCTATGGGGAGCTTACATGGCAAATAGAGCATTATTAAGGGGTTTGGTTAGTTCTACAAAGAATATCACCATCGCTCTTATTTTTTCATCTCAGTCACTTTGGGCACAGGCGCCGTCAACGTCAGCGACTGTTATGCCTGGCAACGGAACAACATCTGCCTCTGCAGCGGTTAAGCCGGAAGAGAAAAACAAAAAATTGAGTGGTTCTGTTAAGGTCACAACATTGGGTCGTGGTATTCAAGATCAAAACTTGAAATCTAAAGTGGGTTGGACTTTCGTAGAAGCCGGTGTGGACACTGAGTATACAGATTGGTTGGCATTTAATATCGGCGTTGTCGGCGTGTTCGGTGAAGGCGCAGGACAAAACTATCTTTCTGACGAAGGCGGCGGTTCAAGCGGTCTATTCTTAGATTACGCAGGTATAAATATTAAGCCAATTTCACAAATCAATTTGAAGGCTGGTGTGATCGGTTACCAAATCAATCCACTTTACACAACTATGTCTCCTGGGACTAGCTTGGGTGCTGAAGAAAAATTTGAATTAGCAACGCCATCTGAAACTTTTAAATTTACGTTGCAAGGTAACCAAGCGGTTCCATCAGTGGGTGTATCTAAAGGTTTAACTCAAGAAGACAAGAATCCATTTTTCTTAGCGGGTTCTGTAATCGGTGAAATTAATGCGAAACCAATCGGTACAAAATTAAAAGTAGCAGGTACTCAATTTAGATTCGGTAACTTACCAAAGAGCCAAGCTAAAAATTCACTTACTTCTGGTAACTCAGTTAATTCTGTGTCCGGTGTGGGCGATGAAATGCAATATGTGATCGGATTCGCAGGTACGGAAGCAGCAGCGACGCTAGAAACTGATTGGACTTCAAAAGTAAAAACAACAGCCAAAGCCGTGATGATTCAAAATGATCGTATTTCTGAAGCCAACAAAGGCCGCATGGGCCGTTTTGATTTAAGAATGGTTTTTGGAAATGTCGCTTTAAAACCGTCAGTAACTGTTTTCGAAGTGGAAGCAGATACAACTCCAGCAGGGTACACAATCTTGGCTAATCGATATAACAATCGTAAAGGCCAAGTGGCTGGGTTGAGCTTAGAGTTAGTTAAGCAGAAGGTAATCTTCTTCGGCAACTACACTAAGGCAGACGAAATTGTGGATAGTCCGTTTTTATCAGATAGAGAAATTTATAATATTGGGGTGGAGGTTAACTATGATCTTTTCTAGAAATAAGGTGAAAAGCCTTTTAGGTTTTGTATTCAGTGCGGGGTTGTTAATCTCTTGTAGTGAGAACAATGAGCCTCAAGTAAAAGGGGCAAATAATTCGACTTTTTATGTTGATGCTTTGACAGCTAAGTATACAACTGTGGGTGAACCAAATGCTCAAGGTAAACAAAGCAAAAAATTGATTTCGTTTGAAGCATGTTTAAAAGACAATGCGCAAACTAACTCGGTTAGTAACTTGAAATTTGATATCGTTGCTGGTGAGGCTGCGGCTACGAAAGTTTCAGATTACCGTGGTTGCCTAGTGTGGTACGAATTAGTTGATTTTGATCCAGATGCTGAAGTTAAAAATATCTTCATGACTCGTGATGTGAAAGCAACGGAGTCACACTCTGGAACTGAGCAATTGGTTTTCTGGGTGAATCCACATAAAGACACATTTGAATTTAACCGTCATGGTTCTGCGGGTGGTTCTGTTGCAGCATCTTCGGTGAGTTACAAACTTAGTCGCGATGTTAAAACTAGTTCAATTGCTGGTTACGAATACGATATCTACGTTAAGATCAATGAAGACGTGAATAGCTTGCTAAGCCCAATTCGTCGTCAAGCCGAGATCACAGCATTGCGTTTAGACTTCCGTAATATCGATTATGCTAATATTGAAGTTGATTCAAAAATGAATTTAACGTTCCCATATACATATAAGACAAGTTTAGCGATGGATTTAATCCGTCAAGACCTTGGTAACATCACGGCAGAGAAAATCAAACGTGGTAACTTTATGTTCAACCTAGTGTTCTTAAAAGAAATGGCTAAAGTTGATAAACCATCTGTATCTGATGTAGTTGCTGCGGTTCAATGGACAGCTCGGCCACGTGGCGATGCGGGTTTAATCGAAGTTCCTATCAGCGTAAAGTTTAGCAATATCGCTGCACTATCAAGCCGTATGAACGTTTTATTAACGATTACGTCTTTAGATTCTCCGGCATTGTTTGCTGATCAAAGCTACGATGGTATAGTTAACAGTATTTCTGCGAATGACAACTTGGATATCTCTTTGATTCAAAATGAAAACAGTGCGCGTGAGTTATTAGAAAAATACGAAGTTGAAAAAGCTCAAAAGCCAGTTCGTAACCTTTCAGCTAAGCAAGTTCTTGCTTCTGAAGGTTTCGAATCTGTTTCTGCTGCCGCAGTGAAGTTCACGTCTCGAGCAGGAATTTTTTCTAAAGCGACTGAATCAACAGTTGATCTAGCTAAAGTGATCGATAACTTAGGTGAGAATCAACAGTTAACTGATATTGAAGAAAAAGCAGTTTGTGCGGCTTTCTTCTTGGGTAAAATGCAAGGTAACGAAGCGGCTTATAAAGATTGTTTAAGTAATCCAAACCGCGTGTTGAATGCTGAGATTCGCGAATTCGCGAATTCTGTTGAAGGCAAACCATCAAATATTTCTTTCGGTAGAACTGAGAACTTAAAAATCAGTGCTGCGTTTGAATTGACACAAGGTTCTGCGAAAACTTCTGGTTACAACTTAGATGCTAACATCGGTGGAAATATCGATGCGGGGGTAACTGCAGGTATTGGTGGTGTTCTTCCGATTCCTAAAGCTCCAATCAAAGGTGACGTAGGTATTGGTGTTAAAATAGGTTTAGGTGGCAAGGCTTACACAGCTAAAGCATTAGAGAAATCTGAAAAAGGCGCTAAGGCCGTAAGTATCTCTTCTACTGAAGCGGTATCTTCACAGCCAATCGCGGTAACTTTAGATTTAACAGCAACTAAATGTTTACTTGTTGTTGCCAATGCAAGCTACACAGCGAAATCGGCTGCGATACCTAAAGCTAAGTACTTGTGCTCTAAGAATGCATTAAAAGGTCAACGTACTGAGTACTTCTTCTTGTTGAATCATCAACGGGTAGATGGAAACAGTTCTGTAACTGACACGTATTCGGCAGTAGTAAACCCATTAAGAATGTTAGTTCGTGGTCAAAGACCATACGAATTCTTAAAAGGAATTTTAACAAGCGACAAATTCAGCTACAAATTGTTAGTTGGAATGAATGCTGACCAAGTAACTGAAGACCCAACCAACTTTGTAACTCAAGAAGCTCCCATGATGCTTTCTTCAACTCGCAAAGTAGTTCTAGGTAAATCAGTAAAATAATTAAGATCTAAAAATCGAATCCAAAAAAGCCCTCCCAAAGAGGGCTTTTTTTTTTGGTGCCAGGTCCTAAAAAAACCAAATATAACACCACTTAGAAATAATCGAAGGCAGACGACGGTTAGCCTGGCACCTTAGGCGTGGCAACTTAGGCGGCTTGTTGTTTGCGGGTGTCTTGGGCTATGGCGCCGTGGACTTCTAGGGGAAGCTCTAGGCCGCGGATTTTTTGTAGGCCTAGGTTTGTGAATTTGGATCTGTGTTTTAAGTTTACTTTGTTTAGGAAATGCGAGCTGACGACTAAGCCGACTTGGTTGTCTTTGCATAGGCCTTCTAGGCGCGAAGTTACATTCACGGGATCACCGATGATTGTGTATTGAAGTCTATCTTTTGAACCGATAGATCCCAAAATTACTGGGCCTTCGTGAAGTCCTATGCCTAATTGGATTTTAGGTAGGTTTTTCTTTTTTAGTTTAATGTTAGTTTGGTTCAACTTGATATGCATATCAAACGCAGCTTTTAGCATATTCTCGTACACTTGCGGAGAGCCTTCCTCGATAGCGTAAGCCAAGATGCCGTCACCCATGAATTTGTCCACTACGATACCATTCTCGACAAAGACTTCAATCATATCTGAGAAGTAGATATTCAGCATATCTACAACGTCCTGTGGTTTTAACTGCGATGAAATCGTTGTGAAATTTCTGATGTCAGCCATCATGATAGCGACTTTCTTCGAATCACCAGAGTATGAATAAGTCTGATCATCTTTCGCCAAGATGTCTTGCGCTACCGTGTCTGAAACAAATGAAGAGAAGCCTTTTAACAAGCGGCCTTTTTTTACCAATGTATCTGACAGGCGATTCATTAAATTGAATATCACCGAGAAAAAGCCAGAATTCATTGTATTAGAGCGGAATTTGAAATTTTGAGATTGGATCGATTGTAAGTGGCACTCGACTTCTCGTGAAAGAATCAAGTTTTTATGGAAATCGAAATAGAATATTACCATCTGCCATACTATTACTACGCCGGTAAGGTAGAAGAATTTCTCTTTTTGTTCGGCCATAATCTGTTCGGGATTTTCCCAACCTGATTGACGGATAAACATCAGGGAAAAGTAACTACCAAAAAATAGGACGATACCAATAACTGGGATGATTTTGTTTTTTTGTTCAATCACCCATAACTGAAAAAGACTTTGATTAGAGATAGATTCTTTAAATACACGTTTACGTGTAATAAATAGGAGTTCTGTTTCGACCCATTGCCATGTTGTGACTAAAATCATCGACATGCAAATCCACAGAAACATTCTGATAGAATCCGCATTGGGACTGATATCAGAAAGATACTTGTCATATATAGTTGAGTTTAAGTAAAAGTTGAAAAAGTGAATCGCAAGGAACGCGACGGGCAGCAAGTTCACAGTTAAAGACTTTGATAGAAAAGTTTTAGGCCACTTTTTGATGGCGTAGAAAAAACCAAACAGAGTTAGAGTCTGAATCCCAACCACCGTTACTGCAAACTGCGTAGCGACTTTACAGCCAAATAGGAAACCATGTTCTTGCATGACAGGGCAAATATTTACACCAAAGTAAGACAGCACAGGAATCAATGCTAGGTGCGAGCAGATGAAGAAGATAAAGCTGATGAGGGAGAACTTCTGAATTCGCATGCCATTACTATCGGTAGGCTTAAGTAAAGCATTACGAAATTCTGCTGTGATTTATGAGTCACATGGTGATTCTTATCAGTGACTCAGGAAATCTTAAAAATTAGGAAGGAAGTGGCTCTTTTTGAGCCATATTTTCGGGTTTAGTGGCCACTTCCATGCCCACTGGCGTGATTGACACGTTCCCGCCAAGGGTTTCCTCGATCGGAAGATTCAACCATTCAGTGACTGCCATCCGAGCATTTTTGATCTGTAGATCTTTTTTAGCCTTCTTGTCGGTTTTTTTGCCAACCATGCCTTCGATCGGAGGTAGCAATCCAAAGTTTATGTTTGTCGGCTGAAAATGTTTAGCCCGTGTTTCGTCTGTGATGGCTTCCATAATGGAACCCAATGCGGACGCTCGTGGTGGATACGATATTTCGCGTCCGTTAATTTTCTCATCCAAGAATTTAGCAACAAGCGCACCGGTGCAGGTAGATTCAAAGTAGCCTTCAACACCAGTGATTTGCCCAGCGAAGAACAACCACGGATCTTTACGACTAGAAAGATCTTTATTCAAAAGTGAAGGGGTGTTGATGAATAGATTACGATGAATGCTGCCTAATTTTAAAAACTCAGCATTTTCTAAACCTGGAATCGTGCGGAACAGACGAACTTGCTCACCATACGTCATGCGAGTTTGAAAGCCGACCATGTTAAATGCTGTACCTTCTTTGTTGTCTTGTCGCAATTGAACAATCGCATACTCATCGCGACCAGTTCTAGGATTGGCTAAGCCTACGGGCTTCATCGGACCAAAACGAGGTGTTTGTAGTCCCCGCTCAACCATTGTTTCGATCGGCATGCAGCCTTCAAAATAACTCGTTTTTTCAAATTCTTTTGGTTCCACTTTTTTCGCTGCTTCGATCTCGCGAACAAAATTCCAATACTGTTCTTTATTGAACGGGCAGTTGATATAATCCGGAGTCCCCTTGTCGTAGCGATCGGCTTTCCAGCAGATATCCATGTTGATTGAATCCACATCGATAATTGGTGCGATCGCATCGAAGAAGTATAGAAAGTTTCCACCAAAGTGTTCTTGCATAGACGCGGCTAATGACGGCGCTGTTAGAGGACCCGTTGCCACGACAAGTGGACGAGGCAATTGATCGAGGCTGTTGACCATCTCGTCGTACACTTTAATATTTGAATTTGATTTTACTATACGATCAACGTCCGCAGAAAAACGTTCGCGATCAACACTCAGAGCTTGGCCTGCCGGAACTGAGTTATCTTTTGCTATTTTTAATATGAAAGAATTTAGCTTTTCTGCTTCCCATTTTAACTGGTGAGGAGCACTGCCTTCGGATTGTGAACCGAACGAGTTCGAGCATACGATCTCTGCTAAATTTGGTGATTTATGCGCTTCCGAGAAATGTTTAGGCTTCATTTCGTAGAGATGTACAAAATACCCACGTGATGCCAGCTGTAATGCACACTCAGAACCGGCTAAACCGCCACCTACAACATAAATTTCTTTTTTGCTTGAAGCCGTCATAAATTCTTTATAACCTCGCGGGAAATGGACGAAAACGATTTTAAGACTAAATTCAAAGTCAGTAGCCAGGTTCTACAGAGCTTGTTTGAGAATGGCAAGAGTCCTTTGTCTGAGCATTTCTTAAGATGGAAGCTATGGTCCCGATGGAAAGAGTTGATGGGCGACGGTATCGCTGAAAACTCAGAACCCGTCGGCTATTACCAGAAAAAACTCTACATTTTTGTAAAAAATTCAAGCGTCATGCACCACATGTATTTCCTAAAGAAAAACATGATCAAAAAAATCGCCAAAGAATTTCACCCCACATTTGTTAGAGACATTATCTTCACACTAGACAAGCGAAGCGTCCCACGCGAAAGTATCCAATCCGATTCGCTAAAAGAAAACATCGACAAAATCCTCCAAAGAGACGCCGAAGAATAATCGGATCTGCCCTTAAAGTGCCAGGCTAGCGGCGGCGATGTGCTGTTTATTTTGAGATAGACTAGTAATTGGTTTTTTTAGGACCTGGCACCTTAGATGCCATTAGAAGTCGCCGAATTTTTCTTTGATTTTTTTAATTAGGCGGGCTTCCATTTGGCGGACGGCTTCGCGGGTGATTCCGTATTTTTCGCCGATCTCTTGTAATGTTAGAGGCTCTTCGTTGAGTAACCGTTCGTGTAGGATTATTTTTTCGCGTTCTGATAAGTCTGGTTCTAATTCAGAAACTTTGCTTTGTAATAGTTTGATCATTTCTTCCCGGGCGAAGGTGTCTTCCATGGATTCTGTTTGAGATTGTTGAAACGCGCCTAGTGTTGGCGAATCATCGCCGTCTACAGGGCGATCTAAGCTGACGTCGCGGCCGCTTAGTCTCTGGGCCATGATTTTGATTTCGTCCTCGGGGATTCCCAAGCGCTCTGATAGTTCGTGCAGGTTTTTCTCGTTAGATAGTGCTTCCAGATTATTTTTTTCTTTTTGTAGTTGGTAGAATAATTTTCTTTGGTTTTGAGTCGTTCCGATTCTGACCATCGAATACTGGCGCATTAAGTATTCTTGGATATAGCCGCGTATCCACCAAACTGCGTAGGTAATTAATCGCGCGCCTTTGTAGGGATTGTACTCGCGTACGGCGTGCATTAAGCCGACGTTTCCTTCTTGAATTAGATCAATCAATTTCGCGCCGAATTTTGAATACTCAGCGGCAATTTTGACCACGAAGCGAAGGTTGCTTCGTTCGAAATATTTTTCTGAAATCTCTTTTTCTTTTTCGCGTGTCAGCAGAGGGTATTTTCTAATTTCGTTTAAGTATAAAACCAGCGGATCTGTTGTTCTTGGCAAATGGCTGGACGCAATGGCTACCGCTTTTGACGATGGGGTCGATACTGGTTCTTCTTTTTGAGGTTCTTCGTTATCTAAATCAAAATCTTCATCGTGAGATGCGTGATAAGCCGCCTCGGCTTTTTCGGCAGCGATTTCTAACGGTGATAATTCTTCTTCAGAGTCATTAGCAATATCTAACGGAGTCGATTTCTTAGAAACGTCTTTGAACTTTAACTTACTATCGTCGACGATTTCCGCAGTCACGGACTTTGATTTAATTTTAGATGCGATAGTCTGTTTGGTGGTTTCTGAGCCGACCCTTTCAACGAAGTCGTCGGCTGAGAAACGGCTTTCTTTTTAGCCGGTTTCTTTGCGTCTGTCATGATGGTCTAGCCTACGTGTTTTTTGAGCATTTTTTGAAGGCTATCTTGGATCGTCCCTTTAAGGGGAGTCAACAAAAACGGCAAATCTATGTTAATTGTAATCTGGCTGCCGCCCGCGGCTTCTTTAACTTTAAAATCTCCTTTAAACTGAGAACCCTTAAGGTCACAAGAATGTGCAGAGTCATTAAATGTGCACTGAACTTTAGAGTCATACTTTTTAATTTCGTCTGTTTTTTCGAAAAAGTCCTTTAGCTTCGAATAGGTATCTGTCACGCCGTGGCTAGTAGGGTAGTCGATGGATATTTTTGGCATTTGCGAATCTCCTTTTTCTGAAACGTACGCAAGCAAAGTACGCCCTGATACTAGAATAAAGCTAGGTAAAAGAACAACGTTTTGACCCTAGCACTGACATGTGTCAGTATTTAGTTTCGTTTCATAATCAAGGACCCATCATGGAAAAATCATCAAAATTTGTATTAGGTAAAAAACGAACTCACTATTGCGGTTTATTAAATAAAAGTCTAGAAGGTCAAAAAGTTACCGTTATGGGCTGGGTATCCAATCGTCGCGACCACGGCAGCCTAGTGTTTATTGACCTTCGTGATCGAGATGGTTTAGTTCAGGTTGTTCTTGATCCTAAGAAAGCAGAAACAGCGTCAGCGAAAGATCTTCGTGGTGAGTATGTTTTAGCCGTTGAGGGTATAGTAAAAGTGCGTCCCGAAGGCATGCGCAATTCAAAACTAAAAACGGGCGAGATCGAAATCGAAGCCTTGAATTGCGAAATCTTAAATGAAGCGGCCGTTCCTCCATTTCAATTTGATGATGCGAACGTTAATGAAATGCTCAGACTTAAGTACAGGTACTTAGATTTACGCTCACCAACGTTACAGAATAATTTATTCACTCGTCACAAAGTGGCGCAATTAGTTCGTCGCTATTTATCTGATAACGGATTTATTGAAGTGGAAACTCCGATTTTGTATAAATCGACGCCAGAAGGTGCGCGCGATTATTTAGTTCCCTCACGTGTGAACTTGGGTCATTTCTATGCGCTGCCTCAATCACCGCAAACACTGAAACAGTTGCTGATGATATCTGGATTTGATCGTTACTTCCAATTAGCTCGTTGTTTCCGTGATGAAGATTTACGTGCGGATCGTCAACCGGAATTCTCGCAAATCGATATCGAGATGTCATTCATCGACGTGGAAGACATCATCGAGATGAATGAAAAAATGGTTCAATACATCTGGAAAGAAATCAAAGGTATCGACATCGCTAAAATTCCTCGTATGAGTTTCCAGGAAGCTATGGATCGTTATGGTTCTGATAAACCTGACATCAGTTTTGGTATGGAAATCAAAGATCTTTCTAAAGTAATAGGCACAGCCTCTGGTTTTAAAGTTTTTGACGAAGTGATTGCTCGCGGTGGTATCGTTCGCGGTATCGCTGTTCCTAAAGGCGGCAGCTACACTCGTGGTCAGTTTGATAAACTAACTGAAATCGCGAAACGTGCTGGTGCCAAGGGTCTTGTGTGGATTAAATCTGAAGAAAATGGCGAACTTTCAACTCCGATTTCAAAATTCTTATCTAAAGAAGCTTTAGAAGGTATTTTCAAAACAACAGGCGCGCAAAAAGGCGATGCCTGTTTGATCGTTGCTGATGATTACGATCCTGCCTGCGCGACATTAAGCACTTTACGTTTACATTTAGGAAGAGAACTTAACTTACTAGATCGTTCGAAATACCATTTCCTTTGGGTTGTGGATTTCCCATTACTTGAATACTCGCCAGATGAAAAACGCTGGGTAGCACGTCATCATCCGTTCACTTCGCCTAAAGATGAATCGTATGATGATTTGATAAACAACAACGAGAAAAACTTCGGCAAGATGTTGGCCAAAGCATACGACTTAGTTTGTAACGGTTACGAGTTAGGTGGCGGCAGTATCCGAATTTACCGTAACGAAATTCAACAAGCGATGTTTAGAGTTTTAGGCATGTCCGAAGAAGACACGAAAACTAAGTTCGGCTACTTCTTGGATGCATTGAAATACGGAACACCTCCTCATGGCGGTATTGCTTGGGGAATGGATCGTTTAATCATGTTACTTTGCAACACAGATGCTATCCGTGATGTTATTGCATTCCCAAAAACAGCGAAGGCGACAGACTTAATGTCAGAGGCACCAACGCCGGTAAATCGTGATCAGCTGAATGAAGTGGGTGTGCGTCTGTCTCCTCAAGCTGAGAAATTCATCGAAGACGCTAAGAAGCAAAATTAATACATTCATCTGATAGCCACTCCCTAAAATGGGAGTGGTCAATCTTGTCCACAAGGCCTTACTAGAAAATTTAGTCTTCATTAATTATACCGATTCGACGTCGGGGCGTATCTGGTGGCGTCATTAACTGACGAATGGCATCGAAGACCGACGCGAATTGAGAATCATATTTTTTTTCAAGATCTGAAAGTTTTCTTGCTAAATTTTGATTTGATAAAAGCATTTCACGAATCTTTACAAAAGTTCTCATGATTTCAATGTTTACAAGAGCTGCATTTTCACTTCTGAGAACACTAGAGAGCATTGCGACCCCTTGTTCCGTGAAAACTAAAGGCAAGTATTGCCTACCACCACGCGTTTCTTTTTTTATTTTTGAGATGCCAATTTGGCATCTCAAAATTTCTTCTTCATTTTCAGAGAGTTGGAACATAAAATCGGATGGGAAACGTACTTGGTTTCGGCGTACAGCTCGATTGAGAGCTCCTGTCTTAACTCCGTAAAGGTTAGCCAAGTCCACATCCAACATGACTCGAAGTCCGCGGATAAAATATATTCTTTTACTAATTTGAGCTGGCGTAAATTCTGTCATTAAAAAAGACATATCAAAAATCAAACCGTTGCCGTTTAGACAATACTTCTAAGTGGTTCGCAAAGAGAAAGTTATCCATCCGGAATGCGGTCGAAATGAAAGTGGTTTCTGGACTTTAGAATTATATCCAATCCTTTGCTGCAAGTTTATAATAAATAAGTGATAACTTTACTATTTTTTCTTTCTCACATAGCTTTTTCAAGCAATGTACCGAGTTCTTATTTTACCGCCGCTCAATTTGGAAATTGCTTAAGCCAAGAAATCAGTAGCGAATATAATTTAAATGAACTCAACTCGCGAGTTACCGGCATTCAAGTTTTGCGGCAAAAAATAAGCGAAAAATCTGCACAAAGAAAGCCACAATGCCGATTGGATTCTAAC
>NCGL01000059.1 GCA_002256935.1 Bdellovibrio sp. 28-41-41
CGGGGCTTCGTTAAAAATAATTTCAAAATTCTCATTTTGCATAGGACCTTCTTTCGCTAGAAAGAACTATAGCACGACTTTTTCTACGAGCGAGGTTTCGCTGTGGGAAACGACTTTTGGAAAAATATTTTAAAATTTAACTCTATCTCAAAACGCTTTGCTGTAGCCGGTTTCGTAGCTTTAGTTGCCTATTGAAATCCCATCCTAAAGCCTCAAAAAAGTGAACTCAAAAAACTCGTCAATATAAAATAATTTTTGCCAAATAGAGTCGAGGAAGTTTAATAAAAAGTCAGAAAGGCTAATACTTTCAATCCACTCGCTGAGAATGTAATTAGGGGTTTTAGGACAGCAAGTTTTCAAGGTTTTTAAAATTACCAAATGAAATTAAAGGGTTTGCTATAAAAATTAGAATTAAAAAAACCTTCGGTTGAAAATAAATCTGATCATCGCGCTTGCATTCTAAAACAATCACAAAATAAAAAGTTAGGAATTGTTGAATGCAAAAAAATCATTCAGTCATAAAAGCGTAAGTTTTTATCAATCAGAATAGCGAAGACAATAGAGCACCATCGCAGAAAGTTTCTGCACAAAAATATTAAATTGGCGGCAAATCTTTATATCAGAAAGCGCACGGAAATGATAGCATTCGCTCATAGTGGACTGTGAAATAATAGCATCGGGTACTCGCCCGAAAGAGAGACGAAAGGCGCCGGGGCTCATCGGTAAATTTTAAGGAAGAGACGGATATTCATCGAACGGCCACTGGAGAAACGAAGACCAGAAGGCTCCAGCAGAACGCCACGAAAAGAAAGTGTGAGGCTTTCGACCATAAATCTGCGCAAAAGTGTTGAGTCCCTATATGGGCAGAAGTAGCGCAGCGAAATGGCGGCAAAAACTAAAACCATAACTTTCTGGGCTCCCATAGAGCTGTGGTTTTGTTTTGCCAAAATTGCACACAAGTCAGTTGAGCCGGCTTAACGGGAGCCGCAAAGTTGTTCAAACAAGTGAACTATGAACAACAAAAATGATTAGTTAGTTTTCCCACAATGAGCAGTTTTAATTGTTTTAAGATTTCGCCCTTCTGGAATCTGTCTAACAGTGCCATCTTCGTAGACTAGATACTTTGCTGCTTCCTCATTGTATGAATAAGGAAGAGTCGGGGAAAACCTGCCATCACCTGCATATCCAAAAAGTGAACAAATACCAATTCCAGCGACACCGACAATGGTAACTTCGCCCTTTGAATCGGTAATTTCAAGTCGAGGACTATTGATAAAAACGGAACGGAGTTGTGGAGCCTCTTGAATTGGATCGGAAATGAGATGAATTTTTATTTGGTCTACACTTTTTGTGACTTCCGCCTTGCCAATGACGCCGGCCGAAGCTGTTAAAGAAATGGACAGTAAGCCAACTATTGTAAGTATTTTTTTCATAAGTACCTCCCTAAATCTCAGCTAAAGTTTAAGTTTTCGTTTTACAATCTGGTATCGCAATAAGGATGCCAAACTGGATGGCTCTTCCTCAAAAAAAATATGAACAAAACCAAACTCTATTACACGTTGCTTGGTCATACGCGTCTCAGCTTTGTGGAACCATTCTCTTGGAGAGAACGGCGTAGTTCCAGACCACGGATGCCACGCATCGATGTGCCAACATCTCAATAACTGTAAGACTAAATCTAAAGAATTTGCAGGAATTGTCAGATCAAAATCAAGTTTGTACAGTTAAACAGTGTACAGTTAAACAGACTCAATCCAAAAACAGAACCAAGCAACCCTCATTAGGTTTTCCGTTGGTTTGCTTCTCGTACGCCCAGTGGTAGCCGCCAAGCTTTAAATATTTGATTACAATAGCTTTGACAGTTCCTGTTCCTTTGCCGGTCATTATGCGAGCGCGTTTCAAATTGGACTTAGAAATTTGAACTAAAAATTTATCGACGGCATCTTCGACCGCGTCGCCTTTGTATCCATGTAGGTCTAATAGATCTTTTGCCATAAAATCCCTTTTTAGCTTTCTGTTTCTAGTTTTTTAATTACATTTAAAAATGCCTGTGGTGGTTGCGCTCCCGATACCGCGTATTTTCTGTTGAACACGAAAAAGGAAACTCCCGAGATACCACTTTCGTGGGCCATTTCTTCGTCTTCGCGAACTTCACCAGAATACTCAACCATATTTCAACTTCTATCATGACTTTACTCCTATTGAGTTGTTAACCAAGATTCGATTTCAGCTAAAGTCATCTGGCTAATTTTGTCGTGAGGCGGTCCACCTCGCCATACCGTTTTATCTACGTGATGATCTAAGTGGAAAATTAGTTTCTGGATAAACGTAATGATGTCGTCGGAATATTTTTTCGCGATTGCATCCGCCAGAATATTTTTTATTTTATCTTCTACTAGCATATTTAAAACTCGATAACCGCGACCTAGCCACAGTTTGGCGTCGTTGTCTTTGCCCATTAAAAGATACGTAGAGAATAAGACCCCATATGGGTACCAATAATGACCACCACCGGTCCGTTCTGCCGCCAGGGCCATCAAACAAATATCATTCAATAAAGGCTTAGGGACCTGACTTGCGGGAAGGGAAGAGACGGATTGAGTTAAATATTCGGTCGCATGGCTTAGATAACTAATGTCGTCGGCATATAGTTTCCAGTTCCTTAAATAATGACTTTTGATTTCGTCTCTTAATACCTGAGCTTGTTCTGGTGAATACGAATTCTCTAAAAGTACGGCACGTTTTTCTTTTACTTCAGCAATATAAACATAAATTAACGAAAACGCGTCGGGTTGAGTCAGTGCTTTGCTGAAAAGAGATTCCGCAATAAGCAAGAAATCGTCTCGTTTAAATGTGGCTCCTGATTTAGAGAACATGTGACCCGCGCTGACTAAATCAAAATGTTCGGAACTGGTCGCACACAGTGTGGCGGCTTCGAGCATTCTTAAAATCTCGAGTTCAATTTCAGGTGATACGGCATTTTGTCGATTCGACAACCATCGATGCATCTCGGTTCCAATTTTTAAGGCGAAAATAGGCTCTTTGGTTGCTTTCTCATAACACTCAGCGAAGAAAGCTCGACGTTGGTTTTGAATTCGCTCGTGAAGATGTGCTGGTTCGTTATCTCGATACAGCAAATACAAATTCGCAATATAGAATCCATCGGCAGACGCATTAAATCGATCGGCAGCTAAGTCCAATGCTTTGACTAAGTAAATCTCGGCTTCGAGTGGATCATTGGTCGGGAAATTTTCATATGTGTAAATTAAACTGGAATAGCCGGCGCTGTTTTGTGGTTGTTCGTGTGTGAATTGTTTTAATATTGTTTCACTTTGTTCGTAATACATTTTGCTGTGAGCCAGGTCGCCCGTATTTTTGCTATAGTCACCACACATCAAAATATATTCAACGCGGTCGACGGTTTTATCTACGCCAGTCAATATCTGTAATGCATCTATTCCATCGGCGTAGGGGTATTCAGAAGGATCGCCGCCTTTATTGCAATGAAAGTCATACATCCAAACACCCAATATGCCTTCAATGCTTTCTAATAATTGATTGCGATCGGTTTCGTTACTACTTGCAACGACTTGTGGGACCAGATCGCATAGGCCAGGAATATTGTTTTCTTGAGTGTAATTTTCTATCTCTGCAGTTATTGAGCTCATGATCTAATTGTGCCTTGGGCTATTTCTATTTCCAAGAACTTTAAATCTTTGCGTGGCATAAAAACCATGGCATCCTAATGTCTTGAGAGGGGTACATATGTTGAACAAATCTTTAATAGCTATACTTTTTGTCGCTCCTATTTTTTCTTGGGCGCAAACTCAATATGTCGTTCGTAAGGGTGATACTTTATTAAAGATTGCCGACAAATCTTTGGGAAATCCTAAGACTAAAGATCCTCGTCGTTATGAAATTGCAAAAAAAATTCGTGAATTAAATCCTACTCTTAAAGGTCCAAATACTCTTGAGCCAGGACAAACGATTGCAGTTCCTAATGAAATGAAAACCGAAGTTGCAGAAAAGGCAGTGGCATTGACTCCGCCAACGCATCCGCCGGTAACATTAGCAGAACCAACTCCTCCTGTCGCTCAAGCACTGGCTGAAGTACCAGCGCCGCCTGTAAAACCTGAACCGCCACCATTACCTCCGCCGGTTCCGGCCTTAACAGCAACGCCTCCCGCGCCGTCAGAACCAGCTCGAGCAGTGGAAGCTAAACATGACGAAAAACATTCTAATTTTTTCCTGATTCAGCCACGTCTTCAAACATTGCAAATTGATACTAAAGAATTAGCGACGGAAACGAAAGCGACATTGAAATCGCAATCGAGCGCTGGCATTGATCTTCAGTATGGAGTGGTTCTGAGCGAACGTGTTCATTTGCTATTCCAAGCCGGTGTCACTCAAACAGAATTTAATAATATTGAAGGTGTTGAAGGCATCACCGTGAATCACAAAACAGAAACATTAAATTCCTATGCGGTGGGAGTAGCGTTTGAGGCAACACCAAAAGTACATTTGGATCTAATGTTGATGCAAGCAGAACGTACGTTCTTGTTGCCAGAAGTTCTACCCGCGTATTTATTAGAAAAAGTAGCGCTTCCCGGTGCTGAATTTAACATTTCTTGGGATGTGTATTCCGGAACATCTAATATTTTTGGAATCTCGGCGATCGCTGAATACATCGGTGAGCTTAAAAAAGAAAACATTGAATACAAATCTACGGTTGAGCCATTGGTTGCTCTGTACTGGAAATCAAACCGTGGTGCCGATCACACAAATTACAAAATGACGTTGACCTACAAACAAGGTCACCAAGATACAAACCTAACGGAACAGAAGGAAAATCTAGCTGTATTCGGCGTTGGATTCTATTTTTAGTTCTGGGCTTCAATTCATATAATCAATATGAAAATGGGCATAGTGTTTAAACTCGCTACATTAAGAACGAGTTTAAAAGCTTTCTAACCTGGCACTCGTTTGCAATAAATGTTCGGGTGCGAAAAACTGTACGTCTCTATTTATCTACGCTGCTTCTAATTGCCTTCGTTTTTCTAACGAGTGGCGTGTCTACGTCGGTCGCAGCCACGGTGCCACCTCCCTCTCAGAAAATTACATTTGAAGAGTACCGAGACTTAATCAAATTGAAAGTTTCCCAAGTTCCTGACCTGGATAGGTTGTGGAGCTGGAATGAGAAAGAAAAACTAAAAGGTTTCTATTTTGGCGGCGGTGCTTTTCGCGGCTTGATTGTTTGGATTCATACGCAGTTGGCGAGTCATTCTTTAGAAACCGTCAAGACGATGAAAGTGCCTGACGTGACAGGATTGCTTATTCAAAAAGATGCGGACCGAGACATATACACGCCAGATAACTATAAAGAATCCATAAAAAAATGGCAGCCGTATGCGAATTGGGATGTGTTGAACGAAAGCTTTTATCAAATGACAATTGCGAACGCGGGTTCGACATTAGATAAAGTTCGCGCCAACCCGAAATGGGTGGATGATCCGCTTAATGCATTGGATTTATTGTATCACGGTAAAATTTCCATTTCGATGGGCAGTCCTCCGTTTCAATCTGGTTCTGGTGGCCCGATTGAAGGCGATTCATGGCTTGGTCTGAGCTTAAGATATTTAAGATTTACAAATGATCTTGGTACTGTCGTTGATCCGCAAGAAGGCAGTTTAGATCAAATTCGCGAGATGGCAGAAAAACACGCCAATTGGATACCGAACAATACAGCCACAGATTTAGCAAAGTTTCCTTGGGGAGATGCAAATGGCGCTGCCGCCTTTCGAATTCGCAAGGCGCTAGACAAGTTTTATAAATCTAACAAAACAATGGTGGCTTTTTATCAACAGATCAAAGGCCTCAATCTGCTGCCGTTATTAGCTGCAAAACATTATAATATAATCACTCAAAGTGACGATTACCTGGCGACGTTTTTAACTAGCGCTAGGAAGAATGGATTCACGTTCAAAGAAATGTGGCAGATAGTACAAATGCATATTCATGGAGTTAATACAGCCATACGATTTCACCAACAACTCTTCACTCTAGCCCAAACGAATGAAGAACGTCTTTTAGCTTTAACGATGTTTTACGATGTTACTAGCGATGACTATAAAAATAGTTTTTCTGAATTCCTAATTAAATTGTTGTCGGGTCCTAACGATCTCAATCTTTCTCTAGAAGAACTGATTCGTTTGCAGAAGCAAGTCAATCGAATCAACGGCAATATCGCTCTTAAAAAGGTAGCACTTAATTCGGCAAAGGCGATGGCGGATGCGATAGAGATTTTGAAGCCTCATGTCGATAATCCAAACGAAGATTATAAAAAAGAATTGCGAAAACTGGTTGCTAGTCAAATCGATTTGTTCACTCGGTTACCAGGAAAAACGGCGGATGTTCACGCGCTAGAGGTCCAAGCATTTGATTTGAAATTTTCGATGGCGATAAAGCGGGCTTCGGTGAAAAAGGCGTCAACGCCGGAAGAATTGATTTCTGTTATTTCTCCCGCATTCGGAAATCCTTCGGTAGAGTACTTGAATGGAATCAGGGAAATATATAAGACTCAAAGTGCGAGATTTATGTCTATGAAGCCAACAGGTCTTCAGCTAACCGAATTTTTTAAATATGTATCTTCGACAGATACTCTGTCTGAAAAAACAGAATTTTTATTATCTACTAAATCGAAAAGTGATTTTGAATTAGTTCTTTCTTTGATGTTTTTAAATACTCACCCGACCTATCCCAAATCGATGGAGGCGGTATTAGTAAAATTGGCTCCGAATCTGTTGGAGCTGGGCTATACGACAATGGATTACAATCAACTTCGGGGCAAACTAATGCTACCGACAATATCTGACCTGGATTCCCCGGTACGCGGTCAATATGACCGACAACGTCAGCGCGCCCGAGCGGCGATGAGTTGCCAGAATTTCTATAAGGGTGCCCACGGATTCTAATTAACTTTAGTCCTGATAACGAAATCCTGGACCTGAATAATTACCCAATGTGACCGAAAAAAAAGCATGTCTCGATCGGTCTTGTTTAGAAAAATAACTTCGTTGATCCATCAAGCCTCACGTGTGAACGAGGGGGATGGATCTATTCATTCATCACGACGAGAATTTATAAAGTCGACATTGATTACCTCGGCAGCGATTGTTCCTGCGGCTGGCTTGCTGAGTTCATGTGTGAGCCAAGTACCACGTACTGTGGTGTCCTTAAAAAATGAATCACCAGTTGTTATTTTAGGCGCCGGTATTGCGGGGTTAACTGCGGCCTATCACCTGACTCGAGCGTCTATACCGTGTGTTGTTTTTGAGGCCACCTCGCGAGTCGGGGGACGTATGTTCACTCAGACTAATTTTAATGGTGATGGAATGACGTGTGAACTCGGCGGTGAGTTGTTGGATTCCAATCATCAAGAGATAATCGACCTTTGCCAAGAGTTAAATATTCCGATTGATGATTTTGCGGTAGGTGATGTGGGACTAGCCTCGAGTCTTTATTATTTTAACAAAACGTATTATACGGATCGTGAGTTAATTCCGCTGTTTCAACCATTTGCAAAAAAAATAATTCGTGATCTAAAAAAAATTAAATCGCCGGTACTTGCAAAGAAAATGGATACGACATCATTAGAGAAATATCTGTCTGAATTTCATGAGGTAGAAAAATGGGTACTAGATTTGATTCGAGTCGCCTACATTGGCGAGTACGGCCTTGAGGCCTCTGAACAATCGGCGTTGGGATTGATCTACACGATTTCGCCCACCACGAAGAATGGTTTCAAGATTTACGGTGAAAGCGATGAAGCTAAAAAAATTCGCGGTGGGAATCGCGCATTGATTGAAGGACTAGAGTCATTTTTGAAATCTAGCGGTGTTGAAATTAATACTCAGAGGCCAGTGCTAAAGTTAGCGGAACTTTCGTCAGGTGTGCAAATCACCTTTGCCAAGGGAAACACAACGGAAACTGTTTTATGTAAACGGGTCGTTTGCACGATTCCATTTTCAGTCTTAAGAACAATTGAAGGCGTATCGCAATTAAATATAGATCCATTGAAAAAGAAATGTATTCAAGAACTAGGATATGCAACGTGTAGCAAGATGATGCTTGGGTACCAAAGTAAACTATGGCGGCAAGGTTTTAAAAAAGATCTTATATCTATACCGGCCTCAAATGGAATGGTCTTTACGGACCTTGCTGTGCAAACTCTTTGGGAATCAAGCCGTACGCAAACAGGTAACAGTGGTATCCTCACGAGCTTCCTGGGTGGCAATGCGGGAGCGGTAATGCAGGCTTCGGGACGAAATGCTTTTAGCGATCATATAAATGATATTTTTCCTGGGACTAAAAATATTTTGGATAATAATTTTGCATTTATGAATTGGACAGCGCGACCGTATAACCTGGGTGCCTACGCTTCTCAGAAGCCTGGGCAGACGCTTGAATTTGGAGCCATCGATTGGCAACCAGAATTGTCGGGCCAATTGATTTTTGCAGGCGAACATGTGGCCGATCGATTTCAGGGTTTCATGAACGGCGGCTGCCGGTCCGGCAAACGCGCCGCCGAGTTCATATTGAAAAAGAAACAAGCGACGGCGGCTTAGATGCAGATAAAATGCAGTTAAAATATCTCTAAGTCGTCATAGGGCAATGGTTAGGCCAGCATAGGCTTCTCGAAACTAGCCCAGTAATTAGACGTAGATCGACCTGCTATGAATTCGACGGCAAGCACAGTGCAACAAGATGTTGCATCGAGCCTCTTTTCGATGCCAGGTCTGGCAAAATGGGCTATATCGTCGGTTGTGGTAGACATTCATCGTTTGCAGAATTTTTTAATGAACGTTCGGGAAGCAAAGCGAACTCGAAACAAGGGAATAGCGGAATCTTTTGTCTATGAGATCGCGAACTTTTTTCGCTTTCCCAAGATCGAAGGCCATACCGAAAATGCAAAACTGAACTGGCTTGTTCGGCTTCGTTGGGGTGCAATTGGCTTATTTTTTTGTATGGCTGGGCCAGGCTATATTTTTGGTGCCTTAAACCGTACGACGATCATGATTTTTATCGGAATCATTGGGATCCTGTTTATCTTTAATCTTTTAACTTATTTGATTTTTGTCGAAAGCAAGACACCAGTGGGTCCCCTTTTTATTGGCTTCCAGTTGGCTTTTGATTTGGCGGTACTAACAGGGTTGCTGTTGGTCTCTGGAAGCTTTGGAAATCCGTTTGTGGCTTTGTTTTTATTGAATGCCGGCCTTGGCGGGGTTCTCATTCGCGGGCGTAACTCTTGGCCTTTTGTGGTTCTTTGCCATGCTCTTTTGATTGCCCTTCAAATTGAATTTGCGAAAAACAATATAGAGTTGGGTACTCAGACATTTTGGATTTTTGTTTTTGTGTCGCACATACTTGTTTTTTCCGTATGGCTTGTGATGCGCTCGCTTGGAACCTATCTAGAAGGACATTTTGAAAATCTCAGTCAGTCTCGAATTCAATCTGAAAAACAAAATCGTTTGCGTGCTATCGGTGCCCTGGCGGCAGGATTTTCCCACGAATTTGCTAGTCCCCTGAATGCTGCGAAACTTCGCTTAGATCGCCTTGAAAGGGCGTTTAAAAAAATTGAACAGACAAAAGCTTGGTCTGACTGCGCAAATGAAAACTTATCTGAAGCCAAAGAAAGTATCCGAAGTTGTGAATCTGTCATTCACTCAATGAACGCATCTCAACTAGATGTTCGCGATCACAATCTGAAACCTGTGAATATGAAAGAGTTCATTCAAGACGTATCCAACTCTTGGCTTGAAGAGCATTTAAATGCCAATCTAAGAATTGAGAACGAAATTGTAAGTGAGCTATTGGTTTCACCTATCAATTTAGCTCAGGTGATTTTGAATCTTCTCGATAATGCTTTTGAGGCGAATTCAGAAGGTGAAATTGTTTTGTTGTTGAAAGAAAATCTCCAAACCATCGAACTGTCGGTAGAAGACAATGGACCTGGTTTTAGTGATCGCGTGTTAAGTCGACGGGGTGAGCCTTTTGTCACAACAAAAACTAATGGCACCGGACTTGGGCTTTATGTCAGCGAAATTTTTGCACAAAGTCTTGGTGGACATTTATCAATTGTTAACAAATCGCACTCTCGTGGCGCCATTGTAACTCTGTGCTGGCCGCAGTTGCAAAAGCTTTCTGGTGGTGAAGGATGATAAGGCACCTGTTGATTTTAGAAGATGATATAAGACTTGCTCGAAGTTTAAAAAGAGATTTTGAGGATCACGACTATGACGTGACGATTGCAAATCGCATAGCAGATATTCCAAAGGATCAGAGTTTTAGTCATGCAGTGATTGATCTTAGACTTTCCGGAGGAGATTTCGGTTTGGATGTCATTGATGACCTGAAGAAAAAAGCGACCGAAATTAAAGTCGTTGTGCTTTCCGGTTACGGAAGCATTACGACCGCAGTTGAAGCCGTTAAGCGTGGCGCCATTGACTATCTAACGAAGCCAGCTTCGTTTTCGGAGATCGAGCAAGCATTGAATGGAAAGCGCGTGACGCCTGAGGCTGATTTTAAACGGCTGTCACTTTCCGAGGTTGAGCACGAGTACATTGATTTTGTTTTAACAAAAAATGAAGGTAACATCAGCAAAACGGCGAAGGACTTAGGTCTTCACCGCCAAAGCTTGCAAAGAAAACTAAAAAAATACACCTAACTGGTTATCTATTGATGGGGAAATTTCACATGACCAAAAGCAGAATGAGTTAAAATGAATTTTAAAAAAAGTGCACTTTTAGCTTTAAGACTTTTTACTATCGTCATCGTTTTAGGAGTCTCCTATTTTGGATATACTATTTGGCAGACAATGAAAGGTCCCACATCTGGAGGTGATTTTACTTTGACTTACAGAGCCCAAAATTGGACGTTTTCAACAGAGGCTAAGAAGTTGAACTTACTTTACTTTGGATACACGAAATGCCCTGATGTGTGCCCCATGTCTTTAAGCAATGCCGGCGGGGCCTTTCGGCTGCTGAATAGTAGCGAGCTTAACAATGTTCGTTTTATCTTTCTTAGCGTAGATCAGGCGCACGATAAACCCGACGAAGTCGCAGACTATGCGACCAATTTTTTTCCAACATTTGTTGGATTGAGCGGAAGCAAGGAACAGATAGACAAAACCATTAGTCTATTCCCAGCTAGTTATATATTGGAGGAAAACTCAAAATCCTACCTTGGATATTCAATTTCACACACTGATCGCATTTTCTTTCTGAACTCGAAGGGTATTGTTATTGACTCAGTTTCAGGATCAAAAGACGGCGCAGACTCTATATACAAAAAAATTAAGGAGAACTTATGAAAAATATTATTTTAATTGCTACGATTTTGTCGTTTGCAAAATTGGCATTTGCAGACTGTGATTTGAAAACAAAGGTTGAATTCACAGAGCCTCGAATTTTTGCGCCTCTCAAAGGTTCAAACGCAACGGGCGGTTTTGCAAAAATCAAAAACAATTGCTCGGAAGAACTTGAGCTTTCTTTAAAAAGCGCTGAGGGCTTTAAAGCAGTTGAATCGCATGTCACTGTTGAAGAAAACGGTCGAATGGCGATGAAGAAAATAGACTCTTTCAAAATTAAATCAGGAGAAACTTTAGAATTAGTTCCTGGCGGTAAGCATTTAATGTTCTTTGATCCGCAAGGCACCGTCAACGAAGGGTCTGAAGTAAAGTTGGTGTTTAATCTAAATAAAAAAGAACTCACAGTACCATTTAAAGTTGTTCAACGAATTAAAAAATAAAACCAAAACAAGGAGAAAAAATGAAAGCAATTATGAAATCTGTCGCACTTGTTGCGGCTCTACTAATCGGGTCTGTATCGTCGGCTCATGTCGGTCATGAACCGGCGCCTTTGGCTGGCCATCTGTCGTTTAAACAAAATACTGTGCATATCCATGCGAGTTTTCCTGCCGCACCCGTTGTCGGAAAAGAAGCCCTGATTGTTTTAGAAACGAAAAATGCAAAAACACATCAGACGATAGAGTTGACTGATAACATCGAGGTTGTTCTTTGGATGCCAAGCATGGGACATGGGTCAGCACCGACTCAATTAGAGCGTGCGATTGACGCTAATGGAAATTTGCTGGCAGGAGTTTTCAATGTTCGTAATGTATACTTTGTCATGGGTGGCGACTGGGACGTTCGTGTAACTTTGACAGATGCTCAAGGCGCGCAAGAAACTAAGTCGTTTAAAGTAAGCTTGGACGGTGAGCACGATCACCATGGGCAACACTAATATAGTTTATCTTTGATTCCACTAAGAAAAAGGGGCCAAAATTGGCCCCTTTTTTTATAATTTTTGAAGATTTACGCAATCGTAGTTTTTTTCAGACATCCAATTCATTCGATGTAATCTTGTGCGACTTGGTAATTTTGTAGCCGGTGAAAAGGTCACAAAAAAGTCAAATTGGTATCTGCCGTACTTAGCCTCCCAAGAAAAGAGCTGATTATACAGATTCGCAGTATCGTTTCCATAGATTTCATTTCCTGATGTTTTACCATCCACGTTCATGGCGCAGGTTTTAACTTTTGGATATTCGGGTCTGTGGTAATTTGTAACGTGACCTTGAACTACGACTTCATCTTTAGGATGAGAATCCCGATCCGTGCTGAAAACTGGGCGTGTCGTTAGGTTGTAGCAATGCGTTCCGACTGGGTTCACTGCTGCATAATCGACATATAGGTAACACGTACGTCCTGTAGGATGTTCGTTAACTTGCTCTTCACCTTGATATAGCCCCACTGTATTTTCTGAAATTGTAGACGCTTGGCTGATGGATACTGCCAAAAGAACAGCGACTGTTAAAATTGATTTTTTCATTCATTCCTCCCTTATATATAAAGGGATAAGATTGAATCGGATGCGTGTCACTGCAACATCATGTTGCAGTCTATAGTCGATAGAAACTAAGGCATTGTTGATTAACACGATGACTTGTCGTAATTTGGTGTTCCGAATTCTCAACGTGATAAAGGTGTTCCAAATCCTTAAAAGCGAGTTTTTTAGATAATGATAGAGACGATACTGTTCGTTGAACTTGTTCGACAGTAATTGGTCCCACAGTTAGAAAATCTAATCTTTGGTGAGCTAATGCATAGGCGTTCATGACTTGATCAACAGTAAAAGTGGCTTGCTGTTCAAAATTTAATTTCTGTGTAAATGCTAACGCTCTTTGGTGGCGCAACTCATTTTCAGGAGTGAAAATAGTTTTGTAAACATGTTGCCAGTATGCATCGCCGCTATCAAATTTTCTTTTTGCATCGGCTTTTGCCTCCTCCCAGGGACGGTCAAGGATACTAAAACCACCAAGCGGAGAATACGGGTTTAGGAAAATTCCATTTAAATAATTGGATTTTTCTCTCAGAATTCTGTGACCAGCTAATTCGGGATGAGTGACTTCGCTTCCAAGGGAATGAATGGTTTCTTTCCCTTGTTCTTCAAAAAGTGAAAAGTACGGACTAGAAAAAAGTGGTTTTCTGTATTTGGGATGGGTCTGACTTAAAACTAATGATTCTGCAATTCGCCCGACGTCCCAATTGGACCATCCCAGAAGTTGGAATTTTTCCGTTAACTGTGTGGAACTAAGGGCACGCATGATCATTTCCACTTCAGTTTTAGGTCGTACAATTTCTTTTCCATCTAAAACGTCGCCATCATCCCGATGCATTAGCCACACAGTTGGCGGTTCACCTAAATTATCGATCGTGTGCCTGATTTCTTCTGATAGTCTGGCTACGATCTGATCCAGATCACCGAATAGTCGACTGGCATAGGAATAAGGCGGAACATGATTCAATTTCGTGTTTTGTAGGTTGGTACTGGTGGAGTCTAAAATACCTTTTTTTTTAAGTGCTTTTAACAGTTCTTCGGAATGTGTACCTGAGGGAAGTTCTTTAGAATAGAACAGATCAAAAGGAAATCCACCTTTGGAGATAACATAGATTTTGCGATCGGGGTTCAGGCCCGGATGAGCATAAAACCGGTCATTTTTAATGTCGTCCTTTCTCAGTTTTAGCCATTTGCCGACTAGAAATTCAATATTTCCGACGTAGATCGGTGAGGTGTCGATGACATTCATTCCGTTTCTAACGGCCTCATCAAGAACCTTGAAAATCATTTCTTCGGACGGCTGCGGCTGATTCTGTCCTGTCCAATTCGCTTGCGCCAGGTGGTCCGTTCCCATGATTAATCTAGAAAACATCATGATTTGTCCGTCACGGCCGGGGACAGGCACATAATCCATATCTGCAAATGCAAATAAAGAAAAACTAAAAACGAGTATAAATATAAATGGCTTTGACATACTCTTTCCTCCGATTGTGACAGCAAGTAATATACGTCAGTGGCAACGGTTTATCACCTGTAGATATTTATTCACTTAGCCAATAAGTGGCACTTTGTAGAGGATTTGTTTTCGGTGTTTATAGTGGAAACCCAGCATGCCATGGTACCTGGTTAAGTGAACTCTGGGGCGCGGAACGTGATTTCTGGCCGGGTCAATTATTGTGGTGGTTTTTTGATTGTTAGATTCAATCTTTAAGTTTTCAGATGACAAAACTCACCTCGTATTTACTGTACAACCTGAATATTAATTGCGGACGACAGATTGTTAAATCCACCCGATGGTGTGTTTTCCCATTTGGCGGCTCTTACGCGGTAATAGTGTGTTCCGCTGAGTGCAGGAGCTTCATAGTGAGATGTGCTTATCGCTGAGGCGTTTAACAAAGAATAAGGGCCAGCGGAATTTGCTGCATGATAAACATAGTATCCACCAACGTTCACGTCATTCGAGGCCGTCCAATCTAAACTTAACAGTCCTGCATTCACTTGCGCGGTCAAATTGCTTGGGGGTTCCACTACAAATGCAACCAGAGTCGGATCGCCCATCAAGGCCATGTGAACTGAATGGCCTGACATATTTACCGGGTAAGTTGTCGAATTATTTTCAGATGCACGGGTGGAAAAGCCGATGGTTTCGCCAATTGCCATATGATGAAAATACCATTCAGGGCGACCACTCCATACGCAGGTTAATCCCAAACCGTCCGCAGCCAGTGGCGCCCGTAAAACATTGTCACTAGAATCCCAGTCGCCAAAGTAGCTACCAAACAAAGCCGTGAAGACAGCCTTTGAGGGACCAGCGGCAAAATCATTTGTATTTCCTATTCCAGAAACAGTATTGTAACTGCCGCCGCCACCACCGTAAGCAAAGAGATAATTATTAGTGCGTAGTTGAGTGAACCAATCCGATGTTGCCGCATTATCATTTGCCACAATATTATTTTTTCCAACTATTGTTGAAATTGTTCGCCACATTGATGTTGCAAAAAAATCTCCACCACCATAGCCGCCCCAATTATCATCAAATAGTGCGCGGGTTGGAACACTGACAAGCTTTTTACGGTAATTATGATTTTTACTTAAATAACGTCGTAATAAATCTACCTCAGTTAGTGGAGCAAAGGCCGGAAGATTGGACAGGTCGATTCGTCCGACTTGCAGTTGTTGGTTTAAGGGCAGGATAGATTGATCAAACTTTCCATCTCCAGGAATATTACGATTTTGTGAACGACTTGCTGATGCTTTATTCACAGAGGTATCAGTCCATTTATTTTGGTTATCTAAGTCACCGTAGTATCCGTCAGCAGGCCACGCGCCGACGTGATCGCTATGGCCGTCGGGCGCAAGACTTCCTGAATAAGGAACGGGTACGTGTCCAAGAATTACTAAAGAGTTGATGGTATTGCCTGAATCACTGACGGTTTGATTGATGAGTGATTTTACGCTGGTCACAGTATCACTAGAGGCTACATTTTTTTGTGTGACACTCCAGCCGTCATCAATGAAGTCTTGAATTAATTGATTGATCTCACTAGCCAGAGCCGTAGAGACTGTGTTTTCCACCAAAAGTAAAACTCCACCGCGATCGTGAACTGGCGGAAGGTCAATTCCAGCGGCAATGTAACCATACGCGATGCCGCTGGCTCGAATAACTTGGTATTCATACTTAACACTACTTGAAACACTTGTATCGGTATAGCCACTGGTTCCTACAGCTAAAGAGGCTATCGGCGTGTTCGGAAAAACACTATCAGTGATTAATTTTCGATAAACCTTAAAAGTCGCTCCAGGGCCTTCAGTTGACCAGTTGAGAGTGATTGATGGCGGGGTTGATTGTGTGGTTGCGGTGAGTTCAATACTTCTAACATCAGGAGTAATGTATACGTCGTCATTTATGGAAATGCTTAAACTTGAAGGTGAACCCAAAGAATAAAGAGTTGGATTTGTCGCTGGTGATACAGTTAAATATTCACTTCCTTCGTAATAGCCATCACCGATTAAAACAATATTTGTTGACGCCGATTCTTTACTTCCGGCAGGGATTGTCAGTGAATCAATAACATCACCGCCGCTGCTTCCGCGATAATCTGCTCCACGTGTGGCGGTTCCTGAATAGGTCAAAGGGATAGTAAGATCAACACTTAGTGGAGCATTGATAACGGCTTTAAAAGTAGTGACTCCACCATTTTCAACGCTACTCGTTGCACTTGCCACTAGGGTCAATGCCGGTAATTCATCATCATACAAAGTAAGATATGCATTTAAGTACGAGTAGGGCGACAAAACTACAGTGTTATCCGGAGTGAGCTTAATATCATCAGATTGAATAGGCTGTGGAAGTAAATCATTAATGATTCCAACAGTAATATCAAATGTCGCCGAATTTTTTGGCACAACTATGTTTTGCAAATTAGCTGAAAGACGACCGGCAATATCAATTCTATTGTAAATAGGCGATGCGGTTAGTTTTAAATCAAATGGCAGCGATACTGGTTCGCCGGTGTTTCCATCGTAAAATTCAATGGTCCATGTAATTTGGTGTGCAGGATTGCCCTCATCAAGAGAGTATTCAGAGTAGTTCAAATATGCGTCTACAAAAAGCAAGTCATCATCGAGAATCGAAAGAGTCACCGTATTTAAAATTAAATTAACAGTGTAAGTGGGATTGGCCGCAGTGTCTGGTAGAATTGTTAAAATAATGGTTTCAGTGGGCTCATAAACTGGATCATCGATACCTGTGATGGTAAGACTGGCCTGGGTAAGGCCTTTGGCGATTTGCACCGTGTGTGATAAAGTCTGATAATCGCTACCTTCAGTGGCCGTTCCTGCTACCGAGATTGCAAATGTCATATCTGACGGTGCGGCCTTAGATAAATTCAAAATGCAGTTTAAACTTGCTGGAATGTCAGTCACTAGCGCAAGACTGTTTTCAGACAAAGAAAGTCTTTCGCATTGAATCTTAACTTCGGGTAAAGGATCTGGGGGCGGTGGTGGGATCACAGGTGGTGGTGCCCCATCAGGCTGGGGAACAACAGTGCTGGTTGAATTCTTGGGTTTGTCAAAAAGGCACCCAGTCGTCATCGCCATAACTAGAAATAGCGCTACACCCAGCTTAGAATGGTTCAAGTACGGTCCCCTTATTTCGACGAAAAAATTAATTTTCTTCGCCATTTCAAGTTGTTAATTCATCGGTATAAATGCCCATAGACTTAAATACCTGGCGGAAGTGTGTTTAAATAACCACCGATTTTGTCTCTTTTTGATTCTCCAGCGATTCTGTCACCCCATAACTTAAAGTCCTGTATCAAGGAGGGACTTTTGTGAAAGAGGCAGGGGTAATTATGTCGAAGCCATAAGGGTTGGTGTTGATTTGTTAATAAAAGGGCCCGAACCCGCCGGGGAATACTTAGGTGAGGAAGCCGAAACAGCTTTTAAACTCCCTAACCCTAGTGGCACTTTGTAGAGAGTGTTAGCGAATCGTTCGCTTGGCATCGCGCCAGATTGGCGGGCTACTCCGAGTTTCAACAAGCCTCTCGTCCAGGGAACATCAATATACCTCTGAATGAATTAGATACTCGATCAAAGGAACTCGACAAGAAAAATGGCTTTAAGAGTTTGTTTAACGCTAGACCTTACTCTGTTTTTTCTGAATAGTTGGATAACTATCCTCAATAACTCGAGGTTATTTGCCGACAATTTAGCTTATGAAGTTACCTTTTATTAGAAACAGCGAAAAAAGTAAGGATTTTCAAGACCTATTTTACAGGATTGAAAGTCTGTTGAATTCGGCTCGAAAGTTATTTACCCAAAGCGAAGAAGTAAAAAAAATTGTCGCAATCGAAAAAGGGGCTCTAGAGAAATCTTCAGCAGCAGCGAACGAAATTGAATCAATGGTTGGAGCGACAGCAAATGCAGCGCAACAGTTGACCCAGACGGCAAATTCTTCTAACAAACTTGTGGAAGATGCAAATAAGTCGCTTGAGAAAATGACGGAACTGATCAGCACTGTTACTCAGACTAGCAATCGACTTCAAATTTCTGTAGCTGAAGGCCTAAAGGAAATTTCCTCTGTCACTCAGACAATGCAGGAGATCCGCGAAAAAGCGAAGATAATCAATGAAATCGTATTTCAAACCAAACTACTTTCCTTCAATGCTTCCGTGGAAGCGGCTCGCGCTGGTGAGCATGGAAAGGGATTTGCGGTTGTTGCCGACGAGATGGGAAAATTGGCTAGAGCCAGTGGTTCGGCCGCTAAAGAAATCGAGGAAATATTAAGTACGGGCGTCCAAAGAACAAACTCTCAAATTCAAAAGGTAACCGCCGAACTTGAAACCGTGGCCTCAGATACAGTCAAAGCAATCTCAGATGTATCCGTTAAAAGTACTGAAATTTCCGATTCATTTTCTAGTTTAATTGAATTTTCAAAAAATACCGAGTTTCAATCGCAAGAAATTTCCAAGGCAACCAAAGAACAAGAAGTTGGGGTCTCTCAAATTTCTCAAGGATTACAAGATTTAGAAATGTCTTCTCAAAATCTTGATCGAATGGCTGTAGAGAGCTATCAGAATTCTTCAGATCTTGCGGCAAGCGTGGAAAATATAAATACGCAATTTT
This sequence comes from Bdellovibrio sp. 28-41-41, assembly GCA_002256935.1. GTDB lineage: Bacteria > Bdellovibrionota > Bdellovibrionia > Bdellovibrionales > Bdellovibrionaceae > UBA2316. The sequence continues at coordinate 19,020 of NCGL01000059.1, forward strand.
TAAAACTGGCTTCTAGCTTGGGTTACAAGATAACCAAAGTTGAAAGCATTTTTGATTTTGATGCAGCAATTTCGGCTCATGTTGATTGGAAAATGAAACTTAGTAAATATTTAAGTAATCCAGATGGCAGTTTAGATCACAAAAAAGTGTGTTTGGATAATGCCTGCGTACTTGGCAAATGGCTATACGGCGAAGGCACTGAATATAAAGAAACAAATTCTAAAATCTACGAGTCGCTTCGAGTGTCTCATGCCGACTTCCATAAAACTGCTGGTGATATAATCCTTCTGATTAACTCAAACGAATTGAATCAGGCAAAAGTAATGCTCCAACCAGGTGGTCCCTATATGAAAGTTTCCGATGGGACGGTTTCTTTGATAAGGGAACTAAAGAGTTCAGTCGAATTAAAAAAATCGGCGTAAGGCCTGCTGCCTAACTTTATCTGTTGTCAGGCGTTTCGGGTCCGATATTGCGCCCATGCGACTTTTTAATCATGACCGTCATTCGTAGATTTATGACCAAAAATCTCACGAACTGCCAAGGCAAAAAAGAGCGCATAAACAAAGTTAACTTTGAAGGTCGTGGGGCGGGATAAGATTTTGCTTCGGTGACTGACATTGTTCCTCCTGAATTTATTCTGGAATAATCCACCAAAACGGAAGTGCTTTGGCTTTATAGATAAATGCGTAATGCAGTAATTTTTTGATCCAGTGTCCAGCCGTTCCAATTTCTCCCGTTGTGTGCACAAGGCTTCGTCCGACATTTGGGTAGGTTTTAAAATCGGGTACAATAGGATACATTGTCATTGAAACAGCACCTCCGACAATTGCATTTGCGCCAGCAGAGGCGACGCACGCAGCGCCGATTTCTGTCATAGAGGCTGCATGAGTCGGATTTTCAGAAACACCGTTGATCATATCGGCAATTGAGTTTGCTACAATTCTTCCCATGATCGCCGAAGGCATTCCAGTTCGGGGCGGTGCTGGAGCGATCATAGTTCCATTTTTACTCTTTCTAGGTTTTGATATTTGATGAGGCGGTGCGAACGCGATTCCAATGGCAAAAATATTCTTATAGGCAGTCTGGTAGGTCTTTGGCCAATCTTCCGGAGCCCATTGTTCGTAAGTTTTTACAGTATAGTCAGCATCGACTTTCATGAATCCAGAAGCGTTGAAAAGTTGGTTTGAAATATCTTCGCCAATCTTGTTGAATGCTTTCAGAGGCACACCTGTGAATGGGGGGAGCAGCATTGCAAAATCAAAATCTAATGTATCGCGCTCTCCATCTAGAGTTTCATATTCAAGTCTATTTTTTTCGATTTTATGGACATGGGCTCCTGTGATCCAATTCACTTCGCGTTCTACGAACAAAGACTCAGCAAACACTTTGCTCGGCGTGACGAATCCGCCACTCTTCAGTTGAAGACCACCAACGCCAAAATCACCAAGTTCGGCTTCGTTTGTTAAAAAGACGAGTCTTGCATTGTCGCGTACTCCTTTTTGTCGAAGTTCAAACTCAAGGTTAAAGATATATTCAAACGCGGCGCCTTCGCAGGTGCACAGGCCGTGGCCCGTTCCTACAACAAGAGTCTTCTTTTGACCGGTCTTCATTTCTTCGATCAGCTTATCAAGCTCAAGAGCAGTGCTGTAGGCGTGGTCCACAGTGCAGACAGAATGAGTGAATCCGTCCGGTCCAAGGCCGGGCGTTGCTCCGAAGTTAAGTCTCGGTCCAGTCGCGTTGATCAAATAGTCATATTTTATCTCTGTCTTTTGTCCGCGATCACTCTCTTTAGTAGATTCAACAAGGACATAAGGATGTGCAGCATCGCCAAGTCCCTCGGGATAGATCTCGATGGCTTTGGCTTGATGGAATTCAATTCTGGCCCTTTTGTATACGGAGGGAAGGTCAAAGGTAACATCTGCGGGCTTCATATTTCCAACGCCGACCCAAATATTTGAAGGTATCCAGTTCCATAGACTATTAGGACTTACCACGATGACTTCATGTTTTTTCGAAAGTTTACGCCTTAGCAGCAAGGCTGCTGTGTGGCCGGATATTCCTGCCCCTAAAATAACGACTCTCATAAGTGCCTCCTGCGACCTATTCGCTCTTTAACTAGATCATAAGCCCTATTAATTTATGTTGCAATTAAAATATAAATACATTAGTCTATAAAAGCATTGACTAACGTATTTATAAAGATTTGGAGGGCTTGTGCCAAAGGCTGAAATTTGCTCTGCCTTGGCCAGTCCGGTGCGACTTCAAATTATCGACTTAGTTTCTGAAAGCGAAAAGACAGCAAGTGAGATGCTCGAAGTCTTGGAGATTCCTAAAGCCAATTTATCTCAGCATCTTGCGGTTCTAAAGGATGCCGGAATTCTTCAATCTCGCAAAGAGGGTTTGTTTCAATACATGAGCTTATCACTTCCAAAGATAAAGGAAGCCTGCGTACTTGTGAGATCGGTTTTACTGGAAAAGATTGCGAAGGAAGAAAAACGCAATGCCGAAATGATCAAAGAATTAAAGGCGCAGAGGTAGATATGAAGAAATTTTTGTTAAGTGTTTCAGTGATTTTAAATTTTGCAAGTTTGGCATCCGCCGAGACACTTTCATTTAGTTCGGCGTGGAGCAAAGTAAATGAGGGCTCAGCGGCGCAAGAAGCGTCAAAGCTCCAAGTTGAATCGCTCAAAGAGTCGCAAGCCCGTGCTTCTAGACATTGGCTCCCTAAGGTATATCTTGATGCCAAAAGTTATCAAACCAATGACCCGGGCTCCGCGTTCTTTGGCTTATTGGAACAAAGGTCTCTTCAGCAGTCGGATTTTAATCCCGATTCGATAAACCATCCGGATTCTAACATTTTTACTCGTGGTGCTCTTGGTGTCGATTTAGCTCTTTTTGAAGGCGGGATGAAATCCTCTCAGATTGATATGCTTAAACATTCTCTTGCCGCTCAAAAAAGTGCGACGTCTCAAATTCAAATTGAGCAGTACTCAGCTGTCGGTCTTTCTTACGGTTCGATTGTGGTTCTTGCACAGCAAAAAAATAAACTTCAGACTTTAAGTTCAGAGATATCTAGAATGATTAAAGGGTATCAGCTTGGTAGCAAATCAAATCCCGTAGGTTACTCTGGTCTGCTCGGGATGAAGTCACTCGCAAATCGCGTGAGCGGTTTGATCAATCAGTACGAATCTCAAAGCCGGGCATACTATGCAGCATTAAGAGAGATGGGATTGAAGGATGTTAATTGGGCACCGGAAACTATGGATTCAAATACTTTTGTAGCTCGATATTTTTCTAAATCCACTAAGGAATCCGAGGCGCTGGCTTCATTCAAGGCAGAGTCTGCAAGAGAAAATGTAAAAGCAAGTGCTGAAGCCGCCAATATGGAAAAGGCTAAGTTTTTGCCGCGAGTAGGAGCATTCGCTGAAAGTTACGTCTTTAATGGCAACAGAGCGACGGCCAATGGCTACAATGCGGGAATTTATTTGCAATGGAGCCTTTTTGATCCGTCTGACTACGGTGGCCTTAAAGAAGCGAAGTTAAAGTCAATGTCTGCGGCGAAGTACTCTGAAGCGTCGGAGCAGCAAGAGCGCGCCGAGCGCGCTGCTTTGAGCGAATCAATCAAGTCATTGCATCAGAATATTGACCTTTTGAATGACAGCCACAAGCTATTGGTTGAACAGTCCAAAATGACTGAAACACTCTTCAAAAATGGATCGATCAATGCTCTTCAAATTGTTGAAATATTGAGTCGTCGGACAGACCTCATCGCTCAGCAAGGTGAAGCTGAGCTGAGCTTGATCAAAGCCGGCTCTCAAATTGTAACCAAACAGAACTTTGATATCGCGAAGCAATTGAGCGATGGAGTAAGCAATGAAAAATAGTAAACTCGGTTTTGCGGGAAAACTCGCTCAAGCATTTGTGCATTCTAAACTGACCCCAGTGATCGCCATATCAAGTATTTTGTTAGGACTGATGGCCGTTTACCTGACACCCAAAGAAGAAGAGCCGCAGATTTCAGTTCCGATGGTGGATATCAGAACAGCGGCTCCGGGATTCACCGCGGAAGAGGCCGAAAGAAAAGTGACGGAACCGATCGAACGTGCGGTTTGGGGACTTGATGGCGTTGAATATGTGTATTCGACCAGCCAACCTCATGGAAGCCTCGTAACTGTTAGATTTAAAGTCGGCGAACCTATGGAGCCAAGCCTAGTTAAAATTCATCACAAGCTGATGACAATTCAACATGAGCTGCCAGAAAATGTTTTACCTCCGCAGGTTAAATCGTTTTCAATCGACGATGTTCCGTTCTTAGTTTTAACGTTCACGTCTGAAAAAATGGACGAGTATCATTTAAGGAGCGCGGTGGCGCCTCTTGCGCGGGAACTTTCAAGCACACCTGATCTATCACGCGTAGAGCTTCTGGGAGGCCAAAAGAGAGCCGTGCGCGTAATCGCAGACACTCAAAAAATGCAAGCACATGGGGTTTCACTTTTGACAGTGATACAATCACTTAAATCAAATGATGCATTGGCACCGTCTGGCAAAAACTGGAGTGAACAAGAAGTTTTTGATGTTGAAGTCGGTGGACGTCTTCATTCAAGTCAAGAAGTTGGAAACTTGGCGATTGGTCAGCGCGCCGGTCGCGTCGTGTTCATTAAAGATGTCGCACAAGTTCTGGATGGTCCCGAAGAGATTGTGCGTAGTTCGGTTTTGCTTGAAAAAAACAAAGCACCTGAAAAGGCGGTTTCAATTGTTTTCTCCAAACGTAAAGGCACAAATGTCGTGACCCTTTCGCGGGAAATTCTTCAAAGAGCCGATACGTTTTTAAAAGAGCAAACTCAAAAGACTGATCTAAAAATGACGGTGGTTCGAGACTATGGATCGACCGCTGCTGATAAATCGAACGAATTGATCGAACACTTGTTGCTTGCAACACTGTCTGTTTCAATTCTGATCGCACTGTTCATGGGAATTCGTGCCTCACTTGTGGTGGCCACGGCCATTCCAGTAACGCTCGCATTAACTCTCGCGATTTATTACTTCATGGGATATACGCTGAATCGAGTTACCCTTTTCGCATTGATTTTTTCGATCGGGATATTAGTCGATGATGCCATCGTGGTTGTTGAAAATATAGAACGCCACTTAAAGGAGAACGTTAAAGATGGACTATTGAAGGCCACGATCAAAGCCGTAAATGAAGTCGGTAACCCGACGATTTTAGCCACCTTTACCGTTATAGCCGCGATTCTTCCCATGGCATTCGTTCGAGGGCTCATGGGTCCTTACATGAAGCCTATTCCGGTCGGTGCCAGTTTCGCGATGATACTGTCGTTGTTTGTTGCGTTCGTAGTGACTCCGTGGGCCGCTGTTAAGCTATTAAAGGCTCATCACCACGATGACACAAATTCCGAGCAGAAAATCAGTCGTTTGGATCAGCTCTATCAAAAAGTGATGGAGACACTTCTTGGGGCAAAAAAACCGGCAATACTGTTCGGAGCCTTCACAGTATTTCTTCTTTTAGCGGCAAGCAGTTTGGTCTATTTCAAATCTGTTAAAGTCAAAATGCTTCCGTTTGATAACAAGCAAGAGTTTCAAGTGCTTATCGACTATCCCGTTTCTACGTCACTCTTGGTAGGAAAGAATTGGTCAAGCGAGCTGGCCAGTGAAATTTTAAAAAACAAAGAAGTCGAAGCCGTGCAAGTGTTTGCAGGAGAAGCGTCTCCGTATTCATTTTCAGGAATGGTAAAGCACACATTCTTAAGAAATGCTGACTACCAAAATGATCTTCAAATTGTTTTGACCGAAAAAGGAAATCGAAAAGTTTCAAGCCACGAAATCATTGAAAGTTTACGACCGCTCATCAAAAAATTTGGCGAAAGCAAAAAAGCCGTCACAAAAGTTCTTGAGATTCCACCTGGTCCGCCGGTTCTTGCGACTATGATGGCAGAAATTTACGGACCCGATGCTGCAACACGTGAAAAGGTGACGAAAGAAATTGAGGCCGTTTTCGCTAATGAACCCAGCGTCGTCGATCTTGATACAACTTTAAGAGCCGGAAGGCCTCGTAAAGTTTACGAGTATGATCAAGCTCAAGGCGGTCTTTTCGGGACGAATTCGAAAGAGTTGATGGAGCTTGGTCACCTTGTATTTTCAGAAACTCCAGTTACAACTTTGGCCAACGTCAATTCTCCTGAAGACGTCAGCGTTGATTTATCGCTTAATCAAAGTGCTCGTTCAGGAGGTCGACCTTTTTCTGGACTTCGTATTCCATCGTTTGAAACAGGAACGGTCGAGGCCGATAAGATTTTGAAACCGGCTTTAGAGCTTCCAAGTACGGCACTCTATCGAAAAAATTTGAAGCCAGTTTCTTACGTAATGAGTGAGCTGTCGGGAAGCGAAGAAGCACCGGTCTATGGAATTCTGAAGCTGGCACCCCAAATTAAGTATCCTCTTCAAACGGCCGATGTGCCTTGGAATACGGTTGCCCCAGTCGTGAAGTGGGATGGCGAATGGTTTATTACTTACGAAGTGTTCAGAGATTTGGGCGGAGCGTTTGCGGTCGTCATGGTACTCATTTATATTTTGGTTCTTGGCTGGTTCAAGAGCTTCACTGTACCGTTGATCATCATGGCCCCCATTCCGATTAGCCTTATTGGAATTCTTCCAGGTCACGCGATGCTGGGTTCTTATTTCACGGCGACATCGATGATCGGATTCATCGCAGGTGCTGGGATCATTGTGAGGAACTCAATTATTCTTGTCGATTTCATTGAGCATCAACTTGGACTTGGAATGAATTTAAAAGAAGCCGTGGTCAGTGCTGGCGTATTAAGATTTCGCCCAATGCTGTTGACGGCGGCTGCGGTTGTTGTTGGCAGTTCAGTGATGCTTGCTGATCCAATCTTTCAAGGCTTGGCGGTCAGCCTGATATTCGGTGAAATTGCAGCCACCATTTTAAGCCGATTCGCAGTGCCAGTTTTGTACTTCTGGTTTGTAGGAAAAAGCCGAGTCGGCGCAATTCGTGCCGAAATGAATTCTTAAGGAGAAGGCATGCTTGAAATGATTCTTAAGAAAATTCAGGAAAAATGAGATGCATTGTGTCCGGAAAAGTAGGCTGGCACCGGTAACGGCGCGTTCTACCGAATACTTTGCTCGAGCCAGTGAGCGAATTGTTCACTGGCCATCGATCCAGATTGGCGAGCGACCTCTACGCCATCCCTGAAAATCAAGATCGTTGGAATACTTCGAATACCCAATCGGCCAGCGGATTGTTGGTTTTTTTCAGAATCCAGTTTTACGAAGACAACTTTTCCGGCGAAGTTTTCACTGGCCTCTTTAAACGTTGGAGCAAAAGAACGGCATGGGCCACACCACTGAGCCCAAACATCGACAACGACGGGAAGCGGAGATTTTGCTATGAGTTTGGCAAATGCTTTGTCGCTTCCATCAATGAGCGCTCCGTGCACTGGAAGTTCTGCTTTGCAAGATCCGCAAACAACTGCCTTGCCAGAATTCAATTCCACACGATTCATTTGTCCACAGTTTTCGCAGACGGAATAAGTTTTACCCATTTTTGGTTCTCCTTTTTTAGAGAGCGAGAATGACCTTTTCGAGATCGTTTTCTGCCTTTAGAATCGAATCACTTTTTGCAACACCTTTTATGAATTCCAGCATCATCGTCGGACGCATAGCTTCGACAATGACTTTTCCCGCTTCAATTTCTCTGACGACAATATTACATGGAATGAGAAGAGCGACTTCCGTAGATTGCCGAAAGGCTTCAAGTGCAAGTTTGGGATTACAAGCACCGAGGATCACGCAGCGATTGATTTTTTCATTCAGCTTTTCATGAATTTTTTGATCGAAATCAATTCTAGTGAGAATGCCAAAACCAACGGGCTTGATTGCTTCGATCACTTTCTGGCAGATGTCATCAACGTTACCCGAGACTTCTTTTTGAATTGATAGATTATCCATTTTGGCCACCAAAGTCTGCTTTACCTTCACCGATTTTTTCGTTATTTAGTGTAACGACATAGTGAATAGGCAGTGCTTTTGCGAGCATCGCGCTAACACCGCAGTATTTCGTTTGTGATAAATGAACTGCATCAAGAAAAACGTTAGGCGCAATATCTCCAGTGGCTTTGAAATTTAGAATTGCGTTTGAAAAGACAATGGGGTGCCCTGCGTTTGACATCGTTACATCGATATCTACATCGAAAGTTTTGTAATTCTGCTTGTTCTTTTTAAGTAGGGCAACTACATCCATAGCTGTGCAGCCAGCAAGTCCGACGGCAACTAATTCTTTAGGGGACATCGCCGAACCAGTTCCAAGGGGAGCTTTTGTATCCATATTGAGAGTGTTACCTTCTGTGGCTGCTTCAAACTTCATTCCTTCGGTCCATTTTAATTGAGCTTTCATTTGGTCTCCATATGTTGATTGATATTTACCGTTACATTATAATAATATAATATAAAAATGTAAAATTAATTGGAGAACCAGAAAAAGGATGTTTAAATGCGTCGTGATGTGTCGATAAACAAAATAGAAAATTCTTGCGACGAAGTATGCCTCATTTTGAAATCACTTTCACACCCTTTGAGGCTACTCGTATTGGGTCATCTTCTTAAAGGTTCTAAAACTGTTGGAGAGCTCGTCGGTCTTTGTGAGGCATCGCAATCGCAGATGTCTCAATTTTTGATTCGTATGAAATTTGAAGGATTGGTCAGCTCTGAGAAAGACGGGAAGTTTCAGGTCTATTCGTTGGCCGACAAACGATTAATTCGGTTGATCAAGACTATTCAGGACGAATATTGCAGGGGTTGATCTGTTGTTTTTTAACGAGGAGGTTAGATGAAAAATCAGTGGAATGACCGTTACGGGCAAAGTGAATATTACTATGGTACCGCGCCAAATACGTTTCTCGTAGATCAAGTAAATCAGTTTGAACAAAATGCAAAAGTCCTTTGCTTAGCCGAAGGTGAGGGTAGAAACGCAGTTTTTCTTGCCAAAAAAGGATTTCAAGTTACTGCGGTAGATTCTTCGCAAGTGGGACTTGATAAACTGGCTGAATTAGCCGTGAAAAACAATGTCGTCATAGATACCATTTGCTGTGATCTAAATGAGTTCGTTTTTGAGGATAGCTATTGGAGCGGAATAGTTTCTATTTGGTGCCATTTACCTAGTGAATTGAGGACTAAAGTTCATAAAGGTGTCGTCTTTGGTTTGAAGCCTGGGGGTATCTTTGTTTTAGAAGCCTATCGGCCAGAGCAGTTAAAGTTTAGAACTGGTGGACCACAAAACGCGGATTTAATGCCTACACTTTCACAGGTTGTTTCGGAACTTCCTGGCCTCAAACCGGTCTTGGCTCATGAAATTGAACGCAATGTTTCTGAAGGTATAGGTCATCAAGGTTTGAGTGCCGTGGTGCAATTTGTCGGCACTAAATAGCCCTATTGATTTTTAAAAGTACTATGAGCTATTTTTTTCCAAGATTACAGGTATTGATGCCCAAAAGAGCATATGGTGGACACCAACCAGCTAGACCTGTCATCAATGGAATTATTCCAAGCAGAAACCACTGATTGGTTGGACCCCAAAAGGCAAGTGACATAAGACCTGCGCCAAGTAAAATCCTGATTAATCGTTCGATAGGATGAATATTTTTTTTCATTTTAGTTTTCCTGAGGTTTGGTTTTGATACTTTAAATAATTCGTTTGTGACATGATCAAAGCTTTCTTCCTAACAGGAATTTTTTCCTTCACATTTTCTAGAGAGTCGTTTTGAAGCTTGCATTAAGCTACCCAAATTTTCAACATCTTTGAATCCAATGGACTTCATGAGTTTCATGGCCTGACCCGAACGATTGCCACTGCGGCAGTAAACTTTGTAGGGTTTTTCCTTGTCCATTTGAGCCATTTTATTTTTAAATTCTGAGTTCAAAAAATCAATATTGATTGCTCCCTCAACGTGACTTTCTTCGAACTCAGAGGGTGTTCGCACATCGACGATCACGAAATTATCGGTATTCGCGTAGACTGGAAGCTGTGAACCTGCGCCAAAGATAAATGTAAAAATTCCGAATAGTGTTTTCATGGTTATTCTCCTACTGGAATTTTTAAGTAGCGAGTTCCATTTTCTTCGGCTTTTGGAAGATGGCCAGCATCAATGTTGACCTGCACGCTTGGTAAAAGT
>NCGL01000142.1 GCA_002256935.1 Bdellovibrio sp. 28-41-41
GGCGTTGTCCATCGCTTAGTTGAAATTCAAAAGTCGAGTGGCGGTTTGTGTTAAGCAACTTCGTTGATTTCCTGATTTATGTCAATGTCATTTTGTTCAGTCAGTTTGCGAAGTAAAATCCACAAGCCTGGCAACGCTTGATAGCCGTGGATCTTACGCATTCTTTTTTCAGCGGCTAAGCAAAACGTCGCGCACCATCGTTGAAAATGTTCTGAGTCTTTCCATCGCTTCACACGACGCATATCTTCTTCGATTAAATAATTTAAAGATTCGATCGGATTCGTCGTTGAAAAAAATGTTTTTAGTTTTTTTGATAATTTCAACTCGTGGATTACGAGCAAATCTTCTTTTGCCTCAAGATAGCTTGTTAGCGCCGATAAATTTAGATCGCGCAGCACACTTTCTAATCGGTCCGATACGACTTTGGCTTCTGTTAAGTCCTTAGCGTCACGTAGCGCCCAGAAAAGCCCTAAAGCCTTGTGCGACTCAGCCCCCAAGGCTTTTTCGATGTTACGCCATTTATGAACGTAGCAGCGGATTCTGATCGCGCGACGTTGCTTCTTATCATCAACTAAATATTTTTCGCTAAGTGCCTTATTCAAGCCAGAACCGCCGTCGACTACAAAAATTAATCCCGATTCAGGAAGTCCGCGTTTTTCTAAATCATTTAATAAATTCAAACAAGATCTCGAGTTTTCCGTGTCGGTCTGATAGATTCCAAGTACGTTTTTCATTCCCGAAGAACCTACACCCAGCGCGATAATCACGCCATGTTTTGCATATCTTTTTCCGTCAATGAACACCGCCCGAATATCCATTTCCTTCAACGAACGTTTTTGCAATTCATCGATCTTTTTCGCCGTCGCCTTGATCCACTTTTTCGAGACCGAACTTTTCTTAAAACCAAATGAGTTTGCAATCTGGCTAACGCCTTTTTCGTAGTCGCGCTGAGAAACCTTTTTAATTCCTTCGGTGAACACCGCTTGATCAAAAAGTCGCTGATCTTGGAAGTCTTGATAAGTTCTAAGCTTCACCTCATTGCCGTCTTTTGCGCGCACCCGCGGCACTTCAAGCGCAACGTTTTGATTTCCTAAAACGATCGATCCATTTTGCGAACCCCAGCGGTGGTTTGTTTTTCCGTGTTTGTAGCGGCTACCGCACAATTTCTCGACTTCACCTTCGAGTTCGGCCATGAAAGCTTTCACCGCCGGCGGCAGTAAAGTTGAAATTAATAAATGCTGCGTATCGATAGGACCTTCGAGGTTTTCGAATTTATTCTCGATAATGTCTGACTTTTTTGCATGCTTTAGCTTCTTGCGATTGATTTTCTTGACCGATTTCAGTACGGTGTTTTTCATTGGGTGGCCCTTCTTTTTAATGTCTCGATAAGCTTCGTAACCTATTGAAAACACTTTTGGTTGAGCCACTCAACCTTTAAATTTCAACTGAACTGTGGGCATCGCCAACGTAGCCACGGTCACAAACAACTGTCGTACCTTTGCTGAAACTAATTTGCTCGCGCGCGGCTCTGATGTCATGTGTCCGGCCATCAGTGATAACAGCGAATTGCGGCAGATCACCCGCGATATCGATGGCCGTATGAAGCTTGGTGGCACCTTTGTCGTGATGAAACTTTGCCCAAGGACATAGCGAAAGACATAGTTCTATCGTTGTTGAATCCAAAGCCAGGACTTGGCCGTTAAAGCGAAAACCATTTTTTCTTGGAGCAAGTTTTTGAGCTTGTGATAAAGCGTAATGGAATAGGCTTTCCAGCAAGTCGATGGATCTGTTCTGATTGGCGTCAGCTAAGGTACTTTTGCGGACTGGGCCGAAACCAAGCCTTTTCATTTTAGAATCTGTATGAGCGAATACGCGCTCGATAGCGCGTATTGAATCGTGTCCAGTCATCTGGCCAAATAGCAATGCCCCGAACCAGGTCCATGAATCCATGGTACGCGTAAACTTGTCGGCATCATGTCGATGAACAAGTGATTGGAATTGAGTTCGCGGAATTAGTTTGATTATTTGCTCGAAAACAGTATTTTGTGCCATGCCCGTAGAATCCTTTTTGGAAAAGATTTTTGTCGAAGAAAACCTTATCTCTGGCTTCTACAGGGCATTTTAACTTTTTACACTACGCTCCGAACCGGACAACAGTGAGTGCTCATATATTTTCTGATTTCGTTTCAGGTGGATGCGGCTAGCTGCCCAGGATAGTTTCAGTTCAAGCAAAATAGTTCTACTAGTAGTTTGCTAGCAGAACTATAGTTTTTATTAACATTTTTCGATTACGTTGCACTCAAGCATCCAGGGCCTATTCAAGGGGGAGGGTAATCCAATCAAGAATGAGGCCGACTTATGGAAAATAAGTAAAAGAAAATCGAACTAGGTCTATTATCTGTTTAAAAATCCCCTGGTTAGTGGTATGACAGCGCCATGAATTTCGAAGAACTAAGCTCTGATGAACACCGCAAGCGCGAAAAAGCCAAAGCCTACGAGCTGAAGCAGTCGCAATGGTGGCGCCAGCAAGTGGGGCCAGGTATCTGTCATTATTGTAAGGGTCAGTTTAAATCTAAAAATTTGACCATGGATCATGTCATCCCTGCATGCAAACAGTGCAATAACGACAAAACATATAAGACGACATTTGATATCGCTTTGGAAAATCTGAACGCCAGCGAACCTAAATGCTAACAGACAAGGCGTTTATGCGTACTTTACGCGCATAGCCGAGCGATAAAAAATTTTTAACCTTGCAAACTTCCCATATTTTCTTTTTAACTAATGGTAGTGTGAATTTTAATCCTGATGCTTGTATTGTGTTGAAAACACCCAAGTAATTGGCATCAGGACCAATAGCCAGCTATAAAAAAGCTATAGTAAGGACGCGAAGTGAGTAAAATTACCAAGAGCAGTACAGCTGAATATTTTGCCAAAAACTTGCAACAAGTGGGGTTCTCTTCACCTCTGAAAGCAGTATTGACAACATTGAAAGAGGCGATCGATAACTCCCTGGATGCCTGCGAGCAAGCCGGGATTTTGCCGGATATCAAAGTCGAAATCACAAAGGTTGGCACCGGTTCTACCAAGAATACGGATCTGATCAAAATCGTCGTAGAAGATAATGGACCAGGTATCGATGCCGATGATCTTGCTAAAGTGTTTGGCGAGTATCTAGCGTCATCTAAGTTTGGTCGCGGACAATGTTCACGCGGTCAGCAAGGTATTGGTATTTCGGCCGCAACTACATGGGCCCAGATGACGAATGCTCGCGGGGCTGTCGTCATTTCTAAAACTAAGGCCATGAGAAAAGCCATCAGTGCTCAAATTGACGTAGACATCAAAAGTAATACGGGGATTATTAAAAACAAAGAATCTATTGATTGGACTAAGCCAAACGGAGTTCGTGTTGAATTCGTAATGGATGGTCGTGTGCAATTAAATGGTGATGGCGGACTTGTGACCTACGTAGAAGGCACGGTTCTAGTTAATCCTCATCTAACAATTGAATATAAACTTCTAGATAATGACTGGCAAAAAATTGAGCGCGTTTCAAATGAAAGTCCTGAATTGCCGCCAGCAACTCTGCCACATCCTCATACCTTTAAGTTGGGTGAGTTCATTACGCATGCGACATTGTTTGGTAAAACAAGCTTATCTAAATTTTTGAAAACAGGTTTTTCGCGTATTTCAGATCCTACGATCAATGACTTCGTTAAAAACGGTATGCCGAAATCATTAATTGAAAAGTCGGTCACATCGATCAGTGAAGAAAATTTCAAAACAGTTTTCCAAGCGATTCAAAATACTGAATTGATGCCGCCGTCGACAAAATCGGTTCTAACCGTGGGCGAAGATGCTTTATCAAAAAGTATTCAACGGTTAGGTCAAGTTGACTTTTTCTCGGTCGTGACACGCAAACCAAAAATTTGCGATTTCAAACCGGTGGTTGTGGAAGTAGCATTGGCGCGATTTATCGATCGCGGCGGGGAATCTGACAGCCCAGTTCAATTGTTACGTTTTGCTAATCGCGTACCTTTACAGTTTGATAAATCCGGTTGCGCTATCACGGGTGCTGTTGAATCAGTAAACTGGAAATCATACGGTTTAAATCAGCCTAAGGATTCATTGCCACTGGGACCGTATGTATTTGCAATCAGCGTGGTGTCACCATTCATTAAATTTAAAAATGCGTCGAAGGAAACTATCGATGCGTCTGATGAGTTAGTGGATGAAATCAGAAAAGCGGCTCAGCAAGCCGGACAAAAATTATCTCGTCATATTCGTAAAGAATTTAAAGAAGCCGATTTGGAACGTAAATTGGCTCATATTGAACAGTTCGGTCCTATCTTAGTTGAAAAACTAGCACTTCTAAGCGGCGCCAGCGATGCTCGTCGTAAAAAAGCGGAAGATGGTTTGAGAAAAATCCTGGGACGCGATTCACAAGAAGCGATTTCGCAATTAGAAGACGCGGAAACTAGACTGAATAAGCAGAAACAAAAAGAAGCGAGAAAATTCGGTGTAATGGAAGAGGATTCGGACCATGAAGGTGCGGAGCCATTTAGTGAAATCGATCCAGAAGAAGCAGCGGAAAAAGGAACGACAAAATCTACAACTAAGGCATCAGTAGACACGTCGACTCAAAAAGGAACTCAGAAAACTACAGAGAAAACTACGGAAAAAACGACTGCGAAGACGACTGAAAAAGCCGCGACTTCAACTCAAAAATCAACTACGATTGCAACGACTCAAAAGTCGACGCAAAAGAAATAGGAAATAATTATGGCTGGTGGATTATTACGAATCAGAGATCTTAAGCTTAATATCCCTAAAGAAGCCAAAGCTTTAGCGGATCAGATGCTTAAGGATTTAGAAAACTCAAAACGTCCTTATTTAGAAGCCGTTAAGACGTCTTTGGATAATTCCTTTTACAATTCTAAAGTAGGTTATTTAACTCCCGGCGATAAACGCGTACGAACGGAACTGAACGTTTCATCCGTGCAAAAGTTAGCGCGCGTTGTTTTCATGCTCGAGATACTAGTGGGAAATTTGAATATCGGTGCCGTGAATACAAAAAGGGAATTGTATTATATGTGCAAAGGTCTAATCAAAAGCGATAAGCATTACAGACCTTTGGATTTTGAAGACCAGGTAGAGTCAGATTCTATCATCGATTTTATCGGTGATATGCTACAAGTGTATCGTGAAGAATTAAACTGTTTCGCCAATGATCGTGGTGGTCAGACGTATTCAAATCAATTGATAGTTGAAGAAACTATGGCCGATGGATCTGTAGCGAGAATTGATTTATCTAGCTTAGGAACTTCGCCTTATATGCCGAAAAATAAACCTCAAGCTTTGAGACTAAAAGTGAAAAAGAAAGTCGATTTTGCTTTGGTTATCGAATCAGAAGGTACCGCAAATACGTTGCATACCATGGGTTTTACAAAGCGAAACAACTGCATTTTGCTAGGTGCCCAAGGGGTTCCATCGAACGGTGTGCGTGGCTGGTGTAAACTAATCCAAGATGAATTGAATGTGCCTATGTATTTCTTCGGAGATCTGGATGCGTACACATTACAAAATATTTTTAGAACTCTGAAAGC
>NCGL01000060.1 GCA_002256935.1 Bdellovibrio sp. 28-41-41
TGGACGTTCCTACAGAAAAGTAATTTTTTATATTAGGCACCGTACCTGAATCCCCAAATCCAACTTGAAATTCAGAAACACCGCTGCCGATGCCATCGCTTGCGGTTGACCACGAAACAACAGGGCTCTGAGCGACACTCGAATAATAATTGCCATCAGATACCGTCAAGGAGTCAAAAATAGGAGCCGTTGCATCTTTCAGCGGAGTTAGAACGGTTTGTAAATTCGTGTTGCCGGCGAGGTCTTCTTGGTAGGCTCGAAAAATTACCGGACCCTCTGCCAATGAGTTGAGAACAAATGTTGTTGAGGCGACTCCTCCGGCTGGACACGCTACATCGTGTGTGATTTTAAGTTCGTCTTTATCTGTAGCTGTGAAGCTAACGTTGCGACCCGATTCTGAGCAATTTATGGCGACTGAAAAGGCAGCTTGAGTTGAGCTGTTGATGTATTGAGTCTCAGTTGCGGATAAAAATGTTAAAACTGGGGCAACTGTATCTAGTTGCCACGTTATGACCGTGGCACTGGTGTATGATTGTTCGTTTTCAAAGGCATCCTTTCCAATAAGGCATAGTTTGTAATTGCCATCGCCCCCATCGAGGGACGAAGAGGTTACATCATCGGAGTTAAAATAAGCAGAATAACCAGCGGCTACGGAACAGTCAGTGGTAGTCGCTATACCATATTTGTAGCTGTAGTTTGAGACGCCAGTCATAGAATCGGCGGAAACTGATAACATAACGTTGCTGTTGACGGCAGGGATGGTTGTTCCTAATAATGCCACGGGAGGTACCGTGTCTTTTTCAAGAGAAATTGTTTTTAGTATTTCCGATGTCGGTCCGTCTAAAAACTCAAAAGAAACGCTGCCATCATAGGCTGTGCTAGCGTCTAATGAAGCGCTCCAATTTCCGGCGTTGCAAATGATGGAATTATTTGTAGTTGAATTGCTAATTTTAATTTGAATGTTCGTTACGTTTTCACAAGTTCCTGCGAATGATATTTGTTCTGAATTGGCTTTGTTGATATAAAGAGGCTGAGATGTAACTGAAATTTTCGGAACGTTAGTCGTTTGTTCTTCACTTGGCGATTTGCCTAATGACAAGCCAAACTCTGAGTTCAGGCTAACGTTGACTGGAGTACAACCAGTAAGCAGTAAATTTAGGAAGATAGTTAAAGTGAGTAACGATAAAACGTTCAAAGATTCTCCCTTTTTGGTAACATTCGTCCTTAACTTTTCGGACAAAGATCGATTTTTCTTGAGGTTTAATACACGATCCGTTTCAAAATAGAACAGAGGATTAAGGAGTCTATGAAGTACGAATTGAAAACGCGCCGGACACATTTGAGGCGTTTGAATCAGAATGACTTTTCCAATTTGAGACAGCTTGAGTCCGATGCGGATGTTGTGAGGTACACACGAATTAAAACCCCTCGAACCGAAGTGGAAACTCAAACCCGACTGAATGATCAAATTCAACGAAACGATGGACCAGAACCCTATGGTATTTGGGCTGTTGAGAGTGCTGATTTAAGTGAGTTTATCGGTTGGTTTATGTTAGTTTCTAAACCCAATCGCAGTGCCGAGATTGGTTACATGATCGTGAAGAAATTCTGGGGGCAAGGTTTTGCTACAGAAGTTTGTCGTTGTTTGGTCGAAGCGGGATTTAACACGTTAAATTTAGCTTCCGTGCAGGCCGTGACCGAGGACGCTAATCCGGCTTCGGCTAAAATTTTAGAGAATATTGGTTTTCAATTGATCCGACGAGAAGCTTCGGAATCACTTAATTATTTCGAGCTTAAAAATCGTTTTTGGCAACCAAGTCTGCATGGAAAACTGCTAAAAACAGAACCGTTGCAAAGCGATCAATTTGAAGAGCTTTATCAGGTAGCGAGTGATCCGCTAATTTGGAAAGTGCACCCAAATCCGCTTCGCTACCAACGTGATGTATTTCAAAAATTTTTTGATTCAGGGCTTGAGCGCCATGGTGCCTTATTAATAAAAACTGCGGATGGAAAAAGAGTTATCGGCAGTTCGAGTTTTTATGAATACAACCATTACCTGCGTGAAGTGGTGATTGGTTATACATTTTTGTCGCGCGAGTATTGGGGTGGAAACTACAACAAAGAGCTTAAGAAGCTGATGCTAGAGTATGCGTTTAAGTTTGTTGATACCGTCTATTTTGATGTGGGTGAAAAGAACATTCGTTCGCAAAAAGCACTGGATAAAATTGGCGCACAGTTAGTAAAGAAAATCACAGAGCCAGATCCGCGAGGTCAGATCGTTCTGACTCTACGGTATCAAATTCATCGGGCTGACTACGATCAAAACCCGTACTGGAAACGTATCTAAGGTTTCTTATCGCGTTTTACTATCTCATTTTTTTTGCGTATTTATTTGGTTTGTGAAGATCCCCATAGCTTTTTGCTTTGGGTTTGCCTTTTGGCTTGCGAGTCGGATCAAACGTTTCTTTCGTGTCTTTCGTTTCTTTGAGGCGTTTTTTATTCCGTTCAGAAAAGTGATTCGTAGGACGAGCCGCCATAAATTCAAACTTTGGATCCACTTTGATCTCTTTGGCATCCACTAGATATTTTTTGATCTTCCCGTAATAGTTTCGGTCTGATTGCGTAACAAACGTGATTGCATGGCCTACGCGACCCGCGCGTGCCGTGCGACCAATACGGTGCAGGAAATCATCAGCTTGAGCTGGCAATTCAAAATTAATAACTGTGTCAACGTGTGGAACGTCAAGGCCTCGAGCTAATAGATCTGTAGTTACTAAAACGCGAATACTGCCATCCCGGAAGGCTTTAATTGCACGGTTTCTGTGACCTTGTGTTTGGCCGGCATGGATTAAATCCATTTCATAGCCATACTCTTTTAAATGTTGGCCTGTGCGTTCACAGCCGCCTTGGTTTTGGCAAAATACAATCACGCCGCCTTGAGTTTTATTTAGTTCGTCCAGCAGGCGATCGTTTTTCGCCGCTTTATCAATGAACAAAACAGTTTGCGTAAGGGTCTCGACCGGTTTTTCAGCTTGGGCTGAGCGGATCATTGTTGTGGATGCGGGATTCATGAATAACTTAGCAATACCTTCTACTTCTGAATTTAAGCTAGCAGAAAACATTAATGTTTGGCGAAGGCCTCGTAGAGTATTTTGAATGCTCTTTAGTTGCGGAGTAAAGCCGCTATCTAACATGCGGTCGGCTTCGTCGATTACGATATGCTCAACGCCTTGAAGTAGAAGTTTGTCTTTTAAAAGATGATCGTTCAGGCGACCGGGAGTCCCGATGATCAGACGCGGTTTTCTGTTTAGGCCATTTACTTGTTTAGCACTTGGGATTCCGCCGATGATTATCGACATAGTTATTGGACTGTCGGCAGTCAGCTCGATGAATACTTTTTGAATTTGTTGAGCCATCTCGCGACTAGGAACTAAAACCAAGGCGCGCGTCTTTTCGTTTTTTTGCAATGCCGACAACAACGGAAGTGCATAGGCCAAAGTTTTGCCGCTACCAGTTTCAGCAACAGCGATCAAATCCTTGCCCGTAAGGCCAACCGGGATCGACAGGGCTTGAATTTGAGTGGGTTTTGAGATGTTCATTTTTGAAAGCGCGTTCATGATGGACGCCGGTAAATTGATGTCCTGGAATGAGTTCAGGCGAGAGGTAGGGTTTTGATATTTCATAGAGGGTTTCTATAGCACAACCAGCAGAGATTAAAACCCTTTAATAAATTTTACAGGCGTAAAAGGGTCTATAAGCTTCAATCGGATATGGGATCAGGGTTAATCTTTTACTTTTTGCCCGGAGTGACAAAACGGGTGAGCGTTTACTCTTTGAAAAACAGGCAGCGGCGGCATTGGCTACTGTAAGTAGAGTTTTGTGATATAAAAAGTTTCGAATTTTGAGTGAAGAATTACGCAAACACAAAGCTAAAGAAAAAATAATATTTCCCATAAGAAAAAAACGGGTGACTTAGGTCTGGGGCGTGGAGATCATAATTTTATTAAAACAATAAATAAGTCATTAATTTGGGGGGATATATGGAAATGTTTTCTAAAATTGCTTTAGCATTTGAACAAGGGGGCTTCTGGATGTGGCCAATCTTGGTCACGCAACTCGTGTCACTGGCTA
Organism: Bdellovibrio sp. 28-41-41; assembly: GCA_002256935.1. GTDB lineage: Bacteria > Bdellovibrionota > Bdellovibrionia > Bdellovibrionales > Bdellovibrionaceae > UBA2316. The sequence goes on from NCGL01000060.1 coordinate 4,132, forward strand.
TCTTAGCAGAGCGTTCATACACGCTGTTCATCAAAAACAAAATCAATCAAAGCGAATTCGTAAATGGGTTCGAGGATTCTATCCGTCGCGGTGAACTTGATCGCGTAATGGAAACGGCAAAAGCGTCACAAGCGCAAATGCCAGTGTCGAAAGCTATCTTGGCGGGAACTAAAGCCGCTAAAAACTTTGGCGGCAAAGAAGAAATCCAAGGCAAAATGGATGAAGTTCTTCTTTATGAAAACAGCTTAGTTGAACGCCGTATCGGTTTCTTATCTATGCTTGGTAACGTAGCGACACTGACTGGTCTACTAGGAACAATCACGGGTATGATCAAGTCCTTCGCCGCGGTTGCCAATGCAGTCCCTGCAGAGAAAGCAACATTGCTAGCTGCCGGTATTGCCGAAGCGATGAATGCGACAGCTTACGGTTTGATCACGGCGATCCCAGCCCTAGTCATGTACGCGGTTCTTCAAAATAGAGCGAATCACATCGTTGAAGATCTTAATCGTTCAGCACTTAAAGTGTTCAACTGGTTGAGTTATTCATACGAACCAGTAGGCTTCAAAAGCTTCCGAACTGGTAAAGATGGCGCGACTAAAGAATCTGTAAAAGAAATCAACGCATAACTAAACGCTAACGACCGAGGCATCTATGTCCCAAAGTAAAAAGCATTTAGATTTTGAATTAAACTTGATCCCGTTTATCGACTTGTTGTCGACCTGTATCTGTTTCCTTTTGTTAACTGCCGTTTGGTTAAACGTCGGTTCAATGAATGTGAAGCAAGCGGTCGGCGGGCAACCCGTTGCAGAGACACCTAAGAAGCCTACGCTTTGGGTGTTTCTAGGCGATAAAGGTGACATGACTCTGGAAACTCGGGATGCGCAAACGCTTCCTGTAAACATGAGAAAATTAAAATTGGCAGCAGCTGCAGATGGAAAAACTAATCTTCTGCAACTGGCTGCTCAGCTTGATCTCATGAAAAAAGCAGAGCCTGAATTAAAGACGGCTCTTATTCAACCGCGTGCTCAAACATCCTATGAAGATATTATCGATTTAATGGACCAATTCAAAAAATCGGGTATGGGTGATTTAGGCGTGGTTCCACTTTAAGGACGAGGGGAATTTATGATTAAACAGAACGTAATAGCGAATACGGCTTTAGATAGTCCGATTGCGAATGCTTCGTTTTTAAATCCTAAAGGCAAACGATGGAAGAAAAGCTTAGCGGCGGATCTTCTGCTTACAGCCTTGATCGATGCCTTTTCAATTTTGGTTATTTTCCTTTTGATGAATTTTTCTAGTAACGGCGAAATCTTATTTATGAAAAAAGATATGGAGCTGCCTAGGGCGGCTCGTGGGGATTCTTTAGATCGTAATCCCGTTATTAAAATCGAAGAAGGCAAAGTATTCTTAGAAGAGAAAATGCTTACGGCAGAGGGGTTAATCCAAGAACTACTTGAGTTAAGAAAAGCATTCCGAGCGAGCCACCCAGCGGGTGAAGAGATGCCGACGACGATCACGGTGCAAGCCGATCGTCGTACAAAATACGAAGCACTTAATTCTATAGTATTAGCGTGTGCCCATGCCGGGTTTAGCGATTTGAAATTTGCAGTGATTATGAAATAGTAGTCACTAGTTTTTAGGTTAGAGGCTCCAAGGAGGGGGAATGAAGTTATTAATCGGATTGGCTCTATGCGTGGCCACTTTTTCATTTGCGGCGGCAGACGATGCTACTCGTGATTTGCTTATTGATAAGTTAAAAGGTGTGCACCTGAATTTATCTCCAGAAGACCCCTCTAAAGTTTCTGTCGGCCTGCGGTTGGCGGATTTATACTCAGAACGCGCTCGTGTTTCTGCCATGAAAGAATTAGAATCTGGCTGTACTGTTTGTACTGCTGGAGAAGACGACCGAAAGAAAGCTCTGACGTTATACAAAGAGTCAGTAGCAAAAGCTCCGGAAACTAGTCGTAGCAAAATCATGATCCAAATGGGTCACTTACAAGAAATTCTTGGTTATTCTGATGAGGCTAAAAAATCGTACGAAACGATTTCGCAAACGGCGCGTGATCCTCAGGCGCAATCGGAAGCTAATTTATCATTAGCGGAAATGCTGTTTAAGAAAAACATGTTTAAAGAGGCTCTGCCATATTATACAAAAGTGATTGCGACTCCTGTGGCTTCATCTCGCGGACTTGCGGCCTATCGTAAATCTTGGTCACATTTTAATTTAGGACAAATCGCTGACTCATTAGCTCAGATCAAGCAAATTTTAACAGATAAATCTCTACAAACTAAAAGCGGCATTTCTGACGGTACGGCTGATTTGCAGTTCCTAGAAGAAGTGGCGAAAGACTATGCGACGTTTTTATCAAAGCAGCCTTATGGCGAGAATGAAGTTAAGGAATTATACGAATTAGTTCCAGAAAAAGCGAAATTACCAACGGTAACGACGCTCGCTCTAGAGACGGAACGCGTTGGTCGTCGCAAAGAGGCCATCATGACTTGGAATTTTGTTTTAAATAAACAAAGCCAGCCAGAAAGTCGTCTAGAAATTATGGCTCACTTGTCGCCATTACAATGGGCCGAAGGCCAAACTGAAATCGCGCAACAAAATTTCAAATCGTCGTTAGATATTTGGAATGAATTAAAAGGTTGCGGAAAAAAAGACTGCGAAGACATTCGTAAATTGTTCCGTCAATTTGTTGTGACTTGGAATCAGGCAGAAAAGACCAAGCCATCAGCGAATTTATTGATGACCTATAAAGTGTATTCTACGCAATTTCCTGAAGATTTAGAAGTAGCTGTGTGGGGTGCTCAGGCCGCACGTCAGGTTAAAGATTACTCTACATCATTGTTCTTATATGAAACTGCGGCCAAGACTTTGAATCAAGCTGGCCAAGATTCGGCGAAGTTAGAATCCGCATTATTGAGCCAAATCGAAGTAGCGGAAGAATCTGGCGATGCTGCCGCTTTGGAAAAAGCGCAAGCCGCTTACTTAGTTAATACAAAGCTGAAAACGAAAGTGTACGAAGTTAGCTACCAAAAAGCTCACAAATTATATGAGTCTGGCCAAACGCAAGCGGGTGCTGATCAGTTGAAGGCATTAGCTTTGAATAAAGCCGCGCCGGCGACGGTTCGTAAACAATCTGCGGATCTAGCTTTAGATGCATTGGTTATCTTGAAAGATGAAAAAAATATTGAAGCATGGGCTGCGGAATTTGCGGACTTATTCAAAGGAACTGATGGAATGGAATTCGCTGAAATTCAGCAAAAATCTATTTTAACTCAGGCGGCAGGTCTAGCGGCTACGAATCCAAAAGCAGCGTTAGATTTGTTGAATCGTTTTCAAGTGAGCAAGGCGGCTGAAAAAGATCGCGTAATCTATTTAAAAAACAAAGTCGTATTGAATGAAAAAATCGGCGATATTCAAAAAGCCAACATGGCCGCTGAAGAAATGTTGAATTTGAAAACTGTAGCCGGTGATGATCGCGAGTTTGCCTTGTCACGCAAGGCGTATTACTCAGAATTGCTTCTAGATTTCTCAGTCGCTTTAAAAACGGTAGAGAAAGTCCAAAAAGGTATGGAGCCAGAGCAAAAAGCTTTGAAAATGGCTTTGTTTGCAGAACTTTCTGGCGACTCGTCTCCGAATTATTACAATCAATTCTTGGCCCTTACTAAAAATGCAGAAATGAAAGAGTTAATTGCATTAGAGATGATTCGAAAAAGCAAACAACCATTAAAAGACATCGCATTTTATCGAAAGAATTTTGAGAAAAATCCTGGCTTGTTAGGTCAAGCGTATATGGAATCGTTCGGTAAAACAAAAGATGTTAAAATCTTGCAAGCGGCTTTGAAAGATGAATGGATTCAAAAAACACCTCAAGGTGCAATTTTGTTCCGTTATGATTTCTTAGCCGGTGTAGATGTCGAGCGTAAAGTTTTATCGACTCACAAGATCGATACCAAAAATCAAAAAATGTTAGTGGCTTCCATCAAAGCTCGTAATAAAGAATTGGAAAAATCCGAAGCGTTGGCTCAGAAAGCGATTCAGAAGGGTGACTGGACGTCGCAGCTAGTGGCTCTGCAGTTATACGCATCTGAAACGTCTAGATTCTACCAAGAACTATTAAGCTTGCCGATGCCAGACGGTTTAAGTGATGAAGAGCAAGGTCAGTACATGAACTTGTTGTCTCAACAAGCAGCTCCATTTAAAACGAAGTCAGAACAAGCGATGATCAAAGTGGATGAATTTTGGGCAACGCCAAATTGGAAAGAGAATCTTAAGAATAGTTTGAAATCTAATAAAGATTTATTCGTATATCTAGATCGTGAAATTCAGTCTTTATCTAGCATTGCAAAAGATGCGGACAAAGCGGACTTGCAAGCGATCTTGACTCAACAAACGGCAGGGGTAGCTCCGAACTTTAAAGACGTGGAAGAAGCTCGTAATGAACTTCGTAGATCGCCAATGGCTAAAGCATCGGTTGAGAAACTACTAATGCTTGAGCGTTCGACAGGTAACTTTGCGATGGTTCAGTATTTAGAAGGTCGTTTAGAAAATTTAAACAAATGGGAAAAAGAAAATGAAAAAGCTAGTAACTAGAACATTTGTATTAGCGGTCGGATTTTTAGGATTAAGCGCCATGGCGGACGATGCTAAGCAGTCTGTAACTACGCCTTCGGTTCCCGCGGTACAGGCCGCTCCCACAGCAACGCCAGCTCCAGCAGCGGCAACAGCAGCGAAAACTGAAAAAACTGAACATAATTTTGAAGATCTATTGGTCCAAGGTAAGTACCATTTTTCAGACGAAGCCGTGACTACTGTTGAGGAAGATAAAGTTTTGGACTCGTTACTAGGGATTCGTACTGATTTTAAAGATAAAATTGAACAGTCGGCGGGACGCTACTAATAAGAAGGGATGCCATGGATACTCAGTTAGTCTTACAAGATAACGAAGGCAACACAGTTAGAACATTTTCCTGGGATAAACAGCCTGCGCGAGTCATTCGTCGTTCTGATACTCGACGAATTGAAGTGCGCAAGGAAGTTGAATCTTTGGAACAACGTCGTATCGATTTCGAAGACCTAGGTGAACTCAGCGCCGAACAGTTACGCATGAATGGTTTCTCGGTAGGGGCCCTTGGGCATCTGAAGCTAGTCACTGATATCGGCGCAGTTGCGGGAAATGTTGCCGACTCTAAAGAAAACAAAAAACACTGGTACTTTACAATGGGTGCTGTTGTTTTGATGTTCGTCGGAGTACTAGGTATCATTCGGTTAGCACCGAAAGAGAGTCCAAAATTAGAAGAGGAACTAAAACAACATTTAGTTCAAATCGTAAAACATATCAAAAAACCAGAGCCGGTTCGATTGCAAAACACTACGAACATGCAGCAAGAATCGGTAACTAAAACGGTTCAACAGAAAAGCACAAGTTTGAAACGTATGGGTGCTTTGTCAGCGTTGGGAAGCCTCAGCAACAGTAAACAAAAAGGTGGCTTAGATTTATCAGCGACGCAAACAACAGCAGGTCCTGGTTTGGGCGGAACACAAGGTAGCGGTGGTGTGCAAACATCTCTGTATGCTAAGGGCATGGTCAGCGCGCCACTCGGTGCCGGCGGCAATGTTCAAGGTGCTGGGGGCTACGGAACAAAAGGTAAAGGCGGCGGACAAGCGGGTTATGGAAAGTTATCTTTAACGGGCTCATCAGGCGCAATGCCAATTCCACTAGGACAAGAAGCTTCGGTAGCACGTGGTCTTGATAAAGACATGATCGCGGCTGTGATTCAAAAGAATATGGGCCAAATTCGCTTCTGCTACGAGCAAGGTTTGCAAAGTGATGCTAAGCTGAGCGGCCGTGTAGCGATTGATTTTACAATCGGCGGCAACGGTTTAGTTAAAGCAGCCGGTATCGAGAATACGACTTTAAATTCAAAAATGATCGAAGATTGCATGGTGATGCGTTTGAAAACTTGGCAGTTCCCGTTACCTGAAGGTGGCGTTGACGTGAAGGTTTCGTATCCGTTTGTGCTTCGTAGATCAGGACAGGGGTAATCATGAAAAAGTTAAATATTTTACTTAGTGGTGTCGTTCTTCTTTTATTGGGTTGTGGTTTTAACCAAGACCCTTTAGCTAACAAAGGCGACGAAGTTAAAAACGTTCAAGTGCCACAAGAAAAAGTGAAAACTCCAGAGCCAGAAAAAAGCGAAGCGATTCGAATTAACTCGGTTCCAAAGTACACGTTCTCTGAAGGTCGCGAAGGCAAGTTTTCGATCATGAGTTCCGTGTTAGCTGCGGATTATGATGTAGTCACTCAGATTTCTAATGAAACTGATTTCCCAGGTTCAAAATTTGACTCGGTAACGGGTGAGTTTTCTTGGACGCCGCCAAAAGGTTTGGTGTTCGACGGTTTAAGTAAAACGATGGAACTAAAAGTTCGCGTGTTTGCAAAACATACAACTGATGCGGGCGCAAAAATATTCACTAACGAAAGATCGGTAGAAATCGTCGTTGAACGCGCGATGGATAAACCTGTGATTTCAACTGTGGCTGGTTTACCGGCCGATGGTTTTGTAGAAGGTTCGTCTTCGACATTCACTGTGTTAGTTCATGATGAAGATGCAGGTCCCGCTTCGGAATCGTTCCCAAGATTGGAATTATTACCACCGGACTACGCGGCGATCACGCTGACTCCGTTTATTAAGATCAATAAGATCATTCCTGATTTTCAAAAACGTGATTTCCTTTTTGAACTTTCGATCGAAAGTTCAAAAGGTTTAGTGGAAGGGTATTCTTCAGCGGGTTTCGGTTTGCGTGCGGTATCTCGCTACAACAAACCAAGCACCCCATACAATGTGAGTACAAAACTTTTAGCTAAGTTTGGTGATTTGAAAACATCATGGACAGAAGAAGTTTCTATCCCGACTGGTTTGACTTACAATTACTCGTTCATCGTATACGAAAGTACAGCACGGGCTGAATTTGAAGTCGTCGATAAGGCGGATGTTCCTGCTGATGCTGAGATCAAGTGTGATGATTACGACGCAAAAGGTTTCATGACGTGTAACTTTAAATGGAAAGTTTCTAAGACTGAAAACTTAGGTCCGTCAGAAATGTCATTCAATGTAAAAGCCGTTAAACGTTATTACTCAGAAGTGACTCCGGTTGAAGAAACCTTCACGTTAAAATACAAAATTGTTAAAGGTCCTGTTTACGTAGCTCCGGCTCCACAACCAAAACCGCCAGCTGAAGACCCACCACCAGAAGATGAGGAGGAAGTGCCATGAAAACGAGTTTATTAGTAACTTCAGTATTGTTAATATCATCGCTATCAATCAGCGCTTTAGCTCAGACTGTAGAGACAGAGTTTGATAGTTTAGGCGGCAACCAAATCATTCTAGATAAAGCGCGTGAACTAAACCCCGACACGAAAGTTGAAGTGGTTCAAGATCGTCTTGTTCCTAGAAAAAATCGTTTTGAATTTGCTCCCGAGTTTTCAGGAACCATGGGCGGCGATGACACCTACACGAAATCGCAAAGCATCGGTATGAATATTAATTATCATATCAACCACAGATGGTCAGTAGGCGCAAAATACAACTACACGTTCAATAAATTGACAGCTGAAGGTGAAGCGATGATCGATGCGGCTTCAGCGGATCGTTTGGCAAATCCAAGAAATCCAACGGCACCAATTCCTGAAATTGATCACCAAAAGAGTGAATCACTAGTGATGTTGAACTGGTACCCAATCTACGGAAAAATGAACTTGTTTGATAAAAGCATAGCTCAGTTTGACGTGTACGGTTTGCTAGGTGCTGGCCAAGTGGAATTAAAATCAGGATCAAAACCGACGTACACGTTAGGTGGCGGTATTGGTTTCTGGATGAGCCAACAAATTTCAACTCGTTTAGAATTACGTTATCAAAAATACAACGTGGAATATGTCACTGGTCCTAAAAACTTGGATCTAGCGATTGCTTCCGTGCAAGTAGGATGGTTACTGTGAAACGATATATTTTAAGTGCGCTACTTCTACTGTCAAGTGCGGTTTATGCACAAGATATGGAGGCTTTGCTTGATGGTAAAGCCGAAACACAAACTCGTCGTAACCAAAGCTTCTTGGCTGATACGGTTCGTAGTTTGTTAGTAAATCCAACTCCAGAGCAGAACTTTTTCTTACGTCATTTAGAAGATGGCAAGTGGACTGAAGCGTTGATCCAATACGGACCCGCGTTTAATAACACCGCATTTGAATCTACTGAGAACGGGATCGCACTTAAAGGCTTGATGTTCTTTAAAGCAGGAATGCCGGTCACTGGTATGGAAGAGTTGTTTGTTGTACAAGATCCAAAGAAAATTCATTTTCAATTGATCAATGAATGGCGTGAAGCAGCTAAAGAAGATAACAAAGCTTGGTTTGTAGCTCGTATTAAATGGGCTCAAGGCTGGGGAGAAATCTTCGGACGCGTTATCGAAGTTCGTGTTCTTGCCTCTGACCTGTCATTGCAAAGATCTGCGGATGAATTAAATACGTTAGCGATGAAAGCTCCGGTAAATTCTAAAGAGCGTGCATTGATCGACTGGCACTTAGCTTTGTCCTACGCAATGAATGATCAGGCCGATAAAGCAGCGAAAATCATGGCGGCTTTAATGAAGGCTCCTAATAATCCGATACCTGTGGATTTGATGAATTTAACGGCTGCTCGCATGTTATATCAAAATGGGTATTTGGATGCGTCGGCAAAGTACTTCGAGAAAATCCCAAAGGCCTCTGATTATTACTTCCAAGCTCAGGAAGAGAAAACATGGGCTTTTGTTCGAAAAGGTGAACCTCAAAATGCGATTGCGGTGACTCAGACTCTAGTGAATCCAAATCTTTCTGGTCAAATCGGACCAGAAGCATGGATGGTTCGCGGATTGTCTCAATTAAAAGTGTGTGATTACCCAGCAGTTTTGGAAACGTTGAAAAACTTCCCAATCGAATTCAAAGCGAAGTCTGTGTACTTAGAAAAAATTTCGACGGATGCGGATGATATCTTTGTTAAGCGGGCATTGACTGAAATGGCCTCTAAGACATTGAAGGCAAAAGATCTTGTAGCGATCAGCAAATCACTTCCAAGAAATATGATTCGTGATGAAAAATTAAGATTTTTAGTCAGTGCTGAAGTCTTGTTGAAGGCGGAATCAGATGTGGCCGAGAAAATCTATGCTAAATCATTGCAACAAACGGGTTTGCAGGCATTCTTTGATCGCATGAAGAATCAAACGAACCAAAGAATGCAGATGGCATCGTCTGCTTCTATTGGCCGCGTGAAAGAATTAGCTCAATTAGAACTAGCGGAAGTTAAAAAAATTTTGAACAAGCTTAAAATCATCGAAGTTGAAGTGATTCAACAGGTGAATGTAGCGGATCGTTTGAAATCGAGTTTGAAAGACGACGCTGCTGTTGTTAAATCGGGAACGACTGGTTCTCAAAAATCAGATGCTCTAAAATTTCCGTTGAGTAAAGAATTTTGGTTTGATGAGTTAACAAACTATAAAGTCGATATCAAAAAAGGCTGCCAAGCAAGGAAAGCTCTATGATGAAAAAAACGACGGCGGTTGCTGTTTCAATTTCTGTCGCGATGGCTTTGGTGATTAGCTCGTGTTCGCCTGACAGCCCTAAGATGCAGGCTAAACCTGATTTAACAAATGAAAAGGTCGTTAAAGACAACGACTACATGGTTAGAGATCCTAAGGTGGACATTCTGTTCGTCGTTGATAACTCGGGCAGTATGGATGCGCATCAAAAAAATTTGGCTGCGAATGTTGGACGCTTTATCTCTGCATTCTTTAATCGCATCAGTATCGATTACCACATCGGTGTTTTATCAACAGATATGGATGGTGGTATTACGGGTAAATGTTGTGGTCGTTTAATCGGAAGTCCATTGTTCATCGACAAAATGACGCCAGGGCCAGAGAAAGATTTAGCAGCCAGATTGATTCTAGGAACTGTGGGATCGGGAACGGAAAGATCATTTGATCCGGTGATTGCTGCGTTGTCGCCGCCACTAGATACAACAGTGAATGTCGGCTTCTTAAGACCAGATGCCCATTTAGCAGTGATCTTCATCACTGATGCTGAAGATCAAAGTAAAGAATCATCAGTCGCTTTGTATGATCACCTATTAAAAATCAAAGGAAAACGCGAGAAGATTCTAGCATACGGTGCAATTATCCCTAGCGGCTTCAATGATCCACAGTGCGGTCGTGACGAGAACGACAAGGAACCTCTGTTAATCGAACAATTCTTGTCGATGACGGTCAACAAAGGAACAAACATCTTCAATCTCTGCGCCCCCGATTTCGGAGACAAGCTAGCGAAAGTAGCTGAAGACTTAGCCAAACAAGTTTCAAACACTATCTACCTAAGTCGCGCCCCCATCGTTAGCACATTGCGAGTTTTCTACGGCACTCAGGAAATCCCAAGCGACGCCGAATACGGTTGGTCCTTCGACGCCGAACTAAACGCAATCCACCTAGGCGAAAAACTTGAATTAGATCCGTCGCAGCCAGACGGAACAAAAATCCGCGTAGACTTCGAAGCCGCCTCATACACCCAAAAGTAGAAAAAAAAAGCCAGCTGCTGACTTTCTGAAACGCAACGTCCTAAACGCGCCGAGTTTCAAAAAGTCAGCAGCTGGCTTTTTTTATTGGGATTTCCAGAATTCGGAATGTTTTGATAGTTCTTGAATGTAAGGAGCTATACTTTTTTGGAGGTCTTCTGGGAGGCGGTTTGCTTTTACGAAGTGTTCTCGTGGGACGTAGCGGAAGGTTAGGTTGATTCTGCGTGTTTCGAAGTCGCCGGTTTGGGCTTGCTTGAATACGAAGCCTTTTTCCTCGACACGTTGGACACGGTGGAAGAGTTTCTTTTTAAATTTGTCGCCGCCGAAGATTTGAACGGAACTGTCTTCAAGCCATTGTTGCAGAATCACTGTGCTTTTACTGCCTTTGTTTGGGCTATCTACGAATTGAAATAGTGCCTTCTCTCCAAAGGATACTGAGCCAACGGGACCTGGTTCAAAATCTTTGTGCTCACCCACGCGAGCAAAGTCTTGAGATTTTCCGCCCACGACGCGGTTGCCGTAAAAGTTGATCAAACACGTATTTAGTTCCCAGCCGCGGGGGATATCGCGACTATCAAAATCACTTCGTACTTTGCTTTCAATGCGGTCGACAACTTTTTGAATTGATGAAGGAAAATCTTCGGCCGTAACGGCGCGATTGAATATTCCTTTAGGTGGGTGATAGTAATCAAGGCAAGCGAATTGCCAGTTGCCGAGCCAGTACACGGGTCGCAGTAACTGGCGATTGTCCGCAGATCCTTCAGGGTAGCGCATTTCCCAAATTGGCTTCAGTCCATAGATGTAATCCAGGATAGCCTTTTTTTCAGGCGCTGTGATGTAATTGTTCTGATAAAAAAGATTTAAGGGCTTGTTCGGTTTCTGCATAAACGGATGTTGAGCAGTCTGCCTTATTTTAGCGACGGAATAAACGGTAAACACGCCGGGATGTAATTCTTAGCTGGTTTAAACAGCTAAGAATTATCTAAATGCTATTTATTAAGAGGTCCCTGGCGAGGACCTGGTTGGTGCCCGTGCGGAGGTGGCCCGCGGCGTTCGCCTCTGTTTCTCTTAGCGTGTTCTAAGCAGGCAAATCCCGCCGCCCGTTGATCTGCATTCAAAATTGAATACAATATATTAAGTTTGCTAGCTTGCAAAGACGCACGCAGGGAATCCTGTACCGTGTTTAAAGCATCTAATGCTGCACTGGCCGCCGCTGCATCTGAATTAGTATCATTCACAACCGTGCTCAAGTTTTTATAAGACGTTCTGAGCTGAGCGCGCAAATCTTTAGACGACGTTTTAAGTTCCGTCATGGCTGCTTTGATTTTTTCCTTCTGCTCGGCTGTTGCATTCATAGCTTTGCATGGATCCTCTTTGCTCTGATAATGTTTATGCTTTGATTGAGGTTTCTCAGCCTCATCACTCGTAGGACTATCAACTGATGCCGCGATCGAGTTTGCTTCCGCAGCCGCGCTGTCTGTGGATTCCACGACGCTTGTTGTGCTTGTACTCGCAGCAATTTCCGATTGGGCCATTGCCGACGTTATTGCTAAAACACTTCCAAATAGAACGATTAACATGGCTCTCATATTTTCCTCCTTAATTATAGGTTCAGAGAGTTAGGACTTTTTCTGAAGTGTAAGGTAGATCATGAGTATGTAATCACTGTGGAAGGATCGCGCATTTAACTATAAATTTATTTATCAAAGCTATAAGTCAAAAAAGATCGAGCGGATGAGCACGTTTTTACGCGCTATCCGCTCACAAAGTGATATTTATTTGGAAATCATAACGAAGCAGGGGACATGCGCCCCGCTAGACTGGAATCAATCCACGCTAAAGGTGATTTTTGCAAGCAGGCGTTGCCGCTGTTTCGCTTTCCAAGCAAACACGCTAGCGCTAAATAATGCAACACAGCCGCTGATGCGAATGGCCGTCCTAACGCCGACCCAATGGGCCGCAACGCCAGATTCCCATTCACTGAGCTCGTCCGAAGCGTTTACTAGGAAATTATTTAAAGCATACACGCGACCTTTAAACTGCGGCGGTGTTTCCAATTGAAGAATACATTCACGTACGGCCAAACTGAGCGCATCAAAAATTCCCGCGCCAAAAAGCAGAACGTAGCTAAAATAAAACGACGACGACTCGGCCAAAAGTAAATGACAAAAACCATAGCCTAACGTCGCTAATAAAAGTTTTTCCGCCCATCCATCGAGGGATGGTTTTTGTAATCGAATCCACGTTCCAAAAATAACTCCGGCAGGAAGCGCTGATTTTAGTATTCCAATATCAATCGCTGAGCTCCTGCCTGAGTGAAGGAAGGGCAGTAACGAGGCCGCGCCAGCAAACAGCACTATGGAAAAATCCAATATCAGTGAGGAGTGCAACCTAAAGTTAGATTGCAGGAACTGGATTAATCCATGATTTGTGACTGCCGTGACCTCGTTGTCTGTAGAAA
>NCGL01000061.1 GCA_002256935.1 Bdellovibrio sp. 28-41-41
CTCCGATGGCGGCCAGCGGGCCAGCAATTGTTCCGGTGAAAGATTTCAGCATCAACACCACCAATCCGCCCGCAACCTTTCAAGTAAAATACGAGGGTTATATTTTATCACCGACCGTAGGAATAACGGGAACGTGTTATATAGATGGAAACCTCTTAACAGTTGAGCTTTTAGATGCGAATGGGCAACTGGCCACTTCTGCTATTGATCGAACGATCACTTTAACCTACACAACTGGGGGTACCGGAAGCAAGACAAGCATATATAGTGCGAACAATCTTTCGGGAACAATCCTCACTCCCGCTCCCGTTTCATTTGTTTCGCTACCTCTCACCGCTGAAGTCACGGTTTCTGGATTATCTGGCGCTGTGAATTTCAATATCCAAACAGATTCTGGTTCCTGCTCCGATTGGTAAATGACCAGACCATTTTCGGCGGCCAAGCGGTCCCATGGGGACCACCTTAAAACATGTGTTAGTAGGTTAATGAGTTACAGTCAAAAATTGATCAACAATGGATTTTATTCAGGAAAGCCGGTTTATCGCCCACAACAATTGACCGCTGACGAATCAAAAAGAGACAAAATCGCTGGTTATTACGGTAAGGCCCTCCCGAAATTGGACATTTTCCTATTTCAAATGACATAAGTTCCACTAGAAAAGAATTCTCAAAACGACCTTAATAAGTGCTCAAAAAAGTACGATATACTAAGTATGTTGAGGGGACGTATGCAAGAAGTTGCGAGAAGATTCACTACTAATGAAATGGCTACCATCGAGGTTTTTGGCCGCATGGAGACCATGAAGGGTACAATGAAAAACCTTTCAACGTCGGGCTGCTTTTTGGAACTTACCAAAGGCGACTACGTACCACAAGAAGGTGACTGCCTCCGCATCATCCTACCTCTTAAATCTTTAAACAAAACCCGCAATCTTTTTGGCCAAGTCGTATGGAAAAAAGGGGTCGGCTTTGGAATCACTTTTATTAAAAAAGACGATATTTCTAAAAACTTTATTTACATTTCTATATTACTGACTGTCTAAATAACTACAGTTGAAAAAAAATTTCAAAAACACTAAATTATCTTCCTGTAAGTTACCGGAGTAAATATCGGTGAAAGATTCTGTTCTTTTCGTTACTAACATGATACAGTGCGGAGGCTGTTTATATGAAATTTATAATATTGTTCGTATTACTACCTCTACTTTCCCTAGCAGCCAATCCACGCGATAGCTATCGCATGTGTTTGAGCGCGTCTAACAAGCTCGAATCACCAGCTGATCGTGATGCCGAAAAAATTAATTGTTTTAATCAAGGCCGTGCTAAAAAATCGGTAGATCTTTGTGTGAACCTAGCTCGTGTTTTAGAACACACGACATCTTCGGACACATTGGTTGTCGGCTGTATTAACGATAATATCTTTAAAATGAAAATGGATGAGTGTGTAGCGACAGCTAAGAAACTTTACTATTCTGATACTCGCGATAGAGCTTTGTGGACCTGCATAGAGAACATTTCTGTTAAACGTTCTCGCTGCAAAGCTATCACAGATGAGATGACATTCCCGCATAATAGAAATATTGGTCTTAATTACTGCCTATCAAAAAATTAATTCTTGGCCTAATTTTTACCTATGCTAGCAACCCGGCGTTTGATCCGAGCCATGTCAGACAACGCGGTAAGGTAAGATTTTTCTGGAATCAATAACCACGTACCATGTGGAACCGAATCAGATTTAGAAATCAGTTTTCGGCTCAAGTGAGGGTTGTAGATCTGAAGTTTTAATAAATCATTATCAAACCATCGAGTCAGCATTTTAAAAGGCAATGCGTGCTTCATTTTTAATGGCTCACCCGGAATTCGCTTCGACCACTTTATATTTTTAAAATACTTAGGCGCATTGCTTTCAACTTCTAAAATCGCTAAGAAACTAGCATAGAAGTTTCTTGAGGCAAACCCGAAGCTCTTTCGCGAGTTTACATTTTCAATCAATTCCGCCAAGTCGCGAGTTTTATATTTCTTGGTCATTTTCAGAACTCCGGTAGGTCCGTGATTATAACCGGTCACGGCCAATGACCAATCCTCTAGCATACCAAAATTATTTTTTAAGATCTTAGCAGCCAATTTGGTGGCTTCAATTGGATGATTTCGTTTATCAACCAACGGCCCCATCATACGATACGGGCGCGCATTCGACGGCATGATCTGCCATAGACCACTCGCACCTACTTTAGAACGTGCCAATACATTGAACGAGCTCTCAACAAATACCAATCGAGTCAGCTGAATTGGTAATTGATTCTGTCTGAAAATATCTTCAAAATCTTCGATATAACGACCGGAAAGAAAAATAGCGGTCTCTACACGATCCTTCTGCCCTAGTTGAAATCGCAGATCGTCCATTTTCAAACTCGGCTTCTCTATTAATATTATTTTCTTAAGATTGTCGACTCGCTTTTGTTTTGCTTTTTCAATTTGATAGCGAGTTAGATCTTTATTGCTAACGATGTCACCAAAATCGACCTTCTTGTAGACCTCACCGATATTTTCAGCGTTGTGAATGATGCCTTGTTCAGAGGTATACTCGGTATAAATCTTCTTCCAAAACTCCACCCGTTCTTCCATTCCTTTTGGAACTTTAAACGCATCTTTGCTGGCTCCCATATAATTACCTTGCGATTCAAAAGCAGGATCGCGCCATTCACGAGTTCCGAATGGGTTTGAAGCACCCAAAATTTCATCATGAGTCACAGGAGTATCATCTGAATTTGCGGACGCGGAAAACACGATTCCCGCATTGAGAATGAAAAGGCATAAAAACAAATATTTCATTTGTTTAGTCTATCAAGGTATTCAGAATTTTATCAAAAAAGTTTCTAATTCTGGCCTCGTCCGCACTGCCATTAAATATAAAAGTGAACTGATAAACACGACCATCGACACGTCCGGCATAGCCAGCTAGACTTACAACGCCGGTCAAAAATCCTGTTTTAGCGCGGACCCAGCGTTCTGCAGCCTCGCCCTTCATTCGTTTTTTCAAAGTTCCGTCAACACCCGCAATAGGCAAGGAAACAAGAAGTTCCGGAAAAATTTTGAAATCTTTATGAATCGTTTCCAATAACTGAGTCATTGCTTTTGCGCTCATTTTATTTTCGCGAGTTAGTCCCGAAGGATTCACCAAATAGAATTGATCTTTAGGCAGCTTGATACGAGCCAAGTAATCATTGATTTTAACCATGCCCTTTTTCAAATTTCCAACGTCGGCGTCACCAGAAATGCTTAAATTTTTTGTCAGCATTTCAGCCACGTAGTTGTTTGAAAACTTATTCATGTCAGCAAGAATGGCTTCGATTGGCTTGCTTTCGTATTCAGAAACTATCTTCATAGATTTTGGCATAACACCGGGCTTAACGTCTCCGTCAACAGTGACCCCCCGTTGTTTTAAAAACAACTTTAGATTTCGACCACTCCAATCCGCTGGGTCCTCTACATTTTTATAGGCAACAAATTCTTTGCTCTTTTTCCCGATAGTACCGCTAACGATAATTTGCGTTCCTTTGCGTTCTACGAATAATTCGGTTTTATCACCCTCGTTTTGTTGAGCTTTGTTTTCAACAGCAAACATACCCACGTCAGGATCTAAAAAAACCTTCGGCTTTTTACCGGCAAAATCGGGACGAACAAAAATATTAATTGAATTCCAGTTAAACGACATTGCTCCTACGGGAGCATCGTAAGCACGGTCCACGCGGTTTTCCTGGCGGCTTTCATCAAAGCGAACGCTATCAAAAAGCAGATCATCCACGATTATCGAGCCTTTGATTTTACTGATCTGATTCCGCTCAAATTGATTTACTAAAAACCACATATTCTCGGAAACAAACGACGGATCGCCGCCACCTTTTAGGTAGAGGTCACCCGTGTACGTATCTCCCGAAATTTTATCTGGATCTAGCCCCAAAACCGTTTTGAATTTATGTCCCGGAGGAAATTGATCCAAAACCGCGCCTGCCGTTGTTAATTTACTGATGGACGCTGGAATTTTCTTCTCGGAAGAATTGAGTTCATAAATGATTTCGCTCTTTTGATTATCGATATACGTAATCATTAAACTCAAATCGCCCTTAGGCACTTTGCTTTGAACTACTACTTTTTCTAGGCTTTTTTTAAGCTCATTTGCGTTTTCACTGGCTGTCGCGAAATTCGCAACTGTAAAGCATAACAAGCTGGTCACGACCAAGGTCTTAGATAATTTATGTATAGTCATTCAATAATTGTAGACCTCCCTCTAGTCTTTAAGCAAAAAGTTTATCTTTATTTACTGAATTTTTTTTTGAATTCATACTGACGTTTATGAAACGAATCGAATGGGTGATTGTACTTTTGCCTCTTATTGTATGCTGGGTTTTAGATCGCGTTACTAAATTATGGGCCAATGGTTTAGAGGGCGTTCATTCGTATGGCTACTTGAATTTTGTATTACATCACAATCATGGCGCTATGCTGGGATTGTTTTCGGAACTGCCACAAGTACTGCGTATTGTATCCTTATCTACTGGTGGTGCTTTTTTATTGTGTATCTATGTGATCATTCAGTATTTACTGCCAATCAAATCTCTTGTCCTCAGAACTGGGCTATCTATTTTGATTGGGGGGATTTTAGGAAATGTAGCAGACAGAATTATCTGGGGTTACGTTGTTGATTTTATCGTTCTAGGTACGCCGTCACTTTCAAGTCCCGCATTTAATATTGCTGATGCCGTTCAGTGGGTTGGCTATGCGATGATCGTTTCGGCGATCATTAAAGAAGGCGAAATCTTATGGCCCGAGCACAATTCGCGCCGAAAATACTGGGTAAATCCGTCTTTCCAATTGAAATATTGTTTCGTTCTACTTGGTGTCGGCATTGGTCTAACGGTTATCAGTTTAGTGTTCTCTTACACATACTTACGTGTATCTATTTCTGAACTTGTTGGCGGCAATGAGTTTCTAATAAATAAATTTATCTCGCCGTTTGTAATTACGTTTCTGATTATCTCGGTGGGATTTTGTGCCATTCTGTTTGCGGTTGGAAAAACAATCTCACATCGGATAGCTGGACCTCTGTATGCATTCGAACGATTCTTGGATGATACCTTGGCTGGACGCCCGGCCGTTCTGAAACTGCGTGCCGGTGATGAGTTCAAACATCTAGAAGAGCTGGCTGAACAAGTAAAAGTTCAATTGCTTGAAATCCAAACGAAGACAGTGGAAAAAATCGCCTCAATGGAAGACAACAAAATTACGAAAGAATAAACCTATACATTCTTTATGTACGGACAGAACCCAGGTCGCGGCCCGATACTAGGAAACTGTCGGCAGACATCAGGGCGCAGCTGATAGTTCGTACATCGACGGGTACGCGAATCCAAAAACACACAATCCCGATTCGCCTTCTGAGTTAACATAAACAACTTAGTTCCCTCTCGATAGGTAGAAACCCATTTCTCTTTAATAAGCTTCTTAGTAATTTTGCGAATTCCCATATTCTGGACATCATCCTCAGAAATCAAATTCAACCGTATCAAGTCTTCCAACGTAACTTCTACTGGCATAGTACAACAACTAGCCACACAACTATGACAAACTTCATCCGAACTAAACTTCTTCCAGGTGGAAGGACGATCAACATCCACAAAACACTCCAAAACTTTTCAAATCTAAATATCAGAATGTTATAAAAATAGTCACTTAAAATTTATTGTTCCAGTAAAGTTTTTCTATCAGACATGTTGAATGAAAAGCTAGACCTTATCAGGTAGCAGTTTGACGGACTTTATACTGGCTTGCTAGCCTTAGGCTCTATGAATAACACGACACCAGAACACGAAAAATTATTTGATGAGATCTGCAACAAGTTAAATGAACTGTCACACCG
The DNA here is from genome assembly GCA_002256935.1 of Bdellovibrio sp. 28-41-41. Classification (GTDB taxonomy): domain Bacteria; phylum Bdellovibrionota; class Bdellovibrionia; order Bdellovibrionales; family Bdellovibrionaceae; genus UBA2316. The sequence goes on from NCGL01000061.1 coordinate 5,918, forward strand.
TGATGACATTTCACTTCCACAAACTAATAAATTTGAAAAAATGCAAACTCAGATTAAAAAGTTTCATAGTGATTTGCTAGACACTCAAGACGAGTTCAGAAATAAAATCGCATCACTTGAGAATCTGCAAGTGTCTAAGTCTGAGCATAACACCCAGTTGCGTATGATTACCGAGCAGCTACAGGCTGAGCGTAACACCAATACCAAGTTGAATGCCGACCTAGTTAAATCAAATGAAATTGCTCTTCATTTACAGCTAGAAATGCAGGGCCTAAGGACTCGCGCTCAACAAATTCAAAATGAAGAACGTAAATACAATATTCAACTTCAAGAAAAGATCAAAAATGGAATAAAAGATCTTGAGCTAAACGATGCTTTAAAAGAAGAGTTAAGTCTTGAACTAGCAAAGACCAAAAATCAGTATCAAACCGATCGCGATTCTTGGTTTTCCGAAAAAGAACAAATTAGCGCTACGATCGAAGAACTAAATCAAAAAATGCTAGATAAAGATGTTCATATTAGATCGTTGAACGTTCAAATCGAAGACATGCAAAGCGCTTTAAATGAAATCGAAGAAGCCAGTCACAAGCAAAATGAAAACATGAAAAACTTGATGACAGTGGCTGAGAATAAAATCGTGGAACTAAAAATGGGCTACGATAAAAAACATTTAGAATCTCAAGACTATTACAATCACTTGCAACAAGGCCTGACCCAAATTAATCTTCTGAAACAAGAAAATACGAGTCTGAAAGAATACGTAACTAAGGTAAATCAATATCTGCAACAGCAACAACAGTTGCAAACCAGCCAGCAGCAAGCGGCACAACAAGCCCAGCAGACTCAAACCAGCGCTAAACCAAATTAAAGGATAGTCCATGATTTTAACTACCATCGAAGCGGTTCCAGAAAAGAAAATTATATCTCATTTCGGCATCGTTACGGGTTCAACAGTACGATCTAAACACTTCGGCAGAGACCTATTTGCTGGCCTTAAAAATATCATCGGTGGCGAGTTAAAGGGTTACACTGAATTAATGGAAGAAACCCGTGATGAAGCCACTGAACGAATGGTCGCTCAAGCTGTTAAATTAGGTGCTAATGCTATTGTCGGAATTCGCTATGCTACCAGTGACGTAGCACCAGGCGCCGCCGAAGTATTCGCCTACGGAACAGCCGTAAAGGTTGAATAGTGGAAGCCTTATTTCAACTAGGCCTTTTCATTATCCTACTAACCGCTGGATTTTTTTTCGGCAGTTCCCGTGAAAAAAAACATTATAAAAGCATTTTGGAACGCCAGAAAAAGTATGCTGTGATCGCGACCCGCTCTGAAAAGATCCGAGATTTTTCCCCGTATTCCGATGCTATGTTAGTAACCGGTAGCGTAGTCATAGCTAGTGACTACTTTAAAAACTTTGTAGCTTCTATCAAGAACCTATTCGGCGGGCGACTCAATGGCTTTGAATCCCTAATGGATCGCGGTCGTCGCGAATCCATTTTGCGCATGAAAGAAAATGCAAGTCGCTGGGGCGCTGACGAGATCTTAGAGGTCCGCTTAGAATCATCGGCTCTAGATGCCATTGGAATCGAAGTTTTCGCCTACGGAACTGCAGTTAAAAAACGCAAATCAAGCGACGCCTCAGCTTAATGAAATACATTCCTTCTGAAGAATCTGAAGAAATAAATTATAAAACAGAAAAACATCCATGGCTGAATGCTTTAATTCTGGTGGTGGGTTTTTTTGGACTCTATTTCCTTTTACTCATAGCACTGGGAATCGCCGGCGAAACAGCCGCAACGTCTATCCCGGCAAAATATGAATCTAAAATTTTCTCTTTCTTAGATATGAAAATGGGCCAAAAGCCATGGCCACTGGGTCAATCCCTAGTCGACGATATTTTTTCACGCAATTCTATCGATCCTGTGTACAAGCCAGATATTTTCCTTTCGTGTGATCCCACTGTAAATGCGATCGCTTTGCCAGGTAAAAAAATCATCGTGTTCAAAGGTCTTTTGAAAAACGACATGAAATTGAATTCGCTCTATTTTATTTTAGGTCACGAGATCGGCCACGTGTTAAATAGAGACCATTTAAAAAGCATGGGACGAGCGATTGCGATATCGTTAGGGCTATTCTTTGTAAATGTAGGTGCTGATTCCAATTCCTTCTTTTCCATCAATCAGGCTATTGTGGATAGACGATTCAGCCAAGGGCAAGAATCCGCTTCGGATGATCGAGCTATCACCTACACGGTAAAACGTTTTAAAGGTCTTTATACATCGAACGAATTCTTCGATACGATTCAAAAGATCAGTCCGGACTCATCTAAGCTAGCCAGTTTTCTGAATACCCATCCAATGACTCGAGATCGAATTGATAAAATTAAGAATCATCCCGAGTACAATCAAAAAACAACAGATGTAGAAACGATTGATCCGACCTCTATCGAGTGCCCTGGTTCTGGAACCTAACTGGTCACCTGAGCCATCAACATTTTCAAATAGAAACCCTCTGGAAAGCTGACCAAATGAGGATGATCAGGCGCATGGCCACCTTGAGCGACGATTTTAGAAGTCCGGAATGCTTTGATCTGAGCGCGATTCACAGAGTCTTTAAGATCTTCAAGGGAAATAGCACCAGAGCACGAACACGAAACTACAAACCCATATTTTTTTATGCCTTTATAGGCCTTCAGGTTCAGCTTCTGGTACGCCGATTTCGCGGCCGGTATATGCTCTTTACTTTTTGCAAATGCGGGCGGATCTACGATGATCAAATCAAACGCGTTCTCGTCGATGGTAAATTTATCATCCATCACGTCAATAGCTTGGCACTGAGCCTGAATGCCGTAGCCATCCATTGTCGCCTTGGCATTAGCTAAGGCATCTTTGGATATATCTACCAACACAAACTCAGCCTCGACACCCATTTGCTTCAATACAAGTCCAAGATAAGCGGTCCACTGGCCTAGATGGCAGCAGATATCCATGATGCGCACTTTTCCGGGTTTGAAAAACTTTACGTATTCGGTAAATACTTCGGCAACGCGAAGTAAATTATAATTTTGATCTAGAAAGAATCCTGTTTTTTGCCCGCCCATTAGGTCCGACTGAATTTTCATATCTGATTTTAAAAACCAGTGATCGATCGAAACTGGCATAACCGATAAATCCAAGTTATCCACATTATTTAAAATTTGAGCCGGCCCGAACGGCAATCCTTCTTTTTCACGGATTTTGATATCATTACGAAGAACCAAGATAGTCTGCTCCCACGCAATCGGAATCATTTTTTCCTGATTCATTTTTTCAACTAAAGTTTTAAATATTTTAAGCGGATCGGAAATATAGCTATTGATCCCGGCCGTTGTTACCTGAACAACAAATACCTGATAGTCTTTGCCATTTTTCTCTGACAGAAATCGATCAATAACTAATCCAGGTAAAAAATCATTTTCACTGAAGCACAATCGAAAGCTTTTCTTGTAGCCTAACGACAACCTTTGAATAAATAACTCATACAAACGGGAACTTAAAAAACCGAATTTATCTTCCAATTTCTCGCGGGAATCAAATGTAAGGGCTCGATAGTAGAACAGTGACAGCGAATTAGCATAGCCCCTAGATACAAACTGATTCTGAGCATCTCGAACTTCAACAATTTCGTTTGGATTCACGGACTCGCTAGGTTTATCAAAAAGAGCTTTTGTCATCCACGGGTGGCGTAGTAAAACTTTGGGATCGATATTTTTTTTTACGTTTAACGTAATCATTTAACCTCAAGCTCAAAAAAACTAAACACTGTTTTCTCGAATTTATTAAAATTGTCGTCGCTGACCATAATCAAATATTTTTTGCCGTTAGATTCGTAAATAGCCATACCTTCGTAATTCTGGTTCAGATCGTCGTTGTCGCCATCAGAATTCAGCGTGTATTTACCCTTTACTTCCAAAGCGTCGTTTTCAGATTTACGTTTAATCAGCCAAACAGTATTTGTGTATTGCAAACTTAGTGCGGCCTGAACTGAACGTGACAATAGCAAAAAAGTATTCTCTGACACCTTAACAAAATCACTAGCTCCATTGTAAATAAAGTTAGGACCAATGAGCTGCGAGAAATCTAGTTTCGACTTTTTCTTAAATGCAAAATTTCCGTCGCTATTTGCATATTCCAAAATATAAAAAACTTGATCGCCATCTTTATTCTGGACAAGGCCACTTTCGGACAGCAGGTAAAGACGCTTGTCATGCTCATCATAGAACATGCCTTCAAAAGCCTTGTTATTATATAGACCGGCGATTTGTTTGCCCTCAAATTCTGGCATGAACTCGTTAGGCAATTCAATTTTCTGCTGGATAGATTTATTTTTAATAAACAATATTTCAGGAGCGATCTTGGGCTTAGAGTTTAAATCACCTTCCGAGCTGACCAACCATCCGCCATCATAACCAGCCAAGGCTTCTAAATCGTAAACGGGAAGGTTCTTGGTTTTTTTGAGTAACGAAATCTTTTCTTGCAGTTTTAATTCAAACGGAGCGTTTTTTAATTTTGTTTCTGAAATTTCGTAGCGGTAAATCCGGGGTTCTCCAAAGCGCCCGCGATCATCTGTTACAGTATATAATTGATGGCTTTGCAGATATAATCCCGAAAACCCACCCAGCTTTGTGCCTTGAAATTTTTTAGATGTGTCGATGACGATGGACTGCACAGGCTTTAAAGTCAGGCTGGCAATCGATTCAGCAAAAGAAATTCCTGGGTGGCTTAACCCAATAACTAAACTAAAACCAATAAGGAATTTAATAGGCATTCGAATCAAACCTAACGCATTCTCATTTTTGCTAACTGAATTGTATTTTCCAAAAGGCAGGCAATAGTCATGGGACCAACACCGCCAGGAACGGGAGTGATGGCTTTTACGATGGGTGACACTTCGGCAAACTTCACATCGCCGGCCAATTTCCCGTTTTCATCTTTGTGAATACCAACATCCACCACAACATGGCTTTTATTAAAATATTCGGCACCAAAAAATCCCATCTTTCCTGCAGCTACAACAACAATTTCAGATTCTTGGATTACGTGTTTTAGATTTTCCGTGTGGCTATGGGCGATCGTTACCGTCGCGTTTTTCTTCAATAGCAACGCAGCCATCGGTTTGCCTACGATTTGACTTCGGCCGATGACAACGGCTCGCTTGCCTTTTATGGGAATACCGTAATACTCCAAAATTTTAATAACTCCGCTTGGAGTACATGGTTGAACATGTTCGAAATCCGACCATAAATATCCAGTGGATAAGAATGTCAAACCGTCCGCATCCTTCATGGGATCGATGGCTTTTAAAACAGACGTTAGATCAATGTGCTTAGGCACTGGCAGCTGCACCAAAATGCCGTCGACATCGGGGTCGATATTTAGTTTTTGAATCTCGATTTCAAGTTTAGACTGAGTAACTGAAGCCTCTAAGTTAACAATCTCAGACAGCATCCCCACCTTTTGGCAGGCGACGTGCTTGCTTTTGACGTAAACGTGGCTGGCTGGGTCGTCACCAACGATAATAACTTTTAAACAGGGTGCGCGGTTAAATTTTTTGGTGAATTCATTAACGTCTAAGGTCAGCTTGGCTCGTAGGTCTTCCGCCACTTTACGTCCGTCTAAAAGAATCATGCACTCTCCTGTCCTTGAATAGTGTTGTTTTACCCTATCCTGCTGAATTATTTAAATTATTTATTGACCCTCTATTTAGAATTGATTAGTTTCCAGGTTATTGGTTACCGCTTAATGTCAATTCTAGGAGATGTGAAGTATGTCTGAAAAAGTAAAACTATCCAAAGACGGCAGCAGCATCGATTTCGTTCAATCTGAAAACGTCCCAACCTCTCTCAAAAAATTCCGCCAAAGCCCTGAAATCGAAGGCTTTTATCGTTTTATCTTTGAAAATGATTTGCAAAAAGAAGGCTACGAAATTCTAGATAAAATTATCACTCAACGTAAACTAAAAAAACTTGCCGACAAAAAACAAGCGGTTGAAGACAAAAAAGACGCTAAAAAGAAAAAATAATCCGAACGTCGTTCGTCCTTAGTTCTTAATTTCAAGTACTGCTCAGTTTTATAATTGCCTGCTTCCCTTCGCGGAGGCAGCATGAATACCAACTTCAAAAACCAAAAAAAATATTCCAGCGGACAATCTAAATATCGCTCTAAAGGACACTCTAGAGGGCAAGGTTTAGTTGAATACCTGATCATCGTTTCTATAGTTGCCGTCGGTGCCATCGGTATCGTCAAAGTCATCAGTCAAAATATGCGGTTCCACTTCACCCAAATCGCAGAATCTTTGGGGTCCCATGCTCCGGAACGTCCACAAAAAGGCGAAATCCGCAAAACTCATTTTGAATCCAAAGACTTTAGTAATTTCTGGGAAGGATCCAAGTGAGCGAATTTCTGATCGCCATTACCTCTCTCTTTGCCAGCCTCTATTTTATCTTTTGGACAAGTTATCTGGGTTGCAACTATGCGCTGGCCGGATTCTATCTAAATGATTTCTCGCTGTGTGAACTCGACACTAGCAAACGCGAATGTTGGATCCATCTCAAACGCAAAGTCGATTCGCTTAAATTCGTAAAAGTAAATCAGCTCTATACTCAAAACTCGACTGTTGAAAAAACCGTGCATTTAGTTTTCGACTATAGCTTGCCGATCATCGGCCTGCGCGAAGGAGTCAAAGACATCAAACTTTCGTCGTCTCTACAACCAGGAAAATGGCAATGATTCGCAATAACAAGGGTTATGCTTTGATCATCACCTGTCTGCTTTTACCCCTCGTTCTGCTCAGTATCGGCTTAGTCAGTTTTGGTTTACTGAAAACACGCCATGTGCAAGAGATGAAATCGGTTTGCCAGGTTCAGTATCATTCGTATTTTTCAGGCCTAAAAACTGAGATGGATACAATAAAACTGTTTGGAACTACGGCTATGGCTCTCTATCAAGCGCAAATGATAATGTTACCGATGATTTGGATGCCCCCTGTTTTAAAAGCGTATCGCGCCCTTTTTAACTTTAGGAAGAAGATGGAGCGCCTTCAGGATAAGCTCATCGCTCTTTTCAACAATGTAAACCGTCTTCGATCCATTCAGACGTTTGCATCCATCCAACGTGCACTCTACTCTGAAAACAAGAAAATAAAAAACACCCTGACTCATCAGAGTCTGGCGAGTTACACCACCGATCCCAAGCTTCAAATAAAAAAACGGCTGAATATTACCTTTCCTCCGTATGCCCCACATCCACAAATTGAATTGCGACAAAAATTTACTACGCTCATAAAAAGTAATATTCAGCCGAAAAGCTGGATTCAAGTTATGTCGATTAGCCGGCTTTCGGAAAATTTCGACTGCTCTGCAACCCTCGTCAGCAAAGCAAATGGCGACCTAAGTATCAGCTATAGCTTATGAGACGTCCCGAAATGAAAGACAGCAGTTTTTTATTTGAAGCTCTAGGTGTCATCACTTTTGCACTGATCCTGATATTCGTCGCTTTTATTGCGACTACTCACACGGGGAAATTATGAATTTAAAAAGCAAACTAGCAAAGCTAAGCGGCTGTCTGGATCAAAAAAATAAACTGATACTGTTTTTCTTAATCGGGTTTATGGTCGTTGGTTTTTCCAAAATGAGTTCTTCAAAAACCGCTTCAAATGAAAAGGGATTTCAAATCGATACCATTATTCCCGCGGGCTACGTGCTGATTCCGATAAAATTACTAAATTCAGATTCCATCTCAGCCGTTATAGGTTCTTTTGGAGTCGCTGATATATACGCCACAGTACAAGGTGAAAAATCAAAGCTACTTTTTTCCAGAGCCAAAATAATCAAATCCTCTGTAGAAGAAGCCGCGTTCGCTGTCCTAGTCAAAGAAACCAAAGCTCATCTACTATCAGGCAATGACAACCCTTTCTTTGCCGCAGTTCAAAATCCCAAAGCTAAAGCTGTAGATGCGGATTCAAATCAAAACTCTAGACCGGGTGTCCGGATCATTTATCAAAATTAGGAGACCGAGATGCGCACCGTTTTATTTTTGGTTTTAATGTCCTTGAATTTATTTTCTGCACCTGAAATATGGATCAATCAAGGTGCCCCCATCGAAGAATTCAAATCGTACGTTTATAGTGAAGACGGTATCTCTATCGCTGACTACTATTTAGCTGCGTTTGAAAAACGTAGTGTTGATCAAACTCTTTTGCTTTCTAAAGCAGATTTTTGGTCAAAAACACGGCCACCTTCAGCCGTCCTAGATACCGAGATTCAAGATCTTCAAAAAACCTATATTTTTAGCGCCAGCAATCGACTCGTACTATTTGAGTTCTTTAAACAAAATGCGACCGGCGCCAATTCTCTATGCTATTTGTATGCGAACGACAGCTATTTAAAAACCTCAGAGCCATTTTTCGATTCCAATTGTGGGTTATCGCGTATTTCACTCGCCGATATCAATTCAGAATTTTTGAAATTTGATTACTTACTTATAGATGGCAATCGGATTGATATCCGACAGTCTCCGTATTTTTTCTCGTCGGGACAACCTCATCAGTTTATTTTCATTTCAGACAAATACGTAACCAAAGAGATTAGCTCGACCGTTAAGCTTCTAAAGAAAACTCCCATATCGTTAGAACCTTGGGTTGAGGGTTCGTGCGACGAGGTCACTAAAAACAATACAGCGCTATCAGATACAGTAAAAATTTATTTTTCAAAAGACTGCATTCAGAACGCGAAACCGTCGACGTCAGGAGCGATGGCGTTCGTCAGTCGAAATAAATATTATATTCTATCTGGCCTTCTGATCTCGCTAGTAGCGCTGTATGTTAGTTCCCAGTATGAGCTGGGGGTAACTCTACATTAACCGGTTTGTAACCATCTAAATATGTTTTAGCTTTCGACCATTCACCGGTTGGATTCGGGTAACTGTAGAATTCAAAAAATGGAGCATTCAGTTCTTCTATGCCTGCGGCTTTAGAGTCTTCTAGCGCACGATGGGCAAGTTCCACATCGGCGTCTTCGATCGGAGAGTCTGATCCGAAACTAATTGGTACTTTGGCTCGACGTAAGGCTTCCCAAGAAAACAGATTTTTCATTGTCTTTGGATTTAGCTTATCTTTTAGAAATTTTTTATCACTTAGCCAATGAGACGGTTGCATATGACAGCGAACAAAAAGTGATTTCATTTTAACAATGGTTTCTGGGGCCACGAGCTGAACATGTTCTAAATTCAAGTACCCACGGATTTTCTGCCCGTACAAACTGCGCGCGATATCCACCACATTATCCACGGCCTTGTCGCCCAACGCGTGCACACTGAATTCCAAATTGCTTTGCCAGCAACACCTCATCACTTCGGAAATGTCCTCATTAGACCACAGATTATAACCATTTTGGTCAGAGCCGTTGTAGTTTTCAATCAACCACGCCGTGTTTGACCCAAGTGATCCATCCGAAAATATTTTAACGCCTTTGATTTTAAGATTGTTATGTGCATCGATTGATTCCTTCTGCACGAAAGGAAGAATCGTCTCTATCGCATGCGTGCGCGTTTCTGCATTGAAATTAATTTCAGCAAATAATTTTAGCTCGCCGGATTTTTGCATAGCTTTCAAAACATTCCACTGAGCTAGAGAACAGGTCATATCTCGAATGTGCGTAAACCCTTTTTTCAAAAAATAGTCTTGCGCTTCTAATAAACATCGTCGAATTTCTGAATTCGAAAGCGCTGGAATATAGGAATAAATAGAATAGAATGCACTCTCTTTTAAAACGCCGGTAGGCTGCGAGTTTCCATCACGCTCGATAAATGGTGCTAGAGCAGGGATGTTTTCTATCAAAGGTAAAATAATCTTCAACGCGGCAGAGTTTAACAAACAACTATGCGCGTCTTTTTTAATGAAACACATCGGAGATACTGAGTCTAATCGATCTAGCTCCGCAAAAGGAGTCTCGGTAGAAATTTGTGAATCGTCCCAGCCAAAACCAAATATCCAGTCTCCGCGAAAGTTCTTTGGATCAAATGGGTTTTCAGGTATGGCCGACAAAGTTTTAAAGTATTGGACATCGAAATAGCTCTTCTTTTCACCGGTCATTAACCAGTGAACATGGCTGTCATAGAGAGCTGTTACCGAAGTGATATTGTCGTTCATACATTCACCGAGTGACCAATTTTGGCGTACTGGCGTAGTCCCCTTTTTCACGTTTTGAATTGATACATTTCGTGTATCACACTTAGAAGAATTATCAAAATGAAACTCTTTACCGCTCTGTCTATGGCGCCAATATTGAACTACATCATTGTAACAAACGAGGTATTTATGAAAATCTTAACTTTTATCTGCGTGCTAGTTGTCAGCATTTCAGTCTACGCTAAAACTGAAGCGCGTCTAAGAGTAGAAGGGATTTCTGAGAAAGAACCTCAACAACAACGAACTGTGGCTGCAGACACAGTTAACGATATGAGCGCTGTCATGGCTCAACTTAATAAAATGAACGGATCACCAAAAGCTAAATCGGTCACGGCCGATAATATCGGATTTTCTGGCAACAGTGGCGCTTTGACTAAGCCGCAAAAAAAACCAGCAGTCTTTAGAACTGCCGATTCGAATGAAACTAAATAATTAAATATATCTTATCGACTAGGTAATGGGGCCGGAGATGCAATTGTACCCACTCCACCTAAAGATGGTAATCCACCCAAGCCACCGCTGACGCCACCACCGAGCGAAAAGCTTCCACCCAGATAACTAGATCCACCACCGCCGCCATTAACACCGTATTGTACGGATTGAATTCTTTGGATAACACCCATCAACTCAGCTTGAAGACCAGAAACCGCACGCTGTTTTTGCATTGCATTTTCGTAGTAGCGCATTTGTTGTTGCATCACTTGTTGTTGTTGTTGCATCTGCATTTGCATCATTTGCTGTTGCATTTGGATACCACCAACACCTAAGCCGCCAAGGCCGCCGTCTAATCCACCGCCCAAGCCACCAAGTCCTCCACCGAGCCCACCAAGACCGCCTAAGCCGCCAAGGCCACCCAATCCGCCGAGTCCACCACCAAGACCGCCCAGTCCTCCGAGTCCACCTAGGCCACCGCCTAAACCACCCAAGCCACCAAGTCCCATCACTCCAGGAATTCCAGCACCACCGGCTATGCCGTAGGGCATTCCGCCAAGAGCTGCGTAAGGATTCATTAAACCTTGTCCGCCACCTAAACCGCCCAGTCCACCAAGAGCTCCTAGTCCGCCTAAGCCGCCTTGACCTAACATAGCCATCGCCATTGGATCAATTCCGCCCATTGCTCCAGACATTCCTGGAAGACCGAAACCTAATCCGCCCGCTGCCATTAACTGAGGATACATTCCTAAACCAGTTGAGTTCAATCCCCAAGGGCCATTCATTCCCCATGGAGCTGCGCCGCCATTATACATTCCGCCACCCAGTGCACCACCTTGTGCCCACGCAGGTAAACCAAACGCGCCACCAACTTGTCCCATACCACCAAGAGCTGCGTATGGTCCCATGACGCCGCCCATACCACCGACTCCGCCAGCCATACCAGCACAACCGAATGAACCTTGTCCAAGTCCCGCACCTAATGCGCCCATGATACCTGGTAGAGCCGCCATAAATGGAGAACCCATTGGCATTTGAGTTGGGAAACCTAATTGAGCATTTCTATCTTGCATGTTTCCGTAAAAACTTTTTGTAGATGAATAAGCCATCAACGCAACAAGCGAGTTACCGATAACGCCGCCCCAGTTCGGATCGCGACCTTCGACTTGTCCGCCAGCACCACCGCTGACTGAACCCAAACACTCGACGCAAACGCCACCTTCGCGGATTTCTTCGATACGTGCACGACGAGCTTCCATCATTTCTTCACGCATTGATTTTTGCATTTCAGGAATTTGAGCTTTAGCGGCTTTGATTGCTTCTTTTTTGATTTCAATTTCTTTTTT
>NCGL01000062.1 GCA_002256935.1 Bdellovibrio sp. 28-41-41
CGGAGGAAGCCAAATTACGAGCGACCACACTCTGAATTTTAGCGAGTGGATTTTTTAAATCGTGCGAGATTAAGCTGATGAAATTGGATTTCATCTGTTCAAGCTGTGCGCGTGTTTCACTCGCTTGCTCGAGCTGAAAATTCTTCTTTTCAATATTGCTAGTTAATACGGTATAGCCGACAAGCCAACCCAGAAATATGCAGAGTGCCGTTGAGGCCATCGGAAACCAGAATTGATGGATATCAAAAAAATATATATTCAAAATTACCATAGCGAACAGGCTGACAATTGTTACCGTAATAGACAGATTACGAGGCAGTGACAATGTGGAAAAATAAATTAATATAATGATCAGCAAGATAACGATGGATTGCATCCAAAAACCCCAAGATTTTATCCACTGCGAATAGTATTTATTTTCGATTAGCTGCGCGACCAGCGAACTGCGGCCGTAGGATCCCATAGGTGTGATATATTCGTAGTCAGAGTTAGTAAATCCTCCAAGCACGATGATTTTATCTTTGAAAAAATCAAGTGGCCATTCATTATTGATCAACTGATTGTAGGTTACTTTAAAAAAACGATTTTCTGTGCCTTGAAAGTTAATATAGCGAGCCGGTTCACCTCGTAAAGGAGATAGCACACGGCGTACAACACCGTCCTTTTCAAATTGGATATCTAGAACATCAAGTAGACGTTTTTTCTCCATACCCAGGGGATCCATATCGCTTGAATACACCCAAGTCACTTTAGGGTTGCCGAGCAAGCCGACATTTAAACCATCCGTGAGTGCTTGTTTGATAAGATCCAAAGTAATAATGATCGTCTTTGGTTGCAGCTTTAAAAGTTCGGTAAGCAGGGAATTCCACAGCTGCGGGTTCCAGTAGTAGTGGTCATTGATACTGGACGAAGAATTAAGGAGCATCAGGTCCTGAACTTCGGTGGAATTAAAATGCCTTAAGTCGGACGGCGTGAGCTCGATAATCAAGATATCTTTGGCAGGACTGCGATCGCCTCGCATTTGGAAACGGAAATCAAAGTCATTTAAGTTATCAATGCGCAGGGAAACTAGGCAAATAAGCCACACAATTAGAACTCTTAGGATGGAACCCGAGGAAACAGAGGCAAAAGCTTTTTGCAATTGGAATTGACTAGGCATGTCTTGGCTACATATAATCCGTAATAACCTCAGAGTTCAATGATTTTATGATTATTCTAGATAGTTTGGATAAAATTTCGGATCGCAAAACCCCCATCGTGCTTACCGTCGGTAATTTTGACGGCGTTCACTTGGGGCATCAAGAGCTATTGAAGAGCCTTAAAACAAATTCGGGGCAGAAATCCTTGGTAGCGACATTTGATCCGCATCCGGTCGAATATTTCGATGTGAATAAGAAATTTAGAAAACTGTTTTCAACAGGTGATCAAAATAAACAAATGGAAGCGCTAGGTGTTGATTATTTGCTAAGAATAAAATTTGATCAGCACGTCGCAACTATGTCGTATGAACAATTCCTTCTGCAATTTACTAATCAATTCAACGTTCAGCGGATAGTTATTGGTCATGATTTGAAAATTGGTAAAGATCGTGTTGGTGATCGTTTTTCTATTCAAGCCTGGTGTCAAAAAGCCGGAATTAATTTTGAAGTGATCGAACCGTTAGATGTCGATGGACAAGTCATTTCCTCGACTTATATTAAAACTTTGGTGGAAGATAATAAATTTTCGGAAGTCCCTAAATTTTTAGGACGCCCGTATTCTATTAACGGTTTGGTTGTTCATGGAGACAAGCGGGGTCGCCTGATTGGGTTTCCGACGGCGAATTTGACCTGCCATCGGTCTTTATATGTTCCAAACTTTGGAGTGTATCAAACGCGTACTCTTTGGAAAAATTCAAAGTTTGATTCGATTACAAATGTGGGCAAGACACCGACCTTCAAAACCGATGATTTGGTCAAAATAGAGACTCATATTTTTGATTTCGATACAGAAATATACGATGATGAAATAACGGTGGAGTTTTTGAAATTCATTAGATTGGAACGTAAGTTTTCAGGAATCGACGAGATCAAAAGCCAAATCTCTCTAGATATTGCCTCGCTCGGGCGAAAGCACCAGCCATGATTCGATTATTTCTAAATCAAGGTTTCAAAACGACGGGGCTAGTACCTGATTTAGAAAATTTAAAACGTTATCTGCAATCAGAGTCGGTTGAGTTGGAAACGGAAGAATACGTGGATTTAACCGATTTACGTAGTAAAAATTTGAATCAATCACTGGTTCGCTGCGACCTGGATTTCGGCACCCAGTATGTGACTCAGCTAGCAATGGCCCCTGAAGCGGTCAGATTCAATCGCACATTTGATTCCCTTACTTTCGAGTCAGGACATTGGCTGCCTCGATTGAAATATTTTGATATCCTCCGTCGCAAGATCGTTACGCATTTTGGAAATGTCGAAATCAAAGAAAACGCAGGAATTGTTTGTGATTCGTGTTCATTAGAAGGGTTAGTGTCGGTGATCGTGAGTTTGGGCTTCCGCTCAATCATTCTGTTTATGCCAGATGACAGCGAGAGTTCAGTAGATGAGTTAAGTCGCTATTTTATCGGCGTGAAATTCAAAACAGTTCCCTTTTCTGGTTTAACTCAAAATCAAGATCAAACAAGTTTGATGATTAACTCTGTCGATGTCGAAAAAAATACGACCCTGATGGGCGACTTGGCTTACTTTAATTTTATGACGTCAAAAGGTATCGTTATCGATCTTGTGTCTAAAACGCCCATCCATCCGTTGCTTTTCGAGGCAGAGAAGGCTGGTTTAAGGACATTGAAGCGTCGTGATCTTGCTGCTTTTTATGATTATGAATCATTGCGTGCGGTTCACCCACCGTTAGAAAACACAAAAGCAGAGTTTTTTCAGAACTATTTATAAATCGAGACTATCGACCAGTAACAAATTCGCCATGTTTCACTAAAATAAGAATCTATGAGTGAAATTAAACCTTGGGATAAAAAGACGTGCGATATATTGTATCGCCAAGGCTTGATTAAACCAGAGCAGTACGAACAAGCAATTGAAACAAAAAAGAATTCCGGAAATTTATTACTAACTCAAATTTTAATAAATTTAAATTTTATTCAAGACGCCCAAGTGCAAAAGGGTTTAGAGGCATTCTACAATATTCAGGGAATTAATCTTTCCCAGTTCCAAATTGATCAGGCCGTTGTAGAAATGGTTCCGCGTGAAATCTGTTACAAGCATAATGTTATTCCCGTGCAACGCATGCTTGATAATCAGGGTAAAGTTTCAACAGTAGTTATTGCCTTTTCTGATCCCAGCCAAATTTTAGTTAGAGAAGATTTGCGTATCATCACAAAATCAAAAGTTATTCAGCCGATCGTGGCGTCACCAATCGCTATCCAGCAATCTCTTGAGAAATATCACGGTATCAGTGTTGATAGAGCCCTGGAAGGCGTTGACGGTGACAATGCAGAAATCGACGTTCTTGATGAAAAGAAAGTCGAGACGATTGATAATATTACAGATAAAGATTCACCGGTCGTAAAATTCGTAAACGCGATTTTGAATGAAGCGATGAAAAAGCGCGCCAGTGATATTCACTTTGAGCCTTATGAGAAAATATTTCGCGTACGTTATCGCGTCGATGGTATTTTGATCGAAGCTAAAAATCCACCACGTGATTGGGGCCCTTCTATTTCCGCACGTATTAAAATTATGTCTAAGCTGGATATTGCAGAGCGCCGCCGCCCTCAGGATGGTCGTTTGAAAGTGCGTACACGTGATGCCGATATGGATTTTCGTGTCAGTACAATGCCGACATTATGGGGTGAGAAAGCTGTTTTGCGTCTTTTAGATAAATCGAATTTGCAATTAGATATGACCAAACTTGGATTTGAAGAAGAAGATTTAAAACTTTTCAAATCATGTATTAACTTACCGCAAGGCCTAGTGCTGATCACGGGTCCCACCGGTTCTGGTAAAACAACGACGATCTATTCTGCTTTGTCTGAGCTTAATCAAACCGACGTGAATATTTCAACGGCAGAAGATCCAGTGGAGTTCAACTTAGAAGGGATCAATCAGGTGCAAATGAACGCTGATATTGATTTGAATTTCACGGCCGCGTTGAAAGCTTTCTTGCGGCAAGATCCTGACATCATCATGGTGGGGGAGATTCGGGATTTAGAAACGGCCGAGATTTCTTTTAAAGCGGCTTCGACTGGTCACTTAGTCGTATCGACTTTGCATACCAATGACGCCCCTTCAACTGTCATTCGTTTGACCGAGATTGGTATTCAGCCTTACGTCATAACATCTACAATAAATTTAGTAGTAGCCCAACGTCTTGTCGGAAAGATATGCGAAAACTGTAAAGTTCCGATTGAGATGCCCGTCCAGAACCTTATAAACATCGGTGTTCCACCTAATGAGGTAGCTGAATACAAGTTATACAAGGGCAAGGGATGTTCTAATTGCAATAATACGGGAATTAAAGGGCGATTAGCTATTTATGAATTACTTCCAATGACCGAGAAGATAAAGGACGCGATTCTAAAAGGCGCTAATCAGGCACAGTTACGTTTCTTGGCTCGAGAGCTGGGGCTACGTACTTTACGTCGAAGTGCACTTTTAAAATTAAAACGTGGAGTGACGACGTTTGAGGAAGTTTTAAACTCTTCAGTAAAGGATACGTAGAACGTGAAAGAATTTTTGATGCCCGAAGTAATGCGAGAAAATTTGGCTCGGCGCCATGGTTTGCTATTGGTGAATGGCAACCGTTTCTCAGGGATCGAAAAATTTTTCCTAAGTGCTATCAAACAGTTTGAATCTGAAAAACGAACGGGAACTGTTTTCTTGCGTGATACAGTAAAGTCTCCGTTTAAACACTGGTCTTACAAAACCATCGACGATTTAGCTAACTCGGGAACCATGCTAATCAAGGATTCCGAGGTTTTGATTTTTGAAAATATGTCTAAATCATTTGAGGTCGAAGCCGCGATAGAGTGTGCAGAGGAAGGCCGTTTGGTTATCATGCACTTCTGCAATCAATCTTTGGTTAGCTCACTTCATAAAGTGCTTTCATTGTTTTCGGATGCGCGGGCCCAGCATATGTTATGGCGCATGTTAGATTTGTTATCACTGAGTTACTCACAGTATGAAATTGATGGCGAAAATAACGAGACTGTTTTTGCTGGGGAAATCATTCCTTTAAGCCCCGAGATTAAAAAAGAAATTTATGCTAAAGGCATCGATTCGTTAGAAGACAGATTAAGAAATATCGATAATGAAAATGGCATAGTTACGTTTAACCAAAGTTTATTACAATTATTAATCAGAAGAAAAATTTCACTTCAGAAGGCTTTTGAATTTTCAAAAGACCCTCAGGATCTTGACTCTTTGTTGAAGAAGGTAGGTATCTAATGGCGAAGTTTTCATATCAGGCTAAAAATTTGAATGGTCAAATGACTAGCGGTGAGCTCGAAGCCTTCAATGAAACAGAAGTGCGTACGCGATTGCGACAAATGCATTTAGAGGTTGTACGTGTTAATTCGAAAGGGCTCGGAGGTGGTCTTAAGGCGGCTGGTAGTGGGTTCTTCGTACCTAAAGTAAAAGTAAAAGACTTGCAGATCTTCACGCGTCAGTTTGCGACGTTAATCAACTCGGGTATTCCCGTTGTGGACGCCTTGAAAATTTTGGGTGAAGGGTTGCGCTCTGGTATTTTGAAAGATGCGGCTCTTAAAGTTAAAAAAAGCATCGAGCAAGGTAAGAAACTGTCTGACTCAATGGCAGCAGTGCCAACCGTTTTTGATCGGTTCTATTCAAACATGGTTCATGCAGGTGAAGAGGCCGGTATCCTAGATAGCATCTTGGGTCGTTTGGCTACCTACATGGAAAAAAATGAAAAAGTAAAATCTCAGGTTAAGGGTGCCTTGGTTTACCCAACCGTTATCGTTATCGTGGCGATGTTTGTTATCGCAGCGATTCTTGTGTTCATCATTCCTAAGTTCCAAGAATTTTTTAGTTCAGCCGGTAAAGAGCCACCAATGTTAACAACAATGGTCGTGGCGTTATCTAATGCGATGATTAAAAGTTGGTATGTGATACTCGCTGTCTCTGCCGCAGCTCCATTTGTCATTAAGTCTTATTTGTCGACTCCCGGTGGAAAAGCTTCGTTTGAAACATTTTTGTTTAGAGCGCCAATATTTGGTGAGCTAGTTAGAAAATCGGCTGTGGCGCGTATGACCCGAACATTGGGGACATTGCTGGGTTCCGGTGTCGGTTTGATTGAGGCAATTGAAATTGCTTCGCGTACTGCCGGTAACGTCGTTGTTGAACGAGCCCTTATTCGTTGTAAAGATTCAGTATTGCAAGGTAAACCATTTGCGCAACCACTTTCAAAAGATAAGGTTTTCCCTGACATGGTTGTGCAGATGATCGCGGTTGGTGAACAATCCGGTACTTTGGATAATATGTTAAATAAGATCGCCGATTTCTATGAAGATGAAGTTGAAACGGCAGTTAAGGCATTGACGTCGTTGGTTGAACCATTATTGATGGTTGTGCTGGGTGGTATTATTGCCGTCCTGGTTGTCGCGATGTACTTACCGATTTTCTCGATGGCGGGAAATGTCGGCGGGTAATGTAAATTCTCAGACTCTATCCCGTTCGGTAGCTGTCGCGTTGCGATGGCAGGTAGAGTCTGTCCGTGTACTGCTCTATGTATTTTCATTAATTGTTTTAGTGTTTTTCTATTTCTGGCAATCGCCCTTTGTTTCTTGGGCGTTGCTTGGTCCTTCGTTTTTGGTTTTAGGTCTTGGGTTAATCACTCACTTCATTCTATTTTTTAAAATTGATTCAATGCCTGAGGAATCTACAGCATTGTTGTCGACATTTATTTTGGATTCGTTGCTTATCTCGCTTTATGTTTACTTCTCGAGCGGATCAGTCAGTTTATTTCTACTGCTTCACGTGATTAATATCATTTTGGGAAGTTTCTTGTTCAAGGGCAAAGGCGCTATAGTATTGGCTTTGGTGACTAGCTTCAACTACAGCTGGGTTCAAATTTTGGGGCCCGAGTTTAAAACAATTGCGAGTCTCATAACATTGACGATTAACAATTTGGCGTTCTTTGGCGTCGCGGGTTTATCTGGCTATCTAAGCGAAAAACTTTTTCAAACTGAGACCGCGCTAAAAACAAAAGAAGGCCAGCTTCGATCACTTGAAGATTTATACGAATTGATCATCGAAAAATCACCAGTGGCCTTATTAACATTAGATAGAAATTCTCAAATTGTTCAGATGAATACGAAAGCCATTATGCTTTTCCCGTTGATTAAAACAGATGGGCGGCTGACCGAATTTTTTCCTCCGCTAAATAATTTGTGGGGACAGATCACGGCATTAGATACCCAAGAAGAATTGTCTAAAGAAGTCGACTTTAAGAATGATACTGAAGATTCCATTTTTAAAATTGTAGCCAAACCAATTTCAAAATCGGAAGGGTTTTTCTTACTTGTGATTGAAGACTTGAGCCAAATGCGAAAAATGGAATTTCACCTAAGGCAAAGTGAGAAGCTGGCTGCTATTGGTGGTTTGGCTGCCGGAGTAGCTCATGAGATTCGTAATCCGCTAGCTGGGATCAGTGGCAGCGTTGAGTTGCTAAGTCAGACGACGCATGGTGAAGACGATCGCAAGCTGATGAAGATTATCTTAAAAGAAATCGATAGACTAAATAATCTAATTACTGAATTTCTTGAGTACGCAAAACCAGCAAAAAATCCTACCGATCCATGCGATTTGAATCTAATTTTGCGTGATGTGCTAGCGAATGTAGAGCAAAATGCGCAGCTCAGAAAAGATGTTAAGATGACTGTAGATATCGAGCAAAGGGCCATGATTAAAGGCTACAGCGATAAACTGAAACAAGCATTTCTGAATATTATTATCAATGCTCTGCAGGCTATGGATAAGGCTCCCATCGCCGAACTTGATGTTACGCTTAAAAAAGTAAATCGACAGTGGTGTTTGCGTATCAAAGATACTGGTTCGGGTATGAATGAACAAACAGTGAAGCGAATTTTTGAACCGTTCTTCACGACTAAGAGCAAGGGCACGGGTCTAGGTCTAGCGGTTACACACAAAATTTTAGAATCACATCAAGCTACAATTCATGTTCGAAGTCAGGTAGGTCAAGGCACGGAGTTTGAGTTTAATTTTCCTTGCTTAGAATAAATTTCCTATGGACAATATCCCTATAGGGGATTGACCAAATGAAAGCAAAAATTTTAGTTGTTGATGACGAAGAATCGATAAGAGAATTCCTCGAAATCATGCTTCGTAAAGAAGGCTATGAGATTACATTAGCCGAAGACGGTCAAAAAGCGAAAGAGCTATTGCAGAAGAAATCGTTCGACATGATTATCTCTGATTTACAGATGCCGAATATGACTGGTATTGAATTGCTTAAATACGTCAGACAAGATTTTCCAGAAGTTCTTTTCATGATGATCACGGCGTTCGGAACTACAGAGACTGCCGTTGAAGCCATGAAAATGGGTGCTTATGATTATTTAACTAAGCCATTTAAGATAGACGAAGTTCGTATTAACATTTCAAACGCCCTTCGATCTAAAAACTTAGAATTTGAGAATAAAAGTCTTAAAAAAGAATTAGGTAAAGAGTATTCTTTCCAAAACATCATTGGTAATTCACCAGCGATGCATTACGTTTTCGATTTGATAAAACGCGTATCTCAGGCGCCTACGAATATCTTGGTAACAGGGGAGTCGGGAACAGGTAAAGAGGTTATCGCCAAAGCCATTCACTATAATGGCCCATTAAAAGATCGTTCGTTTGTTACAATCAACTGCGGAGCGATTCCTGAGAATTTAATGGAATCAGAGATGTTTGGTCACAAGAAGGGCTCGTTTACGGGCGCAATTGCAGACAAACTGGGTTTGTTTGAAGTGGCTGATGGTGGAACATTGTTTCTGGATGAAGTGGGTGAATTACCATTATCGATCCAAGTGAAGTTGCTTCGCTCGCTGCAAGAGCGTGTTATCCGTCGCGTAGGTGCTACTGATGATATCAAGGTTGATGTGCGTATCATCGCTGCTACGAACAGACATTTAGAAGACATGGTTCAAAAGGGAACATTCCGACAAGATTTGTATTATCGATTGAATGTTATTCATATCAAGACGCCAAGTTTACGTGAACGAAAAGAAGATATTCCAATTCTTGCGCATCACTTTTTGAAAAAATATAACGACAAATTGCATAAAAATATTTCATCGATCAGCACTGAAGCGATGGAAAATTTGAAAAAGTACGACTACCCGGGTAACGTGCGTGAGCTTGAGAATATGATCGAGCGTACCGTTGCATTAGAGGGTGGCGCGACCGTATTGCCAGAAAGCTTGCCACCATTGGTAAATACTAGCTCGGGTCGTAAACTAGCTTCTTCGAACGATATCGAAGTGACTGATGACGGTGTTGATTTAGACAAAATCATTGGTCAAATCGAAAAAGAATTGATCATTAAAGCCATCCATCAAGCCAACGGAATTAAAAAACGTGCGGCTAAATTACTTAACATCACTTTTCGCTCGATGCGCTACCGTATTGAAAAATACAACCTAGGCACCGTGGGTGACGATGAGTTAGACGAAGAGTAGAAAGACAAGCAATCGTATATTCAGCTAATAAAAAAAGGTCAAACTGCGAAGTTTGACCTTTTTTATTTCCAGAGTTGCCAGTGGTTATACTAGAACGTCGTTAGATCGATCGCTGGACTAATAGCCCGTCCCAAGTCTTCTGATATTGCTACCACTTGGAAGCGATAGTTCGTGTTGTTTTTAAGTCCAGTCACCAGAATTTGGTGTGTTGTTCTGAGTACGTTATCCGTCTGGGTAACAGTTTTTTCACCCGTATCTAGGTTTGTAACCATCATCATGGAAACGGCCTTGATGTCGGTTTTCCAAGAGAATGAAACTTCGTTTGATAACTGTTCGATCACTTGGAAGTTCGAAATCACTGGAACTGTGCCGTTGTAGCAAGGATTGTAGCTCACATCTCCATCACCTGGGCTTGTATTGCCACTTTCAGGTAACAGGTAGTTTGCGGACGATAGAACACTCCATCCGCGAGCTGCCAGGTCCAACCATTTAAGAGGTGCCGAGCTATGATTAGGGTCAAAAAAGTAAGTGTTACCGGAATGGTTGCAGTAAGCATCTTTGCCGGCTTGCGAAGCTTTGCGCCAAATCAACATATTAGATATGTGATAGCGAGGGCCTTGATAATATAACAATTCCATTTGAATTTTTTTGTCTTTCTTCATGTCGATTAAACGTGAAGAACATTTCATGCGTGTGGGCGTATCACCATCATTATTAATGTGCGTTTCCCAGCCATTAACGTTGGGATCGGTGATAACATTGTCTGGATCCTTAATTTTTAAGATCGTACCGTCATCCGACAACATCGCTAATTCATATAGGCCTTCGCTGTCGTTTGGACCTAAAGCAATTTGCGATTCAAATTTCATCGCAAAGTATTCGATCAGCTGAGTTCCTAAATCATCACGAACAACGTCTCCGGATTCTAGAGGGAAACCGTCATAGAACATGCGTGTAGGTACGTTAACTGAGTTAAAAAATAAACTCTGATCTGAATGTCTGTAATTGTTAATATAGCTCATCACTGATTGGTAAATAGGCTGGTTGAAGCCTCTAAACCATAGTGATGATTTGATGCCGTGTTTTGCCGACGGTATTGGATCTGGATCAAATGGATCACACACCAGTTTATTTAACGGATAGGCATTATTATCATAGGCAGATTTTACGACGACCTCGTTCTGGGCCGTAGGTATAATCTCGCCATTAATATTTTCGGAATTGTTGCCGCTTTTAGAGCAGGAAACATTTAATCCCACCATTAAACCAAAACCAATTGAAGCTGCTATTGTCTTGAAATTATACGTCCGCATTTTTCCACCACCCAGACTTCATCATAAACTAGTCGTTTGGCGAGTTCGAGAAAAATGATATAAGTGTAATCATTTGGAACTCTAAATAGACGACACTAAACGGTAAAATAGAAAATTTGTATAAAGAATAGTCGTTAAATCAAACTTTGCGTTTCGATTTAAATCGAGTGTTAGTCCTATAGGTTAGGGCTAAATCATTATTTAACACGGACAGACCGGGTAAGAAGTGCACCAATTTAAGATTCTGAAGGAATGATGGTAGATGCGGCTCTTCTATAAAGCCGCATCTGCTATAAAATACGTCGACTAATGTTTTTGCTGGGACGCCAGAACGTTATTTTCAACGATATGAAAATAGGCGCGAACAAGCAGAACCAATGATGTTTTATCTAAAGACTGGAGGTAGGCTAATTTTTCGAAGTATGTTTTTCTAGAAATAAGTTCCGTCATAGAATCTTGAATGACTTTTACTTTGTCGAAGTCATAGAAATCTTTTTCATCAGAGACTTCTTTGTAAGCAGCGGTAATAGTTGCCTTATCAAAAAGCACATGAATTCCCATAGCTGCTTGGCTTAAAATGGCTTCCATTTTCTCCAACGCCTGCTCTTGAAACATGTTTTTATCAAAGGGTGCTGACGGGTTATTTGATTCCGTAGACAATAGCGCCTCCATCCATAGGTTTGCGTTTTATCAGAGCGTTATTACTTGAACACAATCGCTTGTTCTTAACTCAATGCTGATGTGTGTTTTGACTTATTTCAATCGAAAACTGCTTCGATTGACTTACGCTGTCATTCTTGTCGCAGCGGCAGCAAGGTTATTGATAGACGCTATGAAAACAGTAATGATGAACAGATGAAGAAGTCTAAAAACAGAGGCAAGAAAAAGATTCAGGAGCTATACGTGATCGACGAAGACAAGAACTTAGTTTTTGATTCTGAAGACAAGGTATTTACGTTTTTTGAAGAGCCAATTCAGCGCATCGAAGAGTTGTATCAAACTATCCGCCGCCCTGACGATTTCACTGATGAAGAGCAAGTTGAAGAGGAAGAAAGCCTAGACCTGACGCTGAGCGATCCTGATGAAATCTGGCTAATGGAAAGTTTTTTTAAAAAAGCACCTATTCATGTTTTTGTTAAAACAATTACTAAAAATACTTTGATCTATGACTACGTAGCGATTGTTTTTCTTTCTACAAAAGAACGTAATCCAACATTTGTACTGTCTCACTTCCCAACTAAATTTAAAGAAACGGCAGAAGCCTTTAAAGATGGCGAAATGATTTTCAGTCACGAAATGGAAATCAAACACTTCGCAGGACTAGACGGCGATTCAATTTTAGAAAACGACGAATTATCAATTGGATTGTTTAAGTCGATGCTGAAGTTACGCACAGAAAAAGATATTCCATTGGAAAAATTTAAAGAATTTTTGGAAACAAGAGAAGACACGATCGAGGCACCGGATGAAATCTGGAGAAAAAACGATCACGACGGAAATGTGTTCGTGACGTTCATCAAAGAATACACGGAAACAGAATACGACGATTATTACTACATCAGCATTACGCTGGAAGAAAATAATTCAGACGTACATACGTTGTTATTTTCGTTTCCTACGAACGATGAGAACTTGGTGGATCGGTATCGTCTTGGAGAGAATCTTCAAGCTGAGGAAGTTAGTCAGGAATCGTCGCACTAATATACTCCGGGAAATCAGGCAATCAGCCCTGGAGCCTGGCAGCCAGTTACTACTGTGCCGTATAAATCGTAGAACAAAACTCCGCCGCTTTCGTTTGATATGTCTGCGCTGTCCATCCTTGTCCCGTGTAAGCGTTGAAAGGGTGCAAAGCTTGTAATGATGAATGTCGTACACTGCCGTCTTTATCTGTAGCGTAGCGAGCTGGATCGGCGTCGAATGCTGGGATCAAGCTATCTAGTTGAGCTACTGTTGCGTTAGAAGATGAGTTGTAATAGATAGCTGTGATCGCATCGTAGTCA
Organism: Bdellovibrio sp. 28-41-41; assembly: GCA_002256935.1. Taxonomy (GTDB): domain Bacteria; phylum Bdellovibrionota; class Bdellovibrionia; order Bdellovibrionales; family Bdellovibrionaceae; genus UBA2316. Next base: position 13,011 of record NCGL01000062.1, read on the forward strand.
GCATTCGGATCAACTAATTGAATCACAATGCGAGTCTTCTTGAAAAATTGATCTGGAGTTGAAACACCAAGTTTTGCAGCTGCCGATGCTAAGTCTCTCCAGTAGAGTGACGTCATACCAGAAGCTAATAATTTGCCATCAGCGATTGAGTACAAGTTCATCGTCAAACGACTTTCGCCCCACATTTTGCTACCAGATGAATTCACCATGTATTTGTGGAATTCGATGTAGTTCAAATTAGATGAGAAAGCAGAAGGGATCTTAGTGATTTTTAAGTTAATGCGATTTGGATCCATTGATTCGCCATCTTGATACGTTGACGTATTAAATGAGATCGTAGAGCCCGTTGCTTGGTTGCAATAAGCCAGAGGACGACTTGATGTATCTATACTCGTTACATCTGTTGTAAGCAGTCGGCTTGAAGTTGAGTAGTTGTCTGCAGTACCTTTGCTAGCTCCACACGCTGACAACATGGCTGTTGTGATTAGTAGTAAAGTTAGTTTTAGATAAAAGCTTTGTGTTCTCATAAATACCTCTTACTAGATAGTATGAGCAATCAGTCGGCCATGTGTCTGTTTGAGGCGTTTGTAAGTGTGCGGAATTTTTGTGATTTTGTTGTCTCAGTGTGGGAAAGAAATTTTTCTTATTATGGGGCGTTTGGGGGTGCCAAGAGTGACGGGAAAAGTCAGTCACCCTTTCCTTGGTTCTTTTCTTTATGTGGGGCTTTGTTGTTTCAAAAAGAGATTGTGGTGGCGCGGGGGCCGTTGTTTGAAACAACAAAGCCCCACATAAAGAAAAGAAATTTGCCACACCCAACCACGGGTTTGGTTTCTTGGTGGCTCTGTTGTTTGGTTCTTTCTAGTTTAATTTTTTAATTCTAGATAAGCGAGCGTTGCTCGCCTGGTATTTACAAGGCCCTCGCTTGGGCGATTAATTCGTACGATCTCAATCTGTCTTCAGGATAATACGTGTCCGATGTGATGATTAGTTCATCGGCTTGAGTTGCTTCGATGAATTTGTCTAATTTCTCGCGGACTGTTTTTGCATTTCCTGTAACTAGCATTCCTAGCATCGATTGGACGTGTTCTCTTTCTGCTGGGGTCCATAGTTTGTCCATGTCGTCTACTGGGGGGGAGTTTAGTTTTCGGTTTCCTTTTATGATTCCTAGGAATGCTTGTTGGATGCTTGTCGATAGGAATTTTGCTTTTTCGTCTGTGTCGGCGGCTACTACTGGGACGCCCATCATTACATATGGTTGTGGGTGTTCTTTTGTCGGTGTGTACATGGATCTATAAACATCGAAAGCTTGCATCATCATCGCTGGAGCAAAGTGGCCGGCGAAGGCGTAGGGTAGTCCCAAACGTGCTGCGAGTTGGGCGCTGTAGAGGCTGGAGCCTAGGATGTACATTGGGACGTTGATGCCGTTGCCGGGAATGGCTTTTATTTTTTGGCCGGGTTCGGCGGGGGCGAAGCAGTATTTTAGTTCTTCGATTAGATCGCCGAAATCATTTTCATGGCTGGCGTTGCGGCCGCGGATGGCGCGCATGGTTTGTTGATCGCTGCCTGGGGCGCGGCCTAATCCCAAATCGATTCGTCCAGGGTACAGTGATTCTAATGTTCCGAATTGTTCGGCTATGATCATTGGTGAATGATTCGGCAGCATGATGCCGCCAGAGCCGACGCGAATCGATGTTGTGTGTTCGGCGATATAGCCAATCAATATGGATGTCGCGGCGCTGGCGATGCCTTCGATGTTGTGATGTTCGGCTAACCAGAACCGCGTGTAGCCTAATTTTTCTACGTGTTGGGCCAAATGTTTAGAGTGAGCATAGGTATCAGCTAGAGATTTGCCGTCGGCAACTTTAGCAAGGTCCAAAACGGAAATGGCAGCAGTCGATAGGTTTTTCATGAGGTCAATCTAAACTGGAATATTGATAACGAAAACTAAAAAAGTGAAAACCTGTCGTTCGACGTATATCGAACAATACTTGCTGGCACTTTTTGCTGGCACTATTTCTCGTTCCAATAAACGATTCGTGGGGGACCTTTGGGAATAGGTTGCTGTGCGGGGGTAGTTCCGGCGGTTGGCGTTGTTCCTGCTGCTGTAGGCGCTGCACCCGGAGTTCCTGCTGGAGGCGATGTCGTTAGTCCGGCCGGCTGAGCTTTCTCGTCGACCTTTTTTTGAATTTCGTTCACGGTCTCGGCTACCTTATTTATATCTAACGTAATGACTTCAATTTCTCGTTTAGAACCACCGTATTCACCAATTGAACTAATGCGAAAGCTACTGAAGCTATCTGTATTAATCGGGAACTCTTCTTTGTTAATTGAAACACGAGCGCCTTTTTGGTCTAAGAATTCCCAAAAGGCAGCTGCGTCTTTGAATGGTCCCAATTGCGGGTCTTGGCGACGCTTTATGACTTCGGCTGCGACATCTTTTGTGATTGTCGGATCAATGGATTGCAAAACTTCAGAGGTCGCTGAGTTAGGATTTAGACCTTTCACACCGTAGATAGTGATTTGCGGTTCTAATATTTGATAGAACTCATCCGTCATGCCTGTGACTAAACGAAGTTCTTGGATCGTACGAAAGTTTCGATTGGGAGGAAACGTATCGGTGCCACGGTCTTTGTAACCCGCTTTTTTATCACCGCCATTTAGACTTTCATTTTTTGTACTCATCCAATCGGCGACATTGTTTATCAATGTGTCAAAGCGATAACCATTATAATTCTTAGAAAACTCTTCGTCGTTTTTAACTTTATTTTCAAACAATGCGATCAATTGTTTTTTTGTGATTTCACGCAATGTTTCGGACGGGGAAGCTAAATTAGTGACATCGATCTTAGAGCCTTCATCCGTAATTTTTGTAGCAAAGGCGGCATCTAGCAAAGATTCTTTCGTTTTATCTTTTACGATATCTTTGTCGACGGCATTCAGTCCGTCCGGTAACTCTAGTGGCCAAATTAAAGGGAACTGCCAAATCTGATCAAGCATACCATTTTGAGGTAAGCTTTTTCCCAATTTCTGCTGCACGGTCTGGAAAACCTTAATACGCAATAATGACAAATCAATTCCACTGCGAGTCGCATAGTAGGCTTTCACCCATCGCTAAGTAGGTCATTAAAGATAACGCCGCAATCGCTGTAATCATGGCAATCCCGCGATTGTTGTTAGTTTTAGCAATATAGTCTTTTGTTGTGCGATTAAATATTTTTACATTAAAAAAATTCAATTGGTAACTCCTCCGCCAGCTGGGGCGCCGGCAGGTCCGCCCGTTGTTGCCGGTGTCGTAGCAGCAGGCGTGCCAGTGGTCGATCCAGACGAATCGCTGCTGCCTGATTCTTCTTTGTTGTTCGGGAAGTGAATAGGAATCACTAATTGCATCGAATGTTTTTTAGACTTTTCTTTTTCTGGCTCTTTTTGATAGGTGATAGATATTTCAACTAACCAAGGAAAGTTTCCTTTGGTGGCGCCATCGCCGCCTGAATCTGTGCGCCAGTCTCTATTCCAATCTTGTTTACCCCGACCTAAATAACGTAAATTAAATTCAGTGATGTTTTCGATCAGCAGATATTCTTCGCCGCCCTTAGTAACATCTTCATCCACCCAAGGTGAAACGCGGCGGAATAAACACTTGGTGGCTTTCTTTTCAGAAAACGTCGTACAGTCTCTGAGTGCATAACCGACTTCTATAAAATCAGCCTGCGGCATATCTTTCATAATTCGACCTGTATTCATCGTAACAAAATTAATTTCATTTTCTTTACCTATGAACTGAGTCGTTGGATCTTTTCGTGGCGCTTCGGCCGGAGTTTCTTGTTCTGCAATTACATTTCCATTCGAATCAAACAATTGCTGAGGCTGCGCGAGTTGGGCTGCGCCAGGTACACCCGCGCCGGCCGGGCCACCCGGAGTTGCGCTAGCAGCTGCTTTTTTATTTTTCTTGGCTATTTCCTTGATCTCTTTTTCCCAATCGCGGTGATGATAGGCCAGCTGCACATCTTTTTCAAAAATTTTAACACCGTCACGCAAACGAGACGTATCATTCACCATCTCTTGGATAATTTTTTTCTGTTTAATGGCTTGTTTGATAGTTTGCCCGGCGAGTAATCCGAGTGACGACATAATGGCAACAGCAATCAAAACTTCAATTAAGGTAAAACCAGATTGCGATTTGATTTTCATCAGCCACCACCGGGTATCGAGGGTAGTGGTAACTGTTTGTCATAATCAACAAACAACAAGGTTGCCGAATATTCGAATTCTTTTTCTTTCACTTTGTACACAACAGTGACTTTAACTTCTTTAATAGAGGCCGACAGATGGTCCGAAAATTGTTTCATCAACTGACTCATCATTTGATCGACGCCGCCTTCACGCCCGATCAGTATCGCTGTCAAATCTGGCATTTCAAATTTTTTGGATTCTAGTTTCCAGCTGTACTCGGGGAAGCCTTCGAATTCATCGGCTTCGGTTTCTGGTATTGAGTCTATGGATTTACCGCGGTACTTCATATCGATTTCGGCAAGCTTACGTTCAAGTAGGGCAGCGATCTCGACATTTTTTTGGGTTTTGCGAATACGATTGTAAGAACTGCTCCAAGATTGCGCCAGTAACATCACGCCAGATGCTAGAATGATCAGTGCGATCAAAACTTCTAGCAATGTAAAGCCTGATTGTTTCAGTCGGCTGCGTTTATTCATGGCGTTTTATTACATCCTTTAGGCTGATTTCTTCGTCCGCAATATCTACTATACCGGTTAGGGGATTGATCAGCAAAGAAGCGGTTCAGAATTTTGAATCTCGAGCGATTTAAATTTGATTCCCTTCGGCAGAATTTTTTCTTTCTTGGTGAGCTTCTTAAATAATGTAAAAGATGATTTCTTTTTATTGCTACTGGTATCTTGATCGTCTTGAGCTTTTAATTCTAGTTTTGGATCTTTCAATTCTATCGCGTTACCTTTTTCGACCCAGTAACGGGACTGATCGGGTTTGATCTCTATCATCAAGCGAAAGAAGGTCTGAGTCAGACGAGCCTGATTACGAATTTCTTTCGAGAGAACAGTCATCTCTCGAAAGGTAGTTCTAATATTGTTATCATTTTTACGAACGCGACCTAACCCAAGAACAATCACCGCCGAGATGATGCCCAGGACGATCAGAATTTCAATTAGAGTGAAACCGCGCTGATCGGAGGATCTAGTTAGCTGGTGCTGCTGCGGCTTCGCCGCCTTCTTCTTCGCCCCAAGTAAGGTCTTTATCAAATCCACTGCCGCCCTCTTTTCCGTCCTTGCCAAGAGATTTCAATGTAAACTCTGAACCTGAAATTTCATAGTGAAATGGTTTACTCCATGGGTCTTCCAATTTTCCTTGGTAGTAAGCATTTGGTCCCCAGTTTTTGCAATCATCGGCTTTTTTCAAACCATCAAGTGAAGCTGGGTATTTGTTGCAATCTAAATTGTAATTAGCGAGCGCGTTTGAGATTTGACCCATTTGGATATTTGCTTCTTTCACTTTAGCTTTATCACGAGCGCCAGCAAATCGACCGGCTAATAATGCGAAGATAGAACCAAGAATCGCAAGAACGATCATAATTTCAACGAGTGTAAAACCTTTTCGATTTTTAGAAATTTTCATAAAACAAGCCTCTCCTTAACAAGATTAAAAAATTATAAATCTAATTACCTAAATTTGTCATCTCAAACATAGGAATAATAATAGACAGTACGATAATCATGACTACCACACCCATAATAACTGTAATGATCGGCGTAATTAATGCCGTGATGCCATCTATTTTATTTTGCACAGAAAAATCATAAGCGTCAGATACTTGAGTTAGCATGTTCTCTAGTTCGCCTGTTTTTTCACCAATCTTAACCATGTGGATAACGATTGGGGGAAATTGCCCCGACCGTGACAAAGGACCGGCGATGCTTTCCCCTTCGGAAATATTACCGCGAGCTTCATCGACGGCTTTTGCAATAACCGCGTTATTTACAACGTTACGTACAATATCAAGTGCACCAAGCATAGGCACGCCGCCGGTTAGAAGTGTTGCCAACGTTCGCGTAAAGCGAGCAACCGCTACCATGCGAATGATCGGACCAAACACAGGGAGACGTAACGAAATAGCATCCCAACGAGGACGACCTTCTGCCGAATTTTTCCACGCCATAAATGAAATGTACGAGCCAATAATAACGGTCAGAATAATGTACCAAAAATCTGTCATGATTTGCGAGATCTGTACGATCACTAATGTGTACCATGGCAGTTGCAGTTCTGGTGCCGATTCAAAGATCGTCATCATCTTTGGAATAACAAACGTGAATAAACCCATTACGATAATGAAAACCACAACAAGCATTATAATCGGGTAGGTCAACGCGCTCGACACTTTTTGACGAAGGCGCGCAGATGATTCTGTAAAATCCGCTAAACGTAAAAGGATAACATCCAAGCTACCTGACATCTCGCCCGCTTCACACATCGAGACATAAATGTTGTCGAAGATGTGTGGATATTTTGCGAGCGATTTATAAAACGGACTGCCTTCATTAACCATATTTTTTGAATCGGCTAATGCTTGTGATAGGGCCGGGTGTTCTACTTGCTCACTGACCGCGGCTAAGGCATCCACAAGTGGAATTTGCGATTTAATCAGCACCGCTAACTGACGAGTCATCAAGGCTAAATCTTTGATCGGAACGGAGGCTTGGAATAAACCAGAGGAATTTTTTTTCGAGGCTGCTTTTATTTTGTTGCGAATGTCGGTTACGAATATGCCATCTTTTTTTAATTTCAATCGGGCAGATTTAATATTCTCGGAATCGATGACGCCAGATTTGTTTTTTCCAGCTTGTGTGATTCCCTTGTATTCGAAAAGTGGCATTTAAAAATAATACGCTTGGTGCGAAGCTAAGTAAAGGGTTGTCGTATGAATGGAGTGGTTCTGCTAGTGGTACTAAACTGGGTCTATTTACTGACCAAAACCAAACCCAACTTTTAGGCTTATGATACTGGCGCTTACCGTCGCAGATGACGGGAACAGCGAGTAGTCAAGTGACACAGGGATTACGTTCTTAGTACCAGAACCGATATCTAGACCTAAGCCAAGCGTTAGCACTTGGTTAGACGTAATTAAACTTGTATCAAGAACAGAAGACGATTTACCCACTGCTAGTAAGTATCCTAAGCCGCCACCAATCCAAAATTTATTTTTAGTTTTAGTTAGGTTGTATTTACCCATAGCATATAAAGATAGATAATTGATTTTTACATTACATTCAGCAGATGCGCCTTTGTCACAAACGTTTGTTTCTTTAGCTTGTTTCGCATCAAACGTTTCTAAGCCACCCATTCCACGAACCTGTAAGTTTTTATTTAAAGTGTAGTCGTAGAAACCAAGTAGACCAACCGAAGAGCCAGTCATCGCCGCAGTTTGATTAGCACCACCGTACGAAAACTTAGCATTCATTGAGCTCATCATATAAGACGCCATCAAACCCCAAGTATTTCTTGATTTAGATTTTGTCGTTATCGCTGTGGCCATTTGACCGTCAGCTCCTTGCACACTGGCAGGCGTGCGAACAGGACGTAGTGACATGCCCACTTGAACGCTAGTGATATTACCTTTAATAACTTTTGCTTTAGCTTGTTTTGAATTAAATTTTTCAACGCGTACTAAAACTTTCGCTTTATTGGATTGATCAACGATATAGAAATCTTGATTCTCGCTGACTGGTTTTCCGTCAGTTTGGAAAATGACCGCCGTTGAACTTGTCTTCTGAAGGGTATACGCCTGAGAAGAAGCAAGACCTAATAATGTTGTTAAAATAACGCTGTATGAAATTCTCATACTTTCAGTATCGTTTATTAAGAGATTTTCTCAAGGCCAGGTATTCAAATGAGACACTCAATAAGTGAAATTTTTCTGATATTCCGTCAAATCTAGACCTTCGGAAATACACGTTCTCTGAGGGGAAACAGTGCTAGCCAAAAGTACGACAGTCTGATTGTCGATACTTTCTTGTACTGTCAAATCGGGAGACAGTATTTTCAGCGTTTCCCACTCGATGATTTCTTCAGGACCGCTGGCAGAAATGCTGTTAGGGCAGTGGAAAACGACGGCAATGGGGACACGAGTTGGAACATCGGTTTCAAAATTACGACGGCCTTGCGATTTGTAGAGCGAACAATTTGTCGCTGAGAGGAGTGTGAGGATGGAAAGTAAAATCTTTAGTCGCATCGTGGTTTTAGTATTCACCAAGATCTTGGAGAATAGAAGAATTAATTTAGCGAGAAGTTCGGTTCGGTTTTTCGGAAGGGGTTTGGGACGCGGAGGCTGTTCCGGTAGGGTTTAAGTTACGGCTATAGTAATTCGCATGGAACGGAATAGTAAGAAAACTCGGCGTATGCGAGGCGATCGTAATAATTCTGAATAGCGCGATATACTATATCCAAAACCGTACCGGAACAGCCTCCGCGTCCCAAACCCCTTCCGACGACCTAAGAAGTCTCTTGAAAAAACAAAACCCACATTTCCAAAAGGAAAGTGGGTTTGAAAAAGACACTTCGTAATGTCGTGACGAACACTAAACTAGAAAGGAATTTCTTCGCTAGTATCAAACTTCGGTTCTGGTCCGAAATCTTGAGCTTGGAAATCATCGCTGTGATTATTGCTGTAGTTGCTGTTACCAGCGCCCGCGCCAGCAGATTGCTCATTGTTGCTGCCAAGGAATTGAACCGTGTTGGCAACGATTTCTGTAGAGTATTTCTTAACGCCTTGTTGATCTTCCCATTGGCGAGTTTGAAGGCGGCCTTCGATGTAAACTTGGCGACCTTTTGCTAAATATTTTGAGCAATTTTCAGCTTGTTTGCCCCAAACTACAATACGGTGCCATTCCGTGCGTTCTTGTTTTTGACCATCTTTTACCCAAGATTCGCTAGTCGCTACTGAAAATGTAGCTACCATGTTACCTGGTGATAGTGTTTTTAGTTCTGGGTTGTTGCCTAGTCGGCCAACGATGATAACTTTGTTAACTCCAGCCATGTTTGGACTCCTTTAAAAAATTAATTAAGCGAATGTTCAAGGCTTAATGACTTACACCTTGAGTTGCAAGAGCAAAACAGACTACTACATAAAATTATGTTGTATCAATTTTTAGAGGGACTAAATTTCGGATTATCGCGCCGAATCAAACGACGGCATGGCTCGGCCCATGCGCCATGAAACTTTGGATTTAAAACTATATCCTCCGGCAAATGGGGTTACAAAGCGATTAGCATTTAAAATAGGCAAAAGAAGGCTTATTTTATCGTGAAAACTCTGGCGCATTTTAAGGTCGGTCGTGATTTCATAACCCTCGGGCATCATCATCGGACCTTTCATCATCGTGATATTACCCTTAATAGTGCCCGATAATTCATCATTAGCGCGGCCTAATTGAAGTTCTTGGATTTGAAAGGTGTTGTCATACAGACGCGCTTTTAAAACGATTTCTGACAGTTTTAAACCCGGGACATTAAATGGTAGAGCCATGCCTTGTTCCAGCGTGAATGGCGGCATATCAAAGTTTTTTACGGTTAATGTAAGCTCAGGAATTTCTACCAAAGTAAACGGTGGTTGAGCCGTTCCGTCAGTGGGTGGAGTTAACTGGAATATAGAAATAGCTTTCGTATTAAGATCCGCACGGCCGTGCATTTCAAACGGTAATTTTAGGAATGATTTCAAACCCATTAAGTCCACTTGATTGGCCGTGACGGCGATCATGCTTTGATCGGCTTTGTTGTCGCCATTTTCAGATTTGTGTTTGCTGACTGAAATTTCGGAGTCACCATTAAACAAGCCAGTCATTTTTATGCGGCCGTATGGTTTGCGATTTAAAGCGGCCATTAGATCGGGACTGGCGATTAATTCTTTCAAAGTGATTGGAGGACGCCCAGCCATTTCGAAAAACACTTGATCCAATTGCACGCCAAGGTTGCTAGTGAACGACATGTCTTCAAATGCTAGATTCACTTGATTTCGCGTCTGATCGGCAACGGTTTTAGAAATAAAATCGCTGAGTTCATTTTTAGGAAATAAAATAACAAAGAATAGAACCGAGAAAACAATTACGAATATAATTTTAAACAGATTTTTGATAAACAAAAAAACGAAAAGATTTTTTAGCTGTGTGAAGATAGCCATTATTGTTCCTCGTTAGTATCTGTTTTAGATGGGCGTTTGCCTTTCTTTTTCGTTTCTGGTGGCGGCGGTTCTGGCGCTTTGTATTCCGGAATATTTAACGCCACCAAGTGGAAATCAGCATTTAAATAACGAGCATCTTCTCTGTTTAAGGTCACAATAAGGTCTTTTACTTTTACGGACGGGTGAATGATTTGCAATTTAGAACCTAAATTAGTCAGTTGCTTTAAATTGATTTTATTAACAGTGATATCGATCCCATACTGCATTTTGTTTTGCGGAATCATACCCGCGCTAGGTTGCATGTTAATACTCACTTGTTTGATTTGCTCGGGCAATAAGTTCATTTCTTTCAATTGCGAATCCACGCTAGATTTAAAGGCTTCAGCGGGAAGTGGGCGAGGGATATCAGGTAGAGCGGTGATTTCACGTTCTGATTTAATGATGTCTTTGATGGATTTTCGTTTTCCTTCAAAAGCCGTTTCGTTTTCAAGGGAAACTAGAAAATAATCCATTGGGAAATATACGAATAGTCCCAGTAATAAAATGAACGAGATAATTTTGGCTAGGCGTTGTTGAGTCGAATTAAGATTCTCATAGCGTTCGCTAACAACGACGTACAATCGTGAATTAGAGATGCGTTCACCGATTTGCACAAATTGGTTTTTTAAATTTTCCTTTAAGTCGTCAAAAGCCATTAATTATTTTCCCACTTTTTTGATACCGCGATCTACGTTCATTGAAAATGAAAAGGGAACTTTTGTTCCAAACGCGGGTAGACTGCCTGGGTTTCGCTGAACCGTTTCATTCAGAGCTAGCGGTTTAAGTGATTCAAATACTTGTTCGCGCTGTTGAGCATTTTGAACATAGCCTTCAACGACCAAAGCTTGATCTAGAACTTGAAATCGCACGATATCGATTTGTGCGCTGACTTTTGATGGCAAAGTGTCTGATAGTTTTTTAAGAATTTCGATAGCTGAGTTCATTTGGTAATATATTTCTGCCGATTTGAAATCAGACACAGTGACTTTGTTGTTCTTAAGGGCTTTAGCGATATTGACTTGTCCCGATGTTTTTCCCGAAAGCCCTAAAGCATCGCGAGCGGCGACTTTTAGTTTTGCGCCGACATCTGCGTTTAAGACATCAGAAAAATCCACACGTAACATCGACCAAACGAACAACAGAACGAAAACCGAAAACATGACTTGTAACGTGGCTGCCCAGCTGCCCCAGAATTCCTGAAGGCGCGTATCTCTAACCGCGAATTCATCTTTCAAAAAATTAGTAGCTGGATTACGAGGCTTTTTAATACCTTCAATCGCTAAGCCAAGTGAAATTGCACAGCGAACATCGTTTAAATCATTTTTTTCAAAATAAATTTGGCCGTAAGAATCTAGAACGTTCATTCGGTTGCATGGGACTTCTAGGTTTTGAGTTAGATACGGAGCCATGCCTTGAACTAAACTCATGCCACCTGTGATTTCAATTTTACCAATTTCGCAACCGTGCTCAGATTTGATTTCTAGAATTGAAATTTGTAGATCACGGATGAAATCACGAACGCCGCGTGAAATAATATCAGAGAATGCTTTTGATTCCGGAGACAGCTCTTGCTTTTTTGTTAGGATGAAACCTTTAGATTCTAGTTCCTTGTGTGCATCGGATAGCGGCAGATTGTATTTTTTAGCGATCGCTTCGCCAATATATTTTCCGCCCCACAAGATGGTGCGAACTGAAATTAATTTTCCCGCATCAAAAATAGAAACCAGCGTGTGCGAATGTCCCATGTTTAAAATGAGAGTTACTTTTTTAGAAGCGATTTGTGTGATTTCATCTAGAACAACGTTGGTCGACGTTACTGCAAGCCTAGGAACGATCGGCTCGTTCCATTTTTCGATCAAATTGGCAAACGCACTGCCTTCGTTCGACACGATATCTGCTTGGATATTGCATTCCTTCATGACTTGAACGATCCGAGCGACTTCTTCTTTTTTTACAGCAAACGCAAGGACTTCAGCTGTTGGCGGCGTAATGTTTTGTAGTTTAAAATCAAAAACGGCATTCTCGATTGAAAACGGAATTTCGTCTTCAAGTTCTAGAGGCAACGTACGGGCGATTTTATTTCGTTCGATAAAAGGAAATGTCTTCTGGCGAACGGCGACTTTGTCTTGGCGAATGCCCACGACAAATTGAGTCTGATTAAGATCATACTTTGTACTTAAACCACGAATAAATTCAATGACTTCGAAATGCGTATCCGTATTGGCTTTCATCGTCAGTTCATGAGTGTAAAAATGAACAAGCTGAAAACCTTTAGATGAAGAACTAATCTCCATTACCTTTACGCAATACGACCCAATGTCTATGCCCACAGACTTCATTGGGATAGTTTAATGCTTTGCTAGCCATTGGTTAATGACTATTTTTAGTAACGTGAATAGCTAGACCTAGGTGGTACTACTGTGCTTGCGACTTATACGGAATATCAAAGACCTTGTAGCTCAGCTTTATGTCGTCGAGCGTAGTTCCTAAGCCAATTTTAATGGCGGCTTCTAAATCATGAACGTTTTTGGTTTGTTTTGCGTACTGGTACCAAAATGGCAACATCTCAGTTTTGAACTGGCTCAAGCTGATGGCTTGGAAACCAGCGAAGCCAACGTAGCTCAGGGGGTAGTCAGTACCTTGAAGTGTGCGGCCTTGAAAATTAGTTAAGAAAATATCTTTGTAGAAACCCATGCGATTTACAAAAAGACCGGCTGAATTATCAACGTATAAGTTGGGATACTTTTGAGCTAGATCTGCCAAGTAAGTGAACCCTGGTTTATTATCAAATTTTCCAGAAATAGCAGCGTGTGCGGCGATGACAGTGATGCCTTTGTTTAAAACTGTTTCGATACTTCTGGGATCGCAGTAGTCCATATCAGCCCATGAAAACGTATTTTCAAAACCAGTGTGAGTCACCAGAGGCATGTTGAGTTCTTTCATTTTATCTAAAAATTTCTCGACATGTGGAGGAGGGTTTTTCAAATTGATGCCCATGACACAAGGGATCCATTTGATGAGTTTGGCACCTTGGCTGTGAACTTTTTCAAGTTCTGCAATTGCATCTTTTTTGTTCGGGTTAATGCTGGCGCCGAAATATAAATTGCTAGTTTTTTGAGTGACGCCATAGATGTAATCGTTCGGAATTAAAATATCTGTTTTGTTTTTATCTAAATCACCGTACTCATCATAAAAGCCATCAAGGGCGTAAACGATAGCGCTCGAATATAATTCCGATTCATTCAGTCGCTTAATGTAGGCGTTGACCATGATTTCGTCGACGTCGGGGCGATCTAAGTCTGTAGACTCTAGTCCAGAAGCCTTCATGTACATTTTAAATTTAAACATATTTCTGAATCCAGGGCGGATATAACAGCCCGGATTATTCAAACAGGCCAGGTGGGAATGCACGTCCAGTATGGATTTTCGAAACGACAGGGGAGCCTTGAGCACACGGTCTTCCCGGCTATGCAGATGAGCAGCATAAGCAATCACTAAACACAATGCGGCAGCAGCCAATGCGAAGTATTTTTTAGCCATGGTTTTCATCTCCATTTTTCAGCAAGTGAAAATTTATAGATACATTATTCTAGTCCGTGATCCAGTCAAATTTTAATTCAAGTTTTGCGCCATCGCGACGACAATAGAGGTATGAAAAAGCGAATGATGATTTTTATAAGTTTCATTGTATTTCTAGCTGGTTGCATGAATGAATTTAAGTTTCGGGCGGACGAAATAGATTCAGGAAATGCTGCAGCGCCAGGCAACGAAGTGGCTCGTAACCCCGGTGGCAACACAGATGTGGGCAATCCAAAACCCGAGGACCCGATTGTAGATCCTGATACGGGCACTGTATTCCCGGTGACTTACAAGAAAGGTGAGTGCACGAAAGATCCTCTTAACGTTGTTTCTTGCATGAATTGTCAAATCGATCAGCGACCCTTAGCGATTCCGCTGTCATTGAAAGCGACTCAGCTACTAAAAATTATGGAACTAGGTTGCGCGATCACTAACAAGTCGGACCCAAAAAATTATGTGGCGCCATCACGCACGGCGATTTTGAAATATTTAAATCAAGCCAATATAAAAATGTATCCAGATTCGCCGATGTCGGCTCGTCAGCAGCAAAATATTTCTAATTGGATGGCAAACGATAAGAAGAACTTAGAACGTCTGTTTGGCGGTCTTTGGTATAATCCACCGTATTCAGATGACTTTGAAACTTATTTCGGTCTTGAGCCACGAGAGGCCCGTTATATGTTCTGCTATGAAGCTCCCGATTCTACGTTTTCTATGGAATCAGTTACTGATTTATACTCGACTGAATATTACAGCTGCGTTCACGAAGGCGGATTCTCATGTCAAGAGCGAGCGGAATATGTGAAGGGCAATGTCTATCGTCGTCAGTTAATCGCATCGATCGAGCGTAGCTTGGAAGATCCGGTGAATGATCAAGAAATGGTGCCCGTGAATAAATGTCATTGGGTATCTATGAGTGGGTATTACAACTCGGAAATGGAAAATAAATTAATCGAATGGAAGAATGCTGGGTTTGAGTTAGCTGTATCTTTTGAGCAAGCTCCGGTTCGGTGTGAAGCTGTTTCGGCGAGACAGGCCTCCGTTTTTTCCTTAATCTATTATGCATGAAAACTATACAAATTGCATTTTACGCTTTATTACTTTCCGTTTCGGCAAATGCTGAATTTAATTTTGAAAAAATATTTCATGATCGCGATGCCTGTGTTTTGATTTCTGAGCTTGAGACAGGAAAAGTGCTTGCGGAATACAATCCTCAGCGATGCAAGGAGCGTTTTACTCCGTGTTCCTCATTTAAAATTGCGGCATCCTTAATGGCCTTCGAAAAAGGAATTTTGAAAGATGAAAATCAGACCATCAAGTGGGACGGAGTAAAGCGTGGACGCCCCGAAGAAAATCGTGATCAGACGCCGTTCACTTGGATGAGTGATTCGGTGAAATGGGTGACTGAATGGATCATGCCTCAAGTCGGAGAAAAGGACATCAAACAGTTTCTCAGTAATTTTAATTACGGTAACACTGATTTTTCAGGCGGTTTAAAGGACGCATGGGTCACTTCAAGTTTAAAAATCTCTGCGCACGAGCAAAGCTCTTTCATTGCTAAACTTTGGAAAGAAGAATTGCCAATTTCCAAAAAAACTATGAACCTAACCAAAAAAATTATTTTTATTAAAAAAATCGATGGCTCGGAATTGTATGGAAAAACCGGAACGGGATGTCTTGTCGGCCATGCATGTATGAATCGTGCTGACAAGATGATTGGCAACTTTGTTGGAATTCTAAAATCTGGTTCAAAGACTTACGTTTTCGCGGCCAATGCGTCCGACCTCAAAGATCAAGAGCAACCCGCTGGGCCTAGGCTGAGAAATGCCACCATTGAAATTGTAAAAGGAATGGGTTTGGTTTCAAAATAAAATCACTAAATCGCGCTACGCAACCATGGTCGTTGCGTGACTCGTTTTCATCCTCCCGCCTTTTTCGCGCGGGGGGCAGAAAAGTTCAAATCTAAATTTCTAAGTTTCAAACCAACCGAGTCCCTGTTTGCTCGCGATATACTTCGGCGTTGTGACTCGCACAAAAAACTCTGAGATTCTCCGCTGAGTTTCTGCCGCCAGCCCACACTGGCTGTATATGATCAAGCGTGAGATTCCAAGTCGAAGAGCATTTATGTCCGGTTATTTTACTTTGAAACTGGCAGCAATTATCGCGCGAGAAAACCTCGCGCTGGATAGATTTTGGAATGGCCTCTCTGCCAAGATGTACTTGGTCCCGATCAAAATTCAAATCAGTTTTTGCAGTTTTCGCTTCGAATACCTTTGATGCCCTTATTTTCCTTGGTGCTGCTTTGTCTTTTTTCAATATCACGTCGTCGCACATATATTCAATCAAGTTGTTCCAGTCACTTCCGTTTGGAAGTGAATTTGAAAGAACGTCTCTAGCTTGATTAAATTTTCTCCACTGCTCTTTCGTAAGTGTAATCTCAAACCGCACAGACTCATCTTTTTGGTGTTTGGTTTTGGTTCCTTCCTGAATCGGAATATTTAAAGTTCTACTGACGATAACTTCGGTTTGCTTTAAATCTTTCCCCGCGATTGTATTTACCAAATTCTCTTTTGTTTCCCCATCTACTTTTTGCGAGACCTTGCCGGCTTGCCGGATTAAATGGGCCATCACAGAAATTTGCGATAAATTGATCTCACCTGATTCTAGGTGTTCTATTACTTCCGGGACATCCTGAGTTAGCCTAGCGGCATCAATGCGGCGTTGGGCACTGGCATTGGAATAACCGATACGTTTAGTCAGATATTCAAACAAACTGGGGTATCCGAACGAGAGAAACATTTTGCGACAATCCACCTCGCGAATGTAAATAATTGTCTCCGTCAAAATCTCGCGCTCGCTGGCCACTAGGTCCTGCAAGTTTTCATCAAGAATTAAATTAGTAAGTCCCTTCAAAAAGGATTTTTTGGACATCGTTCACCTCGAATAAATATGAACATACCACGGATTTTAAATTACGCGTTTGTTGCTATTCAAAAACTTTCGGCATCAGGAATTATTGTGAAAGCATGAGAACTATTTTTGAACTCACTTCCGAACGGAAGCGATTGGCATACAACTCGGTTGCTCACTAAAGCTCTAGTTTTTTCCAGAGATGATAGACCGAATAAAAGGTGCGTTCCCTCAAATCAATAATAGGCCGCTTAAGATTACCTTTCCGAGCGTCGGTCAGACGGGCACGCTGTCAACAGTCAGGCAGGTCCCGGCTCCGGTAACGGTTTTAATGGGGGCATTTCCATGCGTGAAAATTTTCGCGCCTATCAAATCGTCTCGATGAAATGGCCGCACAAATTTACAAACTTTGCAAAAACCAAAAATCATGACCAGGAACAGATGTACAGGGCCGGGGCCTGCGTGACC
>NCGL01000143.1 GCA_002256935.1 Bdellovibrio sp. 28-41-41
ATTTTTAGATGTGTTTCGAAGTTCTGATAAAATTCCAGATGTGGTTGAGGAAGTAATTGCTACAGGCGGCGTAGAAGTACTATGGTTGCAGCTAGGCATTTCGCATCCTGAAGCGGAATTGAAAGCTGAGAAAGCGGGAATCAAAGTCATATCCAATCGTTGTCTAATCATCGAACACAAAAGGTGGTTTTAATCGTTGGAAGCAACAATTCGATAAATTCGAAAATCTGTTAAAATAAACTTTATCCAAAGATGCCCTGTTGGGGCATTTTTCACGTTGGTACAGTATATGCGTTCTTCCGGATTCGGAGGAAACCATGCAAAAAAACACGCTCAAAACGCCCTGCGCTGCCAGAAAAGATTGCGCCTGCTAATGTGTTTTTGGCATCGGAATACAACTCAAGTTATATTACAGAAGTCATACTGGCAGAGACTGGCGGGCTACCTATAAATTAATTTTGATATTTAAAAATAAACCACGTTGCTTTATTTTTTAACCTAGGCAAACGCCTTTAAAAAAAATTGTTCTGACCAATTGATAAACTGGATTTGCTATTAGGATGCAATTATGGGACAAAACCTCTTTACTTTAATTGCTACCTAGCTAGAAAGGTCTATGTCGAAATTTGTTGGGGATAGAATTTTACAAATGGATCCGACTCAGTCGTATGCTTTCTTTATGGAAGCGCCGGTTGCGGTGTGCGTATTGGAAGGACCGAACCATGTGTTTAAATTAGCCAATCCTCTCTATGCCGACTTGGTGTGTGTTTCTGAATTAGACTTAATAGGCAAATCAGTTTTTGATGCCCTCCCCGAAGTCTTAGCGCAAGGCTTTAAGCCGTTTCTGGATGAAGCGTTCCTAAACGGCAAACCTTTCGACGGAAAAGAATTTCCCTTCGAAGTGTACCGTCAAGATGGAACTTCAAAAAACCTTTTCATTGATTTTGTCTGTCAACCTTATAAAAATGCCGACGGAAAAATAGTAGGACTCTTTTCAACGATCATAGATGTAACCGAAAAAGTTGTAGCCATCGCGAAATATCGCCTCGCTAAAGAAGAAGCCGAACGTGCTAATGAATTAAAATCTGCATTTCTAGCTAACATGTCTCACGAAATCAGAAGTCCGCTGAGTGCCATGATTGGCTTCGCAGATCTTTTACGCGAAGAAAATTTGTCTACGGAAGAACGACTTAGATGCGTAGATATCTTAATCAAAAATGGCCAGCAGCTCGAATTTATTATTAATGATATTCTCGATTTATCCAAAGTAGAAGCTGGCCATTTAAGGCCTGAGTTCCTAGCAACAAAGCCAAAACAAATTGCTGAAGATGTCGTCTCTCTATTTCAGGTTAAGGCCAAAGAAAAAAACTTAAATCTTAAATATCTTGCCGATCTGTCGACGCCTGAAGAAATGGTTTCAGATCCAGTTAGGGTCCGACAGGTTCTTACCAATTTAGTCAGCAATGCGATTAAATTTACCGAAAATGGTTCAGTGACTATAAGAAGTTTAATATTGAAAACTCAAAATGACCGCGAACTTATGGCCTTTGAGGTCACCGATACAGGCTTAGGAATTTACCCGGGACAAGAAGAAAAAATTTTTGAGATGTTTGTTCAAGGTGAACCCTCTACCACACGACGCTTTGGCGGAACCGGTTTAGGCCTGGCGTTGTCAAGAAAGCTTGCCAAGGCATTAGGTGGCAATGTCATTATTAAATCTTCGATTCCTAATTTAGGAAGTACGTTCTTATTCACTTTTGATGATTGTCCAGAAAAACGGGAAATGCCACCTGAAGTGGTGGAAAAAAAGAAGAATGTCACGATCGGGGCCCTTACCGAAGGTGGCCTACTATTAAAAAATGTGAAAGTTCTAGTGGTAGACGATGCTCCCGACAATCAACTTTTGATTTGGCATTTTTTAACTAAAGCGGGTGCTCTTCTTGAGTCAGCTGAAAATGGTTTAGATGGTTTTGAAAAAGCGATGAATGGAAATTATGATTTGGTTCTAATGGATGTGCAGATGCCTCTTATGGATGGCTACACAGCTACACAAAGGTTACGTGAAAGCGGATACAAAAAACCAATTATTGCACTTACTGCCCATGCGATGAGTGAGGTCAGAAAAAAATGTTTATCTGTGGGTTACACTGATCATCTGACAAAACCAATAAACCCTAAAGACCTAATCTCTTGCATCGCAGGGCACGCATACAACGTACATTAAATAACGAGTATGCAACGAAAATGCCAGAAACGATTTTAATTTGCAGTTTGTCTTTGCTTCACAATCGATCAATGTGGTCATAAATTTTCCCATGCACCCGACTTCGCCGTCAGTATCACCATATGTTTTTTCATATTGAGCCCCTTTGCTCAGATTGCCACAACATACCAAATAGTATGTTGTCAAATCGAGGTCAACTTGCTAGACTTTCAACATGCGAAAAGGCAGAGATCTAGAAAAAACCAGAAAAGAAATTTTAGACGTCGCTTTTATGGAAGTGTTCAGTCACGGTGATGTTATTAAACCTATGATTATTGATCGCTGGATTTCGCCTCTGGCTGATTACGAAAATCCTCTTGATGGCATTTTAAAGCAAATGAAAACATTGATTGGAAAATCAAGCATGGAGAACCTACGACTTGGTTGCCCTTTAAATAACTTAGTTCAGGAGATGTCCCCTATTGATGAAGGCTTTAGAAAACGTTTACAAATCGCTCTTAATTTATGGATCGAAGAAACAGATATGCTACTAAAAAAAGCGAAGAAGGACGGCCAGATAAAAGCCGACGTTAACACTCGGCACGTGGCCTATTTTATCGTCATGACTCATGAAGGAATTTACGGAATTCTAAAAGGACTAGACGACCCCAAAGCTTTTGACGCCCTATATGATTCTCTTAAACGTTACTTTCAAGCTATTCGCGCCTAGATCAAACCGGCCTCTTTATACATACGCATTTCATCGCCAGCGACAAATCCAAATATTTTTGGAACCTCATCTGGATGCTGCACAAAATAAGTAACTTCAAAATCCACAGAAACCGGTTCACCCGTCTTCTTTACATAGTTGGCGTTATACTGCACTTTAACCATATCATGGAAATAGTCGATCACCGTCACCGCCAATTTTGTTATACGCAAATGGCGAGCTCCTATTTTTTTGTAAAATGCATAACCTTTTTTTAAAAACATCGAAAAAAAGAATCCATTTTTTTCTGTTGAAACTGTTTCGGGCCCTGCGGCTAAAAACGTATCGGCAAAAAAAATACGTGATCGTCCGGCCTCATAAGTATAAAAAGATTGCACAATTAATGCCACGGAAAGTCAGGCTGAGCCTGGGGTCTCTGTGGCTAACTCCTTATTTGTCTCGCGTCTTGTCCCCTTTTGTGGACAAATCTTTTTTCTACGTTCAAACTCAATGCTATGAAACCAAAGGCTATTACTGCGGCATTTGTTCGAAAGAACCTACCAAAGCGAACTAAAACCTCAAATAAAATTCATGGCGGAAAACTAGTGATAGTCGCTGGCTCAAATGGAATGTACGGAGCCGGCCTACTTGCCGCTTTGGCTGCGACCCGCATAGGTGCCGGCTACACATACCTAATGCTGGAATGGACCAGCAAGCAACTGTTGCAGCATCCAGATATTTTATTTTTAAAACCAAAAATCAATTTATTTAAAAACATAAATGCAACCGCGTACATTGTTGGACCGGGAATGGGAATTTCAACAAAAGCTAAAGCCAAATTATACTATTTTATAAAGCGAAAATTATCAAATGTAGTGCTAGATGCCGATGGACTGACTCTGTTATCCAAAATAAAAAATCCTGTGATACCACACAACTGGGTCTTGACTCCCCATGAAGGCGAGCTTGCGCGTTTACTAAATATTTCAGCGGATGAAGTCAGAAAAAATCCCATTCATTGTATCGCTCTCGCGCAGAAGAAATATGGCTGTACCATTTTGTTGAAAGGCGCTGATACTTACATTACAGACGGAAAAAAACTTTGGATATCTTCATCGGGAACGCCGGCATTGGCAAAGGCCGGTACCGGTGACGTACTGGCTGGCATCATTGGGGGTCTGCTGAGTCAGGGTTTAGAAGCTGCCACAGCAGCGGCTCTGGGAGCGTATCTTCATGGACTCACTTCAAAAAGGTATTTAACTAATGGCAATGATGTTTTAAGCTTGCGCCCTTTAGATTTGATAGATGAATTGCCGAAGACTCTTAAACTTGCCCGACACTAGTGAAACACTTTGTCGGGTATTCGTTTAAGCCCTAATGAACAGCACCCATCGAACTAAACAGCCGACCAAGCCAAAAACAAAAGTACCCCAAGCCATATCGGCCATCATAAATTTTATCGGATAATTTTTAAGAATGGCAAAATTAGTCAAATCGAAAATGCCGTATATAATTAATCCCATCCCAGCACTTAATAGAAATGTTTTCCACCACTCATCGTTTTCAGAAAAGCCGGGAGCGACAAACAAAGCCATAGCCAGTGCCATCAAAAAATATGTTCCAACGGCGGGTACTAGGATCAAATCAAATTCGCCGTCTTTAATACGGCCGATCTCTGCTAGTTCTTTTAAGTTGAAATCCTTCACTACAAATTTAAACCATAGAAAATCTAGAACTGTGAAGGATACAAGTGATAGGAAAAATGCTTTCATGGGATCAAGCTTATGAAGGTCTACTTTTATTGTAAAGATAAATAGATAGACCTATCACAAACTGTTATCGAACATGCTATAAGCTAGGATCGGCACCTAGTTGCAAAAGTAAATCGATTGATTCCCCGGCACTCACGGCCATGGCCTCTTGCAAAGGAGTTCTGCCAGTCACTAGTAGTTCGTTCTTTTTCACATCGCTGCTCTTTTTATTTACGTCGGCACCATGCTGAATTAAAAACTGAATTAGATCTAAATTACAGTTAGCTCCTGCTGAATGTAACATCGTAAGGCCTTGAAATTTACTTGTGGTATTTACATCTAATCGTCCAGAATTTACCATCTGCTTAACCATTTCCGTGCGATTCCATACAGCTGCCAAATGAGCCGACGATGCTTTGAACGTATTTTGCAAATTAATGTTCGCACCGGCACGGAACAAAATTAGAAACGTATCATAGTTACCGCCAAGAATTGCATATTGTAATGCCGTTCTTCCGTAACGATCTTTCAAATCTATATTTTTAT
>NCGL01000063.1 GCA_002256935.1 Bdellovibrio sp. 28-41-41
ACCCAATCTAAAATCTCGATGAAAAACTTCTTAGATTTTTCTTTCAAAAGTTTATTTACGGTATGTTTATGAGTGTAAAAAGATAAATTTCCTTTGGCTTTTGAAGATTTAAATACCACATGAGTTACGCAGCCGGGAATTAAAGGGCGCGCGATTTTACGACGTTTCATTAAACTCACTCCACCGTGGCTGGCTGCTTTGATAGCTCGTAAATCTTTTTTGGGCAAAAGTTCGATTTGCATTACGGGCAATATAATTAAGTAAGTAATTCGAGTCAACAATTATCTTTATATATCGCTGGTTTACGCTTGAATTCAGGAAAGGAATTTACGTTTTACGCTGGCTTGGCGAATAGTGTAGTGCCTTTTGTTAAAAGGCCGTTCGGCGGTGAGAAAACAGATTTTTCCCCAAAAAACTCTTATGAAATTTGGTTGTGCGAGGATTTAGCGGCGTATTTTTCAGGTAATCAAAGGAAAACTACTATTTTGTGGTAGCTGTCTGCAGCTGACTGAGCGCGAATCGCAGCCTTTCGCTAGTTGTGCGCAAAGCAAGAAGTTTTTTGCAGTGATGTAAATTTCGTCGGCAAAACTGTCACTAGCCGCGTGCCACCAAATAATTAATTCTTATAATGCCATTCATTATTTTTATGGACGAATAAGATGTATTGACTCGAAGGCGATACATTCTTAGGGTCGTTTTTCCTATGACAATGAATCCGATTCCACCTCAGGCTTACACGAAAGACTCGCTATTAAAAGCGTATGCTTGGCTACAAAATCAGGATCCATCTCTAAAAGAAATGGCAACCACGCCAGATATTTTGGTCAGCCTCTATTTAAAAGCCACTCGTGATGGTGACGCTGTCTTAGATCGCCCTTCGATCCAAAATTTTAAGCATGAGCTTAAACAATTAGCAGGTTTGATGGGTGAGTTTGAAAAAGAAGGCACTCCTCCGCCAGCTAAGTCTGCGGATGCTTTGAATATTAATGGTCCACCGAAGCGCGAATCGCCTCAAAAAGTAGCAGAATCATTAACATTAGACTTTCAAGCCTTAGAGAAAAAGTATAACTCGGGTTTGACTACTCCAGTGGGCTCTCAAAGTTCTTTGTCGGCATCCCCATCGCCAGTATCTCACTCTGCATCCATTTCTTTGGAGCTAGATTCAACGTCGATCGGCCTTATTAATGAAGTTCGCCAGAAATTGAACCTAACGACCAACCAAGAAGCCCTTAAAATGCTAATTCAGGTCGGTTACAATAAAACAAAGAAGCTTCTTTAGCTTCTGTTTTTGGACACTCTCCGTAAAGACAGTGCCAGATAAATTACCACTTGTTTAAGAAAACAGAATTCAATATATTTATCAGATACTTATAACGAAAAGGCATACGCGTGAGCACGACTCAACCAAAAGATTACAAATCCACGATCAGGCTTCCTCAAACTTCATTTCCAATGAAGGGCGATTTGAATATTAAAGAGCCGGAAATGATTAAGGTTTGGGACGAGAAAAAAATCTACCACAAAATGCTGGAAAAAAATCAAAGCGGAAAAAGCTTTACGTTTCAAGATGGTCCTCCGTACGCGAATGGTAACATTCACATTGGTCACGCTTTAAATAAAACTCTGAAAGACATCGTTGTTAAATATAAATCTATGAAGGGTTTTAAAACTCAATTCATCCCGGGTTGGGACTGTCACGGTCTTCCGATCGAGCACAAGGTGATGAAGGATTTAACAGACAAAAAATTAGTAAAAACAGATCAAGAGATTCTAGCACTTTGCCGTGCGGAAGCATCTAAATGGGTGGAACAACAACGCATTCAATTTAAACGGTTAGGTATCTTGGCTGATTGGGAAAATCCTTATTTAACAATGGCTCATGATTATGAAGCGGAAGAAGTTCGTGAATTCGCGCGCGCCTATGAGCGCGGTGTAGTTTACCGTGGCGAGCGTCCGGTTTACTGGAACTGGACATTGAAAACAGCTTTGGCCGATGCCGAAGTTGAATACCATATGCACAAATCGCCTTCGATCTATGTAAAATTCGAAGTGAAAGATGCCAAGAGCCTGGCGACATTAGGTTCACCCAAAGGTAAAACATACTTTGTTATCTGGACGACAACTCCTTGGACATTACCAGCGAACGTAGCTATCGCGCTTCATCCTGATTTTGAATACGGCGTTTACAGTACGGGCGATGACAACATCGTGGTCGCTAAAGGCTTGAGCGACGCGTTTGCAAAAGAAGTGGGTTACAATCTGAATCTGCTGTCGACTCATCAAGGGAGTGATTTAGAATCCGTCGTAGCCACTCACCCATTTATCGATCGCACATCGCGCATCGTACTTGGTCAACATGTCAGCTTAGACGCTGGTACAGGTGCAGTTCACACGGCTCCTGGTCACGGTGCGGACGATTTCAAAGTGGGGTTACGTTATAATTTACCAGTGCTTTGTCCGGTGGACGATTCAGGAAAATTCACCGAAGAAGTTCCCGAGTGGCAAGGGATGAATATCTTTAAAGCCAATCCTTTGATCATCGAAAAATTGAAATCATTAGGTGTGCTAATCAAAATGCAAGAGATCGAGCATTCGTATCCCCATTGCTGGAGATCTAAAACGCCTTTGATTTTCAGAACAACTCCGCAGTGGTTCTTGGGTATTGATTTAGAACAATCGAACATCAGAAAAAAAACGATCGAGCAGATCGAGACAATCAAGTTCGTTCCGGAGTGGGGTAAGGCGCGTTTCACCGCGATGATGGAAAATCGTCCGGACTGGTGCTTGAGCCGTCAACGAATCTGGGGTGTACCAATCCCTATATTCTACTGTATCGCTACAGCAGAACCATTAGTAGATCATGAAGTGATGATGAAGGTTGCCGATGTTATCGAGAAAAAAGGAATCGAAGGATTTCACTCGACACCGACGGTCGAATTTTTAGGTTCTAAAAAATATGAATTAAAAACAGATAATCTAAAAAATAAAATAAAAAATTCCGACAAGTTTGGATCTGAGGGTTTCCGTCACGGCAAAGACATCCTCGATGTATGGTTTGACTCGGGTGTGGCTCACGCTGCGGTTCAAAAGAAACGCATGGGTGAATCGGGCCCTGCCGATATTTATCTTGAAGGCAGCGATCAACATCGCGGCTGGTTTAATACTTCTATGTTGTCGTCAATGGCTACAACGGGACATGCACCGTTCAAAACATTACTGACTCACGGATTCGTAATGGATCCTCAGGGCCGTAAGATGAGTAAATCTTTGGGCAACGTTGTCGATCCCAATGAAGTATCAAGTAAAAGTGGTGCCGAGATCGTTCGTTTATGGGCAGCCTCAGGTGACTACGGACAAGACGTTGCGTGCGGTAAAGATGAAATTGCGCGTGTAACGGAAGCCTACCGTCGTCTTCGCAATACAATGAGATACTTACTAGGCTCTGTGTCAGATTTTGATCCTAAAAAAGACAAAGTCGCTGTATCGCAGATGCCGGAACTAGATCAATGGGCATTGAATGAATTGTATGAATTGATGGAGAAAGTCGAAGCAGCTTACGAGAGCTTTGATTTCTATAAAGTGTATCATGCTCTAAATCAATTCTGCACGGTTACACTTTCAGCTGTTTATTTAGATGTGTTGAAAGACCGCCTGTACACTTGGAAAGTTGACGGCGTTCCTCGCCGATCATCGCAAACAGTGATTTACTACATGTTAGAATCATTGATGGGTATGATGGCTCCGATCTTGTCGTTCCTGGCGGAAGAATCGTATTCGCACTACGCATTTAAATCTAAAGATTCGATCTTCTTAACTGAGTTTCCGAAAGCGAGTAGTGATTGGAAAAACCCCGGTTTGAAAGAAAAATTTGCGTCGTTGATCGAAGTTCGTACGGAAGTTCAAAAAGTTCTAGAAGGTTTGCGAACTCAAAAAGTCATTGGGGCATCATTAGAAGCGCAAGTTGATATCGCGGCCCCGACTGAAAAGTATAAAGCGCTAACTGGATTTAAAGGCTTAAGAGAATTTTTGATCGTTTCAGATGTAAAAGTTAAAGAAGGTGAATTTGCTATTAAGGCAGATAAAGCACCGGGCGAAAAATGTGTTCGTTGTTGGACTTATTCAACGCAGATATCATCAACGGGCGACCACGCCGGAATTTGTCCTAAATGTATAGAGGCACTAACATGAAGAAAAAATATATTTTATTATTAATAATTGCAGGGATCGTGATTGCTTTAGATCAGCTGACGAAGATCTACATTCACACTCGATTCCAATTAGGTGAGTCTTACACAGTGATCGAAAACTTGTTTAACTTCACTTACGTTAGAAATTACGGCGCGGCGTTTGGGTTCCTCGCGGAAAGTCATCCGACATTCCGCGAGATCTTCTTTTTGTCGATGCCTCCTATAGCGGTGATCATTATCTTCACTATCTTAAGAACGGTGAAAGATGATGATAATTTGCAAATCTCGGCGTTGTCGCTGATTTGTGGTGGAGCCCTTGGAAACTATATCGATCGCTTGAACTATCGTTATGTTATCGATTTCTTGGATTTTCATTTATACAACAAATACAGTTACCCGGCATTTAACGTTGCCGATTCGGCAATTGTTTGCGGAGTTGGTATTTTAATTTTAGTGATGTTGCTCGAGAAAAAGCGGTCACCAGCTGTCGCTAGTAACAACTAGATTATTTTTCCATAAATGAGAAGAGCTGATTTCGTTTAACCATTGAAGAAGTAATGGAACGATGGATTTGGTTCATTCTTGTTTGTTTCGGTGAAGAAGATGCTGATAACTTCGGTGCGTTGACCAGGCTTTACATTGAAAATAGTTAGATCTGAGTTTTCAACGATTTGGTGCAATCCTCGACCAGCGCCGCCTTTGCCTGTGTTGAGTGATCCGGCATTGCCCGCGTAGCAACTATCTAAGTACTTTATTATAATGTCTTTTGTAAGCGAACCAAACGGATCAGTTACGGAAACGGCAAGGTAGATACCGTCGCAACCATATTTAATTATGGATTGCAGATTGGAATCTAAAGCAACTTCTGTTTTCCTAGATAAGTGATTGTACAGAGCTTTGCCGCTTTTGTCTGTGGGGGCATCGTAAATTGCATTCATCAGCAATTCTTCGGTCACTAGGTACATTTTTTCTAAGATGGTATTGCGAATACCTAGTCGTTTGAAATAGGTTACCATTTCGTCTTTTAATCTCATACGCTCACCGCTGGCGGTGACTTTTTTAGCTTGAATATCTACGCCCCAAGAAAGATATTTTTCGATTCCGAAAACATCATTATTGAGAAGTTTTGAAAGTGTCGTCAGCAGAGTTTTAATCGTGAGTTGTTTGTCTTCAATATCACGGGTAATTAAATTATTAATTTTTTGGTTCTTTTTTAAGATCGGAATGTTTTCTTGCACTCGTTTAGATGTGATCATCACTGCCTTTTTAATGTCAGTGATGGAATCAGCAATTTCTGAGCAGGTATCATCGAAGACCACTAAGTCGTACTTGTTTAAAAGAAGAAGTTGCTTTGCGGATTCAACGTCTGAAGCGATATCCATGCGAACACCAGAACTGCCGACAGCCATTTTAGCTAAAACCAATTGTTTTCGATCCGTATCGACGAGCAATACGCTTTTGTCGCCAGCTTTTTCTAAGCTCGCTTGGGCTTCAAATAGTTCCCGGTTGGCAATTTCAAATAGTCGAGCTTTCTCGTTAGTTCGGATCAGGCGATCGGCAAGTACTGTTGAGTAGACGCGATAGAGTAGAGAGTTGAATTTATCGAAGTCTTTTTGGGGAACATGACTAAAGTGATCAGAGTCGATAACAAAAACACTGACATCAGATTTGGCTACGATAGATGAAGTGACCGGACGTTTAAGTACGACGCTCATTTCGCCCATGACGTCGCCCATGGTTTGCAAAATCGCTACTACTTCATTTTCTAATGTAATTTCAGCGACACCGGTTCTTAAGAAATATAGCTTTGTGTTAATCTCGCCTTCGCGAAGAATATAATCAGATACGTGGAAATGTTTTTCCACGGTCATCGTAGCAATTTGCAACAGCATTTCATCACTGAACGTTTTGAAAAATGCAAAATTTCTTAGTTCTTTAGCGATCTCAACCGGATGTAGCCCCATACACCACTATTATGATAGCAAAGGTAAATTCGAATCGAGGATTTTCGTTAAAAAGCGGTAAAAGAAGTCGAAGGTCTAGTAGGTATTTTTTCAGCGCCATATTAGACTGAAAATTAATATGTACCCAATTATTGATGTCGGCTTTTTTCAAATTCCTACTTTTTTTGTGGTGATCGCATGCTTGATGGGTCTAGCGTTTTTTCTGACGACAAAACGCTCAAGGAAATTGCAGGTCGATGAAAACTTCTCTTTAGATTTGTCCTTTGTTTTAGTCATCGGTGCTATATTGGGCGCGCGATTTGCGCACGTCATTTTTGAAAGTCCTGATTACTATTTTCTGAACCCAATTAAAGTACTTTATTTTTGGGAAGGCGGATTTGTCTTTTATGGCGGATTCGTACTGAGTTTTCTGTCGGGACTGACATTCCTGCAGATTAAGAGCAAGATGGTTTATTTAAAAATCTACATGCAGTTATACACACCGATTTTATCTTTAGTGTACATGCTAGGTCGTATCGGGTGTTTTATGGAAGGTTGTTGTTATGGAAAGACCTGCCAGTTGATATGGGCCGTGAACGGACGACATCCGACCCAGATTTATTCATCACTTTGGGAATTGGGCGTGTTTATATTTCTGCTAGCTTATGAATCTAAGAATGAGGTTTTGTTAAAGAAGAATCCCGAGCGACTATTTTATATCTGGATGTTACTACATAGTATCGGGCGTGGTTCCATCGAGTTCCTTCGTGATGATTTCAGAGGAAATATGCCGCTTGTTTCTATCTCGACATGGATAAGCCTGGTTCTGTTCATAGTAGCGGGTGGCTACTTTTATAAAAACCGTGGTGTTTCGAGGTCTGTCTAATTCCAAGACAAAGTGACCAAGGCCGCTGTCCAAATCATGTACAGTAAATACTATTTTTCATCCTCAAAAATTTAGTCCTAGTTCTATCTATCGGTTTTCTGAAGGTACGTAATGGTAAAATAAACGACGCCTCGGCAGACGTATTTAAAAAGGCCCATAAGCTAAAGGGACTTTACATTTAAATACCCACGGGTATACGTTTGTAGAATGAGAATGATTTTTTTATTACTGACGTCGATCCTAGTTTTGAATGGTTGTTATTCAGATCCATTTACAGTTAAAACTTCAAAGCTTAATGATAAAGAACTAGTTGAGCACAGTACAGAACTGGGGACTCATTATTTTTATTCGTTATCAGAGCGTTTAAAACGCGCCGTGAAATCCAAAGACTGTCCTAAAATGCAAAGCCTGGCTGGCGAGTTATTGGCCGTGGCCCCCTATTACTCTTCGAATTGGAATTATGGTAACGCGATTTTTGATGGGCACATGGCGTATGCTTCGTGTGATGTGAAAGAGAAGAAATTAGAGAGTGCTTTTCATCATCTTGCGGAAGCAGCAAAGACCCCAGGCTCGCCGCAATTAAGCACATTCGGACCGCCTTACCACAATATGTCGGTACTGAGCGATTTACTTCGTGAAGGACGCAAAGCTGAAGTAGTGGCGTTTCTAAATAGTTTGAAGCGATTTTGGGATTTAGAGTTTTCTCAAGAGTATTTTGATGTTTGGGATAAAGAGATCGAGGCGGGTCGTATTCCTAAATTTGAACCTGGTGAAAGAGCGTCAGCCCAAGGCGGTCCCGCCACGGCCACACCTCAGCCGGCCACACCTCAGCCGGCCACACAAGAGAAAAAGAAAGCTAATTAGATTTCCTGACGTTGAGAAACCTAACCTAGTTAGATTTCTTTGCCGCTAGAAATTCTGAAATGATTTTGCCGGCGCCTGATGGGACGCGAATTGTGTGTGAGGCGATTTGTCTTGGGATATAATTCACTAGCAGTTCAGAATTTAATTCTTTTAATGATTTGCGTGTTACGCCCAAAGCATCCGCCAAAGATTCTAAGTCTGTGCCGCCGGGAACAGATACATAGTCATATTCCAAAGGGTCACGACGTTCTAAATACCGAAAGCCATATAGATTTGGGGATTTTGTAATTAACATAGCTGCCAAAATTTTTGGTACGTAGTTTTGTGTTTCTTCAGGAAGGGCTTTCTTTCTTACCAGCGTCCAATAGTCATTTGTTTTATGTTTTTCGATCTGACGACGTAAACCATTTTCGCCCATGTTGTAGCTGGCGGCGACTAAATACCAAGAGCCGAATTCTTGATGTAAATCTTTGATGTACTTGATTGCAGCTTTTGTGCTTTTGCGAAAGTCACGGCGTTCATCTAACCACCAGTGCTTGCGTAATCCATAACGAGCCGCTGTGCCTTCAATGAATTGCCAAGGGCCGACAGCATTTGCGGTGCTGGTGGCGGAAGTTGAAAAACCAGATTCAATCATCACCATAAAGGCTAAATCTAAAGGTAGATGAGCTTTAGCTAATTCATTTTGAATAAAGGGTAAGTATTTTGAGGAACGTTCAAGATACTCGCGAAACCATTTACTACCCTTAGTTTGAAAGTATTGAACCCATTTAGCGACTTGTTGGTTGTAGGTAACTGGCAAATCAAAAACTACGTTATGAGTTTTTGACTCGTCTTGATTTAGACTTAGTTTTTTTAGTCGTTCTTTCAGGGTTTCTTGTGAACCCGGAATAGAAATACTATTTGTAGGAACTGCAGCCCACGTGTTGACAGCGAAAAGCAAGGCAATCAATATCTTCATCATTATTTATGTTAATGGAGTTTCGGCCAAATGCTAGAGTCATTCGTTTGGCGGTCTAGATCAAAATCGTCAAAATAATTATAATAACCAGAATAAGATCCGCCATTGTCATAGTGTTAATGCGTCTATAACCCACCTTGGAATCTATCGTTACGACGATAGTCTATATGGCCTTGTGATTGCTTTTTTATTTAATTAGCAAGGAGTCTGAATGAGTGTAAAAGGAATTTATACGGCCCTAAGTGGGGCTATGGCGCAAAGTCTTCAGATGGATACAATCGCCAATAATATTGCGAACGTTAATACGCCAGGCTTTAAACGGGATACGCAGGTATTTAATGAATACCTGACGGCAAACGAAAAAGAACAGACTGGGATGCCCGTTCCTAGGATTCTTGCTAGCATAGAAAGTTTCTACGATATGCAAGGCGGCGACAAAAGCTTCGTCGATGCCAAAGGTACATTCACAGACCATTCTCAAGGAACTTTAAAACACACGGGTAATCCACTGGACGTCGCTATTGATGGTGAAGGTTTTTTTGAAATTGCGACACCCGACGGAGTAAAGCTGACTCGCGCCGGTAATTTCACGATGGATGGAAACGGAAAGCTGGTTACAAAAGAGGGCCATTTTGTTTTGGCCGCAGGTGGTGATGGTGCCAATCCGGAATCACGTTCTATTTCTTTGAATGGTTCTGAATCCTTAACGGTAAATGACCAAGGTGATATTTTTAACGGCACTCAATTGATTGCTAAAATTTCAGTTGTGAACGTAGCGGACAAAGACGGCATCGAGAAAATTGGAAATTCACTTTATGGCTTTAAAAAAGGCCATAATCCCGAAATCATTGGGCGCCAAAACGTATCTGTAAAATCTGGTTTTATTGAAGGGAGTAACGTGAATGTCGTTCAAGAGATGACAGACATGATTAAAACTCAACGTATTTTTGAAAGTACTCAAAAAGCGATCAGTGCATACGATTCTATGAACGATAAGTTAGTAAACATTGTTGGTAAGACGAGCTAAGGCGAGCCCAAAAGACAAGACGAGCTAGGTCGAGCCAAAAAGACAAGACAAGGTAAGGGGATTAACTAGATGTTAAAAAGTTTAAATACAGCAGCAACAGGTATGGCCGCGCAACAAACTAATATGGATGTGATCGCCAATAATATCGCCAACGTGTCGACTAATGGTTTCAAAAAATCACGAGCAGAGTTTGAAGACTTGATGTACCACACGCAAAAAGAGCCGGGTACTTCGACAGGGATGAATTCCTATTCTCCAAATGGAGTCCAAACTGGCTTAGGTGTTAAAACTGCAGCGATTCAAAAAAACTTCGATCACGGAAATGCTGTCATTACCAAAAATCCTTTAGATATTCAAATCGAGGGTAGCGGATTTTTTCAAGTTCTGACTCCAGATGGACAAGTTGGTTACACTCGTGATGGCGCTTTTAGAAAAGATGCCGAGGGTAAAATCGTCGATAAAAACGGAAACTTATTGCAGCCAGAAATTACTGTTCCGCCGAATATTCAAGGCATTGAAGTAGGTGGAAATGGAGAGGTCAAAGTTATTACTGGTTTAGGTGATGCGCCTCAGACGATCGGTCAAATTGATATCGTCACATTTATCAATCCAGCTGGGTTAAAATCAGTCGGTAGAAATTTATTTACCCAAACGCCGTCGAGTGGCCAAGCCGTGACAAATCGTCCCGGTCTAAATGGATCAGGATACTTATCTCAGGGGCAACTAGAAACAAGTAACGTAAACATCGTAGATGAAATGGTGGGAATGATTACGGCACAACGTGCGTACGAAACAAATTCAAAAGTCATTCAAGCCAGCGATCAAATGTTACAATCAACAAACAACTTAAGATAATGAATAGATTTCTATTTTTAATTTTAGTTATGCCGTTTCTGCTGCAAGCTCAAACTGAAGTGAGCTTGCTTGCCGACGTTGAAGTATCAACAAAAACTGAATATACACTGTATGACTTGGTTTCTTTGAAACAGGGTACGTCCGAAGATTTGGACGGCCTTAAAAAGATTAGCGTTCCATTTTTGAATAAAAAGGCGATTCTTGAAGCGCTTAAAGATAGCGGTCTTAAAACCAAAGTAATTTTTGAAAATACATTTAAAATAACGGTTACCAATCAGATTAATCGAAATGAATTGCAAAGAAAAATTACGAATCATTTAACGGCGCAATGTAACGAGTGTATCTTTGAAATTCAAACGTACAAATTGCCATTTGTGAATGAGCCAAACATGAATTTTAGAGATTCTGATTTCGAGCTGACTCGTGGCAGCTTTATGCTGCCTTTATGGGGCGCTACAAAAGCCAATAAATCCTACGCAACAGGCTCATGGCGCACATTCAAGAAAGTGGCGTTGACGAATAAATGGATGTCTCAAGGTCAACGATTTAGGACAGAAGATTTAAAAGAGGAACTTAAAGAAGTTACTTTTTTAAATAATAAATTGATCGATATTAAAGATTTAGTTGGTAAGCAACTAATGCGCTCAACACCAGCGAACACAATAGTAACACGTGATATTTTGGTAATTGAGAAGATGGTTAAGAAAGGCGACATCGTTAGCCTCATGGTAAACGATGGGCCGTTTGAAATTGAAATTAAAGCACAAGCTGAGAGTGATGGACAAGAAGGCGATTCTATTAAAGTAAAAGCCAATCAGAAAACCATTATGGCCAAAGTCGTGAGCAAAGATAAGGTGGTGTCAGAGTGAAGTATTTATATTTAATCCTATTGATGATCGTTACTTCGTCATGCGCGTCCTTTATGGCGCAACAACCTGAAATTGTAGAAGACGAATTCACTAATTCACTGACAAAATATAATGATAATCCTAATCATGGAATTTGGGGTAATCGTCAGTATAAGAAAACGACTAAGTCACAATTAGAAGAGGATTCGGATTTGGACAGCAAAGCTGGTTCGCTGTGGGTCATGGACGGACAGCAGTCTTACTATTTTTCTCAGAACAAAATTCGTAAAGAAGGTGATTTCTTAAACGTAAAACTAGAAGGCGCCGCCTTCAAACAAGTAGAAACAAAAGTCGGTGTGATAAAAACGTTGCTTCAGGAATTAGAGCAACAAGAAAAAGAATCATCAGGCTTAGCTAGTAAGCTAACCGAAGCTAAACCGGATGAAGCCGCCAAAGATGATCGTGCGCCTGCGGCAGTTGATACAAAGAAAGCCGCGGGCAAAGAGGAAGACAAAGGCGAGTTGGCTGATGTTGGTCCAATCCAAACGCGGATCATCGAGCGACTAGCTGACGGAAATTACCGAATAAAAGGACAACAACCGTTTATGATTGGCAAGCGCGATTATAAAGTTTTGGTAGTGGGTATTGTTCGCCCTGAAGATTATAATGACGAAGGTATTTCTTCTTCAAAATTAATTGATCCGCAATTTGATGTCGTATCGATCCGTAAGAAAGAGGCACACCAATGAGAATATTAAAAAGTTTATTGCCAGTTTTATTACTTTGGACGGCTGCAGAAGCCGCGCGACTAAAAGATATCGCCAGCATTCGCGGAGTTCGTGAAAATCATCTGATCGGTTACGGTATCGTGGTTGGTCTTAAAGGCACTGGTGATGGTAAAAACGAATTTACATCTAAGAGTATGGTGCGTTTGCTAGATAAGCTGGGCGTGAAATTGGATTCGACTGAAGTGCAAAGTAAAAATGTTGCTGCTGTTATAGTAACGGCCAATTTACCAGCGTTTGCCAAAGCCGGTAATCCAATGGATATCACGGTTAGTGCGATTGGTGAATCCAGTTCATTGCAAGGTGGAACTCTTCTGCAAACGCCGATGCGAGCAGGTAACGAACAGGTATTCGCTGTAGCACAAGGTACGGTAGTTATTAGTGGTGATGGTAAAGAGATGCATACGACATCGGGTCGTATCCCTAACGGCGCAATTATTGAAAAAGATGTGCAGAGTGATTTCTCGTCAAGAAAAATGTTTCGGTTAACGTTGCACAATCCTGATTTCACAACGGCAGCGCGCTCGGTGTTGACGATCAATCGTGAATTGGGTGGACAGTATGCTTCCGCAAAAGATGCGGGGACAATTGATATTGTGACTCCATTTAGCTACGAAAACAAAGGTGTTGAGTTACTAGCAACCATTGAAAGTATTCAAATTAATCCGGATACGCGCGCAGTAGTTATCATCAATGAAAAATCGGGGACCGTGGTTATTGGTGACAAAGTTAAAATCTCTAAAGTCGCTGTATCACATAACGGAATTTCCGTTAAAGTTGGTGATGGTAAGAAAGGCGCTGTAGAAGAAAAAATTGCGCTTATTGAAGGCGCTAGCGTGGGTGATTTGGTTCAGAACCTGAATAAAGTTGGAATTACACCTAAAGATTTGATTACGTTGCTACAGGCAATTAAGGCCGCAGGTGCATTGCACGGGGAATTGGAAGTCCTGTAGTACTTCAGCATGACCATATGTCTAGTCTAGACATATGGTCATGCTGAAAAGCCCGACTAGAGCTAAAACTAGGAGTTTGTGAAACTTAAAAAAATTTGTTTCGAAATGAGGCAAATTTGATAAAATAAATATATAGCTCTAAGAACATGGATGTTTTTAGGGTGCCGGGGAGGGTGAGAAAGAGATCGATAGCCATGGATGGTCAAGAGTCGCAAAAAAGTTTTCTCGCAGGAAACAAAGAAATAAAAGCAACATCAAGGATTGATGCTGATTGAATTCTAAAAAAAGAGTCTTTAGTGCAGGATGCACAAGATTCTCCGACTCAAACTCCCCTCTTTCTTCTTTTTAAAAATTATGATCAAAGTACAAAAGGGACTGCCATTAAATGAGCCCGTGACAACCGAAAAGGTGAAAACCCAATTTCGGGACGTGTCGGATATGTACGAAAAGCATTTCCTTAGGGAACTAATGAAATCGATGCGATCTAGCGTGCAAGAAAGTGGACTTGTCAAAGTCAACGGCGCTGAGAAAATCTTTCGCGAACAATTAGATAACGAATATGTAGAGAAGTGGGGCGAAAAGGGCGGCATCGGTATTTCTGATATGATCTACAAAGACCTTGTAGACAAGTTTGGTGAACGCTATGGCCTTAAAGAACATCAAGCTAAGCCCACGGGTCCACTGATGTTGACCGAGAAAGATACGCTGAATATGAAGCGAAGCTACGATAAATCGACTCAGAAATTAGAATTTCAATTTGATAGCCTTAAAAAAGATCAAGCGGGTGCGGTAGAAGCAGTTAACCCTTGGTCGGGAGTACTGAGCAAGAAAGTTCAGCTTAGCGCTGATGAATATTTCTTAGAAGTGAATCACGATAATGGTTTAACGAGCCAGATGAAGTTCAAAGGCCTAGCACAACCATTGAAAGTGAACGATCGTTTAGAGACTGGTGATAAGATAGGCATCTTGAGCCAAGACACTAACGAATTTTTTTGGAATTTGAAAAATCAAGACATCAAATAGGTTAGAATTACTAGTTACTAATGTGTATAAACTTAATCTCGACCTGACACTTCTACGATGTAGTTTCGATTAAATCGGACAATGTGTAATAATGGCACTTCTAGAAACGATAGGCGAGGTCTTGAGCTTCTCCGTTCTTTCCGAGAAAGCGGCCCCAAAAAGCTAAGTGGCACTTGACCAAGCAGCGTATAAAAGCATTGGATATTATTCAGCCGGCCCATAGAAAACTCGTCCTGGTGCCGATCAATGTTATTCTGTCTGATTTTGAATGTACCAAGGCGCTGCGAGTGGTAGGCTCATAATATGAGCGACAGAAAACTGGTTTTTCAAAATGATCGCGCCTCTGCAGCGTTTGGCAAATTTCGCGATCGTATTTACTTCGAAATTTCAGCACAGAAGGGTAGCCGCTTCGCGAGCCATTCTACCTGGCTTAAAGCCATGGTCCTCATTGCGGCTTCAGTCTTGAGTTACTCTGCATTATTAGTAGGTACTTTTAATTCTAAAACGTCATTATTTTTGGGTCTGATATCTGGGGTCTCAATTCTCCTTTTTGCGCTAAACGCCTCTCACGATGCTGCTCATGGCGCATTCTCGCGACATCCTTGGATCAATACCATCGTGCTGTATATCCCATTTAGCATTCTCGGTGTCGATCCCGAAATGTGGCGGACAAGACATCTGAAATCGCATCATAAATTTCCGAACATCGACCACTGTGATGCCGACATTGATGAAAATCCGTTTGTTCGCCTTTCACCCAATCAGCCCAAAAAATGGTGGCACCGATTCCAGCACTGGTACGCGTGGCTTTTGTACTTGGTAGTTGCATTTCATGCGGCATGGATTCAAGACCTCAATTATATGAAGCGCGAAAGTCTTGCGAACATGGATGACTGGCGCGAACAAACGCCCTCGTGGATGCAATTCCTTTCCCTCAAATTTCCGCACGTTTTCGTCTTCTATGTTCTTCCACTCTTGTTCTTACCCTTCCTTTGGTGGAAAATCTTGATCGGCATCGCCTTCATTCAAGGAGTAGTGTCGCTACTTTTTATTCTCCCACTTATCGGAACTCACTTTTCTAGCGAGGCCGTGTTTCCTAAGATCATTAATGGTAGCGTCGGTTGCAGCTACGTCTCTCATCAGTTAATCACAAGTGTGGACTGGTACCCTTTTTCACGATTTTGGTGTGGAATTATCGGTGGACTTAATGCTCATGCTGCTCATCATCTCTTTCCAAAAGTAAGTCACCGACACTATTTTTGGATTTCCGGAGCCATCGGTGAGTTTTGCCGAGAAAATGATCTAGCTCACAATCATGTCGGCTTACCAAAGGCGATACACAGTCATTTCAATTTTTTGAAGTACCTCGCGCGCAATTGATTGAGACAAACAACCCCTGTTTTTTTCCGGCGGCCGTTTTCGCTTCCTGAACTTTCTTGACCAAACGTTTATTTAAATAACTCCGTCGTTCCTCGCGATAATTAAAGCAAAATATTGGCCATTAAATTTCGTTATCAGTGACGTAGAAACCGAGAATGGCACTTGTTTGACAGAGAGGCCAG
The DNA here is from genome assembly GCA_002256935.1 of Bdellovibrio sp. 28-41-41. GTDB lineage: Bacteria > Bdellovibrionota > Bdellovibrionia > Bdellovibrionales > Bdellovibrionaceae > UBA2316. Next base: position 15,895 of record NCGL01000063.1, read on the forward strand.
GTCGAGATTGATGTGTGTTATTTCTCTTCGGTTTTCAACCGAATATTCTGAATTTCAACAAGCGCCGTGGCGCAACTTATTTTACTTATAATATTTGAATATGAGTTTAAGCGAAGAGTATAGACGCCAACTTAAATGGCGTGACTGGGAAACTGCATTTGATCATTGTCCAATCAGCAAAGGCCAACGCGTTTTAGATTTAGGATGTGGTCCAGGGGACCTTTCAAAGATACTGGTTCAAAGAGGTGCTGTTGTAACTGGGATCGATAGTAACAAGCAGCTTTTAGAAATTGCTAGAAATAACTGTCCAGAAGCTTCCTTTTTAGAAATGAATTTAAATTCTATGCAAGTTGAAGCGCATAGTTATGACGGAATTTGGTGTAGTTTTTCTGCTGCATATTTCACGAATTTTAAAGACACGTTTTTTTCTTGGCAGAAGGCACTCAATACTAAATCTTGGGCATGCTTCACTGAAATAGACGATCTTTTTGGACATATTCCGCTTTCAAAAAAATCTCAAGACCGCCTAGTCGAATTTTATAATCAATCCTTTTTTGCCGGACGTTATGATTTTCGGAGCGGCCATAAAATTGAAAGTACTTTAAGGGATTGCGGATTTAAGGTCACAACAAAACTATTAAAGGACAAAGAATTATCTTTTGATGGTCCGGCTACTCAAGAGGTTTTAACTGCATGGGCCGAACGTTTAAATAGGATGCAAAGTTTGAAATTATTTTTTGGAAATGACTTTGATGCTTTTAAAGAGGAACTTTTAAAGTGTCTCTCTGAGGTCAACCACAATTCTAATTGCAAAGTCTTTTGCTCTGTCGGGATTCGAAATTAAATCGGTCTCATTCGATGTAACAGTTAGAACTAGATTTT
>NCGL01000064.1 GCA_002256935.1 Bdellovibrio sp. 28-41-41
TTAACGGCCGTTGACCGATACCTTCAATACTTGGACTGGGAAGACAAACAAAAGCTAAAATCGTGGCTGCTCGTGCCGACGATCCTCCAAAATTTTTCAGTTTTGAGATTGGGTGCTGGGGCGGGTTTGCGGGGGGGGGGGGGATTAGGGCGGGGCTTTGGCGCTTATGCAGATCGCGCGAGGTTCGATGCCCTTGATTAAATCAGCGTTGCCAAGAGGTTAGAATTAATGCTGAACTCACACACCCATCAAGATCGCGTTAATAACAGATAGTAAAAAAACCGTTTGACAGCGTATTCGTGTTTTTAAAAGCGCTGCGCTTTCGTGATTTTATTTCATGCGAGAGGCGAGTTATGTTGATCTTTAAACGCTCACTAGAAGCCTGAATCGAAGCTGTGGTGCTGAAGAATTGCGTAGTTTTGTTTCTCTCTGCTTTTTTAAAAACCGTGAAAATCCGAATTTTAAAACCCGTGATATATATATTCTTGCGAGGTAGACGATGACTTTAAAAAAACTAACGGATCAAAATTTAGATAAAAATTTAAAAGAACTTGTTTCCGGTGAACGGGAAATATTAGCTGAAATCATTTTACATATTATCGAGGTCGATTATAGAAAGTTATATTTAAAATTGGGCTATGCGAGTTTGTTTGAATATTTAACTCAGCACATTGGCTATGCGAATGGAAGTGCTCAGAGACGAATTGATGCGGCTCGATTAGCGATGGTTGTTCCAAAGGTGGTCGGTGATTTGGAATCTGGGGACCTGAATTTGTCGCAAGTTTCCTTGCTACAAAAAAGCATCCGAGCCGTTCAGTCAGATTCTAAAACCAAAGTCGATCAAAAAACGAAAGAAGAGCTAGTGGATTTACTATCTAATAAATCCTTTACTGAATCTGAGGTGCTTGTTGCGCAAGCACTAGATATCACCCCAATGGAAACTACAAAAATAACAAATCAAAAAGATGAATCTGTAAGACTGCAAGTCACCTTAAACAAAGCCCAATGGGATAAACTGCTAAAAATGAGAGAGCTATTATCAAATACGCTACCAGGTGGTAGTAACTGGGACCAAGTCCTTGAGTGTGCGGCTGATAAAGTAATAAAACTAAAAGATAAGGCTGCACGATCAACTAGAATTGCAAATACCTCAGTAGCATTACAAAAAGGCCCAGAACAAAAATCAGACAATCAAAATCCAGAGCCGCCGCCACCATCGTCCACTCAACCGAGGCAACACATTCCTATTTCAATACAGAGAAAAGTATTTCAAAGGGACCAGTGCTGCCAGTATTTAAATAAAATTACAGGAAAAAAATGTGAATCCAAATGGCATCTGCAGATCGACCACATCCAACCTGTATGGGCAAATGGTACAAACAAGTTAGAAAATCTAAGACTTCTCTGTGCCGGCCACAATCAAGAGATCTATCGATGGCAGTCTAACATAACAAGGCATCAGTAATTTGAAAATTTAAATTAAAATCTCACGCAAAAACCAATAGGGACAAATGTTTAAGGACTACATAGTTGTCTCAAACACTTGGCAATTTTATTTGTAATTACGTTTTCATCTGCATTTGCTCGCAAGACAAGAAAAGCATTTCGCTTTTCTGGCTTAATTTTTTTCGGATTGTGAATGAAAAAAATGTCTGTAAAAAATAGTTTCGGCAGAAAATCTGGCAAATAGATAGCAGCGTGGCCCGATTCTACAATCGGCAATGCCGTTGCAAGTGAGTTAGTTTTAAATTTTACATTTCTTTTTTGTAAGGATTCTTTCCAGCCGTCCCGATTCTTAATATTTTGAGAGTTAAAGTCTAATATGTCCTCAGGCACGACAAATGGTATGCTCTCAAATGAAAGATCGAGGAACTTTTTGTTCGTGGTATAAACTTTAGATTCAAAATTTGCTACCTTCAAATATTTAACATTTTTATTTGGACTAGATATATAGGTGATACCAAAATCAACAGTACCATTGGCAACGGCGGTCTCGATTTGGCCCGGAGATAATTCGAAAAATGACATCTCATAGTCCTTAAAAAAAGTATCTTGGTAAAGAAGGGATGGAATACTACAGGTAAACACCTCGATAGCTGCAATTTTTAGACTTTTCTCGATGATAGGCGGAGCCGTTCTAAGCTCCTCTACAACATTGAGTAACTTTAAAGCCTTCTTATACAAAAGGGCGCCTTCTGCGCTGATTTTTATTCCTCTACCGTAAGGAACCGTCAGTTTAATACCAAGATCAACCTCCAGTGCTTTTAAAGACTTATGAAGGCCTCCATGAGTGATACCAAGGAGCTCTGCTGCTCGTGTTAAACTCTCAGTTTCATATACTGTGCAAAAATGTCTAATTCTATCTGTTTCCATTTGGAAAAATATAGTTCTAATTTTTCCATTTTGATACAAAAAACTTACGAGTATACACACTCACAAGGCAATTAAGCCTCACATAGGAGAAAAAATGAAAAAACTAATTTTAACAGCAATCGTGGCCTGCGCACATCTGGCTCACGCAGGCAAACAAGAACAAGTGGCGTGTCAGTTATCTAACCTTGGAGTAGTGAAGGAAGTTCTTATCGAATCAGGAGTCGATTACGGTGCTGGTGGCAACAGAGGAACATTAACTCTGCTTGGGGCCAATGGTGTTATTGAGAAGGTAAGTCCAACTACTGGAGCGAGTGGTCTTTTTAACGAGTACAATTTCCCGAACTATTTTGCGTACACTAATGATGCAATGAAGTCCCAAGTACTAAAGTTTGAAACAAGGCAGCTGGGACCAATTTACGTCGCCTACGTATGCAATAGACCCAATGCATATCCGTGCGAAGACAGGAGCGGAAACTTGGTTGCTAGCGCTCGTGTAGCAATAAATATAAATGGAAAAATGATTCTCAAATTCAATGGCAAAGAATTGCCATTTTGCAGCCGCAGAGTGCTCTAATAACGTGCTGTTTATCTTTCAACTAACAACTTAAACGATGAACCAAGGCAATGCCTCGGTTCATTTATCCTAAGCCATCATACGTATTTGGAACTTTTTGCCCTTAATCTTAGAGTCTCTAAGCTTCTTAAGAACCGCCGAAGCATGATCCGCGCTCACAGCAACCAAAGACTGATGGTCCATGATTTCGATTTTGCCGACATCCGTTGCTTTAAGGCCCACTGCAGGATTTGTTAGTGCTCCCAGGATATCCCCTGCTCTTAACTTTTCCTTGCGACCGGCGCCGATTGAGATTGTTTGCATTTTAGCTACGGCGTGGCTCGTGCCGATGTTGTACTGATGCTTAAAACCTAACTTTGGTTTTTCGAATTTTGATTTTGTGACTTGCTCTAGCTCTAGCAGTCTTAGCGTCTCTTTTGGTTTAGCTAAAATAACGGCTTGGCCTTTTTTGCCGGCTCTGCCCGTTCTTCCGATTCTGTGTACGTAGGTTTCAGCTTGCAGTGGGAAGTCGAAGTTTATTACCAATGCCAGGTCTTCGATGTCTAAGCCTCGTGCTGCTACGTCAGTGGCTACTAGAATGCGGTATGAATTGTTTCTGAATAGTGAAACGACTCGGTCGCGGTCTCTTTGTTCGAAGTCTCCATGTAGCGCTCCACAAGGTACGCCTTGTTCTGTGAATTTGGCTACGATGTCGTTGACCGTGGCCTTTTGATTACAGAATATCAGCGTTGAGTCTGCGGGATGTTGTTGCAATACACGCATTAGAATTCCGAGTTTGTCTTCTTCTTCTTCGTAGTCGTATTGGATTTGTTCGATCGCTGCTAGTGACTCGTCTTCGCCTTCGATCTTAACTTCCACTGGCTTTTTCTGATAGTGGCGACTAATGGCCTTCAATGATTCTGGGAATGTGGCCGAGAACAGTGCTGTTTGACGTACTTTTGGCAAAAGATCTAGGAATCGTAGTAGCTCGTCTTCAAAACCCATCTCTAGCATTTTGTCGGCTTCGTCGATGATGAAAGTTTTCACATCTTGTAAATGCATCACTCCGCGATCGATCAGATCTAAAACTCGGCCGGGAGTCCCCACGATAATTTGTGGTCCGCTGTTTATGGAGATAATTTGTTCTCTAGCAGACACGCCGCCATAGACCGCAACGACTTGCAGTTCGTTCATACGACGGCCAAATTTACGGGCTTCTTTGCTGACTTGAACGCTGAGCTCGCGAGTTGGGCACAATATCAATGCCTGGACTGTACGCTGTTTTAAATTTAAATTTTGCAAGATAGGCAGAAGAAACGCCGCTGTTTTGCCACTGCCCGTTTTTGAGCGACCAATGACATCTTTGCCCTCTAGGAACAACGGAATAGCTTGGGATTGAATCGGTGTCATCTCGGCAAAACCAAGCTCTTGCACAACGGACAAAATCTCGCTAGAAAGTGGTAGTGAATCAAATGCGTTGGTTTTCAAAGGTAGCTCCTAGGGGTCTACTTTTTACCAATTTGCAGCTATAATGGGAAGATGAAACGGTTTATATGAATTTACTACAACTCTATGCGGGCTCTAAGCAGTACGGTCCAAAAATTCTATTTCAAGACGCTCGTTTTTCCATCAACGAAGGCGATCACGTCGGTGTTATCGGCCCTAATGGCGCTGGCAAGACAACGCTATTCAAAATCCTTGCGGGTCTAGAGACCCTGGATTCTGGTGAACTGATAAAATCTAAAAAGCTTGTTATCGGCTACCTTGAGCAAGAAGCCAAAGAGCCGGGTAACTTGTCGGCTGAGGAATACCTAGAGGAATCGTGCATCACGCCTGTGTGGGAGCTGAAAGCACTTGGCCTGGATTTAGGTTTATCAGAGCATCACTTTAGATCGACGTTTCAACAGCTGAGCGGTGGTTACCGCATGCGTATGAAGCTATTGCAACTGATTGGTCGCCAGCCCAACTTGATGTTGCTGGATGAGCCTACCAATTTCTTGGATTTAGAAAGTATTTTAACTTTGGAAAAATTTCTTCAAGGTTACAAAAGTGCATTCTTGTTAATTTCGCATGATCGCGAATTTTTAAAACGCACTACTGAACATACTTTAGAAGTTGAATCTCCAGATATAACGAAATTTCCTGGACATATTGACGACTATTTTGAACAGAAAGCTCAGCTTCGTACAATTCTAGAAGCGCAAGCCGCCAATCAAGACAACAAACGTAAAAGCATTCAAGATTTCATCGATCGTTTTGGAGCTAAGGCCACCAAAGCACGACAAGCACAAAGTCGCATGAAGATGCTCGACAAGATGGAAAAAATTGATATCAAAGATTTACCCGTCAAAGCTCCACCGCCGATTCACACTGGCAAAGAAACGTTGCAACTAACCAATGCGAATCTTGGCTACGGCGACAAAACTATCGTTGCCAACTGCCAGGTTCGTCTTGAACGGGGCGACCATTTGGGCGTTGTTGGTTTTAACGGTGTTGGAAAATCGACTTTGCTTAAATCACTTTCAGGCCGCCTGCCGCTGGTTTCGGGCGAATTAAAACTAGGTTATCAAGTGAGTCTTTCTTACTATGCTCAGCACGTCAGTGAAGATCTTCTTCCCGATGACACGGTTATTGGAAGTTTGCAGAAGATGGCTCACCCTGATGTTAAGGCTCAAGAAATTTTAAATTTGGCGGGTTCGTTATTATTTTCTGGCGACAGCATTCAGAAAAAAATTAAAGTTTTATCGGGCGGCGAAAAATCGCGCGTGGCTATTGGACAGATTTTATTAAAACGTAGTCCCTTGTTGCTACTGGACGAGCCTACGAATCATTTGGATTTTGATACCGTCGAAGCCTTAACAGAAGCTTTGCGCGAATATCCAGGTTCACTGGTAGTTGTCAGCCATGATCGCAGTTTCATCGGCCGCATCGCTACCAAAATTCTAGAAGTGCGTGATGGTACTGCCGAAGTTTATCCTGGCACCTACGATGATTACCTCTGGAGTTTAGAAAAAGGTGCTTTACGCGAACGGTTCAAAGAATCCGTCACTGCTGCTAGCTCGGCAACAACAAGCACGGAAAAGGTAAGTTCGGCTCCACAAACTCAAAAGTCTTCTAACGAAACAGTTTCCAACAAAAAAGGACACAAACAGCTACAAGCCGAGAAGAAAGAACTTCAGCGTAAACTTTTAAAATCTGAAGAAACACTGCACACCAAAACTAAACGCATGGACGAATTGAATATAGAAATACTGACGGCTAAAGGTCCTCGCGTAAATGAAATCTCTAAAGAACTCAGCGATTGTAGCGAAGAGGCTCAGCGTTTAGAAGAAACGATTTTGAATTTCATGGAAGGCATTGAGCAGATTGACGGCCTGCTGCCACCGACTTAGTATGAACATCAATCATCCTGACGTCGAAACGACTTCAGGAGTTGTTGACCCATTTTTCCGATTAGTTCCGCTCTACGATGAAATAATTTAGGGTTAAATAGAGATGTGTTTTGAATTTCCGTGGGCAAAATTTTAAGTGTTTTATTCTTTAGTTCAGTTTTAACCATATATTCAGGCAGCCATCCAAAACCTAATTTTTTTAGGATGGCTTGTTTTTTAGTGTGAAAATCATTGACGTAAAAATAGGAACTAAAATCAATATTGTCGGTACTTAAACCGATGGGATGAGAAGCCGCCCCGACACGAATGTAGGTGTGATCTTCTAATTCTTGTATTTCTAATTTGCGCGACTTTTCTTTTCCAAGAGAATGCTCGGGATGCGAAACCAAGAACATTCGGAACGGACGCAGGGGAATGGCCTGCAATTCCCTACGCTTTATCGGTAAAATAGTTACCATCATATCCGCGTCTTCAGTTTCGTACTTGTTCTCAACATCCCCTAAAAAAGCAGAGACCACCTTAATTTCAGTAGGGGATTTAAATTCATTCAATTCAAATAGAGCATTTCCAATGGAATCAAAATCAACTACCCCATCGTAGATAAGTTTTAAACTAGGTTCCCAGCCGTGCTGAAGGTTTTTACAAACAGCCCGAAGATCGTTTTGCGCGTCAAGCATCTTGCGGCAATATTTGAGCACAGTCTGACCTTCGGTAGTTAGTTTATTCCGATAACCCGAGCGATCAAATAGTTTCAAATTGAGCTGACTTTCCAAAGTCCGAATTAAATAAAGGACGGCGGAATGTCCTTTGTTTAAACTCTCGGCTGCTTTTTGAACGGTCCCTTTATTGACGATGGCATCGAAGGCTGTTGCCTGTTCCAAGGAAATAAACATGAATCCCCTTTGTCAGTTATTTTGACAAAGATTATCGTATCTTTGATCTATATTTCAACGTTTTTTAACTATAGTTAATAAGAATGGGAGACTATATGAAATTAGATAATCAAATTGGAATGAACGGAATCTCGTTTGTTGAATTCAGTACGAACAACCCAGCTGCTTTGCACCGGCTATTCACAGAGTTTGGTTTTTCTAAGACCGCCAAGCATAACAAAAAAAATATAGATCTCTATGTTCAAAATGAGATTGTTTTCTTACTTAACTACGAACCCAATACATTTGGATTTCGCTTTCAAAAACAGCATGGCCCTTGTATTTCTTCAATGGGTTGGAGGTTTTCCGATCCCGAGGCGGCGTATGCGATGGCCCTTAAAAAAGGAGCTCAGGCCGCCGTTGTCGGTGACTATTCGTCTTTAAATGGCAACTTTGTTTCAGCAGTCAATGGTATCGGTAATAGTCTGATTTATTTTGTCTCCGACAAGTTAAGCCTACCTTCACTCTTTTCATCACTTGGCTTTATTTCGTTACAAGATTCGGTACAAGTACCCAGTAAGGGATTTACCCGCATAGACCACCTTACAAATAATGTTTATGAAGGTACCATGAACACGTGGGCCCAGTTTTACAAAGACGTTTTTGGATTTACAGAGGTTCGCTATTTCGACATCAAAGGAAAAAAAACCGGTCTAAATTCATTTGCTTTAAAATCCCCGTGTGGACAGTTCTGTATACCGATAAATGAGGCCAAAGAATCCAAATCACAAATCAACGAATACTTAGCAGAATATAAAGGTCCCGGTATCCAGCATTTGGCGTTTTTAACTGATGACTTGATTTCCTCCATGAAACAGCTTCAAGGCACTGGTATTGAAACTTTGGATATTGACGAAAACTATTATCAAAGTGTTTTCGACCGCGTTCCTCATGTAAAAGAAGACAAAAGCGCTATCCAGAAATTTAATATTTTGGTCGATGGCGATGAGGACGGCTACCTTTTACAAATTTTTACTAAGAATTTAGTTGGCCCCATTTTTATTGAGCTCATTCAAAGACAAAATCATTTGTCTTTTGGAGAGGGGAACTTCCAAGCTCTTTTTGAATCTATCGAACGCGACCAAATGAAACGAGGGGTTCTATAGTGGTCAAGGCACAGCCACCTCGAACATTTAGTTCTGACGAAAACGAAACTTGGAAAACGGTTTTCACACGTCACCAACCGACGCGTGAAAATAAAATATTTGAATTATTTAACCAAGGCGTCGCGACTTTACAGATGAAAGCTGATCAAATTCCCGATTTAGTCCTTGTAAACAAAATTTTGGAACCGATTTCAGGTTTTCAAGGACTACTCGTTGAGGGCCTAGAAGACGGCGCTTCATTTTATCAATTGCTGGCTGAACGGTTTTTCCCAGTCGGCAACTTTATCCGAGCTAAAGATGACATCGGCTATACTCCCGCACCGGATATTATTCATGACCTGTATGGGCATCTGCCTTTTTTTATCGATAAGGACTATGCGGATTTCTGCCAAAAATTTGGCGAAACAGCTATTCGCTATTCTGATCGTCCTGAACTTTTTCAACAATTCGAACGGTTTTTTTGGTATACAATTGAGTTTGGACTGATTGAAACGGAACACGGGCTCAAAGTTTTTGGAGCCGGGATCGCATCTTCTCTTGGAGAATGTGAATATGCCCTGGGCCCCACTCCAAAATTGGTACCTTTCGATATAGATAAAATCCGTCACCAAGATTTCAGAATCGACATTATGCAACCGACTCTTTTCGTTTTGAAAAATGTTCGACAACTTTTCACTAGCCTAGAGGCTCTTGAAAACAAAATCCGGAGTTCCCCATGATTACTATTCAAAAAATTCATCACGTTGCTTACCGTTGCAAGGATGCAAAACAAACCGTCGAGTTTTACAAGAACTATTTAAATATGGATTTACTTGTCTGCATCGCCGAAGACAAGGTTCCTTCCACCAAAGAGCCTGACCCATATATGCATGTCTTTCTTGACGCCGGAAACGGAAACATTTTGGCTTTTTTTGAAATTACTGGTCATCAAGAAATGGATCGTGACCAGAACACACCCGTATGGGTCCAGCACATTGCGTTCCAAGTTAAAGATAGCGAAGCCTTGGAAGAGGCGAAAAATGAACTCAGCAAAAAGGGTTTAGACGTATTGGGCATCACAGAACATGGAATCATACGCTCAATTTACTTCTTCGATCCGAACGGGCATCGCGTGGAATTGACGTGTGTCACAGGAACAGAGGCAGAAATGCGAGAACTAAAAAATATCGCACCGGCCATGCTCGAAGAATGGAGTCGGACCAAACGTCCTCCTCGACAAAGTCAGTGGCTTCATGAAAAAGAATTTTCTCAGCGACGGAGCTAATTATGGGCAACAATGAAATTTATCCGGCCCCCGAGCTGCTCATGCCTGCGGGAAGTCCGGAAAAAATGAAGTACGCTATAAATTTTGGTGCCGATGCCGTGTACGCTGGACTACCGCTATTTAGCCTAAGAGCGCGAGAAAACGACTTTACGATTGATAAAATTAAAGACAACGTGGAATGGGTTCATCGCCGAGGAAAGAAAGTATATCTCACGGCCAATATTTTTGCTCGAAACTTGAAGCTCACCCCATTCAAAAGACATTTTGACGAACTTCTGTCTGTTGTTAAACCGGATGCAATTATTATGAGTGACCCGGGACTAATGAGTATTGCTAAATCTATAGATCCCGAAATTCCCATTCATTTATCCGTTCAGGCAAATTGTATGAATTGGCAGGCCATAAAATTCTGGCAGGCTCAGGGAGTAACTCGAGTGATTCTAAGTCGAGAATTACGTTTAGAAGAAATTCAAGAAATGAAACAAAGGGTTCCCGAAATAGAGCTTGAAGCCTTCGTTCATGGTTCAATTTGTATCGCCTACTCTGGACGATGTCTGATGTCTCACTACATGAGCTATCGTGACGCCAACCAGGGAGTCTGCGACAATTCGTGCCGATATCCTTACCGCGTACATGCAGAAGAATCGCCGTCTGAGCTTTGGCTTGAAGACACGCGAGAACCCGGCACACTCTATCGACTAGATGAAGACGAACATGGAAGTTATCTTTTCAATGCCAAAGATCTTTGCCTGATTGAACATTTGAAAGAATTGCGGGACGCTGGAATTTGTTCTTTTAAAGTGGAAGGCCGCACAAAATCAGTTTTCTATGCAGCGATCGTAGCCAAAGTTTATCGTCAAGCCATCGACGACATGACCCACGGTAAGCCATTTCAAAAAAACCTTATGGACGAACTCGACAATCTTTCACACAAAGGATTTCACAAAGGTTTTTTCAAGGGAGACCCTGGGCAGAATGGACAGAACTACACAAATGATCAATCAACGCGTGGTTCTGCATTCTTAGGTCTGGTGACCCAATCTGCATCAACAGCCAGTTTACAGTCCGTAGAGCCGAAATCGAAAATTCAAAAGAGTGATTTTCTGCAAGCTTTAGTTCCTGACGACAAAGGAATTTCAAAAGTTGACGTTAGAGTTATGGACATCGAATTCAACGGTCAGAAAGTTGATGTGATTCATTCAGGCCAAACAAAAGTAAAAATATTTTTCGACAGACCACTCCCCGAGGGATCGGTCCTTTGCTTACAGAATAGCTTTAATTAATAGTTTATCTTTGAGTACGGCGCTGGAAAAAAATCCAGCGCCTGAGATCGCCTAATAAGCCGGTGGAACTAAAGATGTATTTTGACCCAATTCCATCGCAATCGCGATAGCGTATTGAGTGAATAATAATGAATGATCAAAATTTAATTTTGGAGAAACGTTGTCTTTTTTAGAATGGATCGATGGATTCATTTTTCTCATCGATGATTCAAATGGGATCAGCGTGTGGTAACCTTGACGGAACCAAGACGCGTGATCAGAACATCCGTAACCACATTTGTCTTCAATCAATTGTGCTTTTACATAATGAGTATTTAGCTCAGTCAAAATTGATCGCATCCAAGCGCTTGTAAAGTCTGTCATACTTGAAATAATGCGTGGGCCATCGCCTGGAAACAACGTCATATCTAATTGCAGAACGCCGACGACTTTCTTGTTTGCTTTTTTGTATTCGGCTGCAATTTCAGCAGAACCCAACAAACCAGATTCTTCGCCCGCGTACCAAAAGATTTCAATTGTACGTGCTGATTGTTTTTGCGCCATTAACACACGCAAAGCATCTAACAAGTTTGAAGAACCCGAGGCATTGTCATCAGAACCCGGAGCTCGATCGCCATCAAAACTGATCGAATCTAAGTGGCCGCCCATTACAACGATTTCATTCGCACGAGTTGTTCCCGGCAAAGTTACTTTCAATGATTTTTGTTTTGTTTGTTTGTGATCGATTAACGTTACCATCACTTGGCGTTTAGAACGCATGCGCATTTGCTCGATCAATGCTTTTAATTGAACAACGTGTGCATTTGGCTCTGGAGCTTTGTTGTAACGATTTGGAAATGCACTTAGCCAGTTCACCCATTTCATTAGTTGTTCTTTGCTGGCTGCTTGAGTCGCCGTGGCAATATCTTGGCGAAATGGAATTTGAACTTTGCTTGTTGGACCAGACGCCCATTGAATATCACGACGCAAACGTTCTTTGATATAGCTCATACTGATCGAAATGTTTCTAGTGTCATTTGGATTAAAATCCTGAACGACTTCGTACCCGCCGCATTTCCCATAACGATGCGCTAGTAAACTCAAACGCAATTGAGCATCGGGAGTTAAATACGCAAATCCTAAATTGATTTGTGGATCTTGAATAAATACCGGAACTCCGATTGCTTTCAATAAATGTAAATCGGCTAAAACTGGTACAGTGGCATTCGAGCTTACAGCGTGCGCGTGTGTGAGCGAGCTAACGAATAACATGCTTCCTATAACTAACTTTAATACGTGTTGTCTCATGGTCCCCATCCTTTTATCTGACTAGACTATGGTCTATAACCAGAAGATCAATAAAAAAATCCAATCCCTCGAGTTTTTCTGCAGGCTTCCGAATATTTAAACGTGCCAGCAAAGTTAAAAAGTTGGGTTTTTAAACTTAACTCGATAGAAACAAAATTCATAGTCCTCGGTCTACTCTTTGGCGCCGCCATTGGGGTAGCAAGAGCACAATCTTACTCAGATTTCCTGATACACATTGACGCGATTTGGACTTTGCCCGCCCTACTTTTAAGTGAGCTCATTTATTTACCGATCATACGTGCTCCGAGAAATAAAGAACGACTAGCACCATCGATCGCGACAGTGGGTTTGTTCTTTTCTTTGGTCTTCTTTTTCAACGGGTTTAACCCACACTCGATTTCGGCGTCTTTGGTGTTTTTCGTTATCACTGGCTTGATTAGAAACTTAGTCCGCTGGATGTTAACGGAAATTTCTTTGCTGCACATGGGTCGGTCAAAAGCTAATGAACTTTCGTATTTCATTTCGGCGGCGCTAGATCTGGGATCTATCTTTGCGGTGGGATCAACCCTGATCGTAAAAGTTTCGACGGTTACAAATTTAATGATCGTTGGCGGACTATGGAGCAGCTTGTTTTTGTTCACATGGTATTTATTTAGCAAACACGAATCATTTGAAATTAAATTGGCATCCGAAGAATTCCCGGGCAGTTCGCAAGAGCCATTTTTCAAGCGTCGCGTTGTGAATTCCTATATCTCGTTGTGTTTATTGATCGGTTTTTTCTATGCCATTCAAGAATATGTTTGGAGATCAAACCTTCAAGAGCTTGTAACTGACAAAGCTGATTACGTGTTTTACACCACGGTCTATGTCATTGGTTCTAACTTACTAGGCGTAATTGGTGGCTGGTATGCCGCACAGGCCACACGCCGCACTCGGATCTCGCCAGAAAAAATTATTCATTACTTCATTTTAACCAGCGCCATTGGTCTACTTGTGTTCTCGGTCACACAATCCATTATGGGTGCGGTATTTTTAGGAATCGTAAGCTCGGCCACGTTCCGCAATTTCTTTATCGCCGCTAACACGAATTTGATGTCGTCGTTTGATGACCAAACACGTAGTTATTTTAGAAAGCTCTCGCAAATGTCCCTGTTCATAGTACCACTGGTACCAGTATTTGGTTTGTCATTCTTAGTTCACTTACTTGCGCCTGATGCAAAAATCTTGGCATTGGCAATTGCTCTGGGCGGATTGTTGCTGGCCTCTTTATACTTTGTTAAAAGCTACATTGGTCATTTGACGGATTTAATGTATTTATTTTTACATAGCCACGATCGCGTTCGCCGAGTGAACGGCGCTATGCTGTTAAGTTTCTTACGACCAAAGGGCTACGACCAATGGTTCAAAGATATCTTGGCACAAAACCCAAAAACATTACTGATTAAAACAATCATTCAATCACTCGCGTTTCACCCGACCAAACGATCCATCAAATTAATCACATCGCAATTTTCAAATCCAAAAGAAGAAATAAAATTCGCCATTTGCGAAGCCTTAAATCACATCAACAAGCCCCAATCGATTTCATTTCTAATTGGCATCGCACTTAACAAGGGCGAATCTTTCCGAGTGCGCCAAAAAGCAGTTAAACTATTACACAAGCGCATGAAGAGTCACTTAGTATCGGTATTCTTGAATCATTTGGAAACTGCAGAAAAAGAAGACCGCAGAATTATCATCGAAGGATTAAGCGAAATCCAAAATCCAGAATTGTTCCACACATTCCTAAGCAACTTGGATGATGCTCGTCCTGATATTATTAAATTCGCATTGATTGGACTATACAAATCATCAACGAATCTTTCAGTGTTCACAGAGAAAATCAACGAACTGATTCGCGAACCCGAAAATACAATGTTCGGCATAGCCTGCTTCGTCCTGGGCGAAGTCCGCGACGACCGCTGGCTACCAACAATCAGATCCATCAAAGTAAAAAACAAATCCAACATCATTTTCCAATCATGGTATATGTACCGCATTGATGAATCCTTGAAAAAGGAACAAATAGTACTGATCAAAAACTTAATTAAAGATCAAAGCTTCCAAAAGGAACTTGTAAACCTATTCGTCTATTTCAATCCAAGAGACAGAATTAAAATCCTATACAGCTTGGTGGTAAACGGCCGCCACTTAGATTTAGGAACAACAGAACTTATTAACCTATTAAAAAACTTCGACTACGATTTCCACGAAGAAATCCTATTCTTGCTGAACTTGAAAGATCGCAAAACAGAACGACAACCAATCAAGCGCACCGGTTAAGGAAACTAAAAATAGAAAGGAGCTTAACCCGCTTTACCGAGCCGAACCTCTTCCGCAAAGTCCACAACATTAAAAGCCTTCACAGTTTTCTCAATACCCTTCAAAGTAATAGACCCAATACTCTCAGTACTGAAAGCATCAGCCCCACTCATGCGGGATAAAAATCTATGAGAAACCAAAATCTGCCCATTATGAGCATAGTGGCACATTCTAGATGCAAAGTTCGCGACGGGGCCAATAACTGAGTACTGCCAGAATTGGTCAAATCCAATTCCACCCATGGTTGCAAAACCCTCAGCAAGACCAATACCGAAATCGATATTAAAGCCTTTGCTTTTCCAAACCAGTTTTTGTTCGTTCAATGAGATTCGAATATCCATCGCCATTTTCAATCCGACTTCTTGATGATTGGCGATTGGCAACGGGTCATTTAAAAATAACATGATACCATCACCGGCCAGATGACCCAACGTTGCTTTGTATTTAGCGGCACAGGCTCCGACAGCTTTGTAGTAATGATTTAAAATATCTAAAACTTCTTCGGGTTCTGCTGCCTCGGAAAACGCCGTGAATCCGCGTAAGTCTGAAAACAATACGGTGACCTGAGCACGATGTAACCTCAATGCTAATTGTTGATGGTCATCAACCATCATTTCAGCAATGTTAGGAGAAATAAATCGAGTCAATCGTCCCAGACGCTCTATCGTTTGTGATCTAATTTTTAGTAATGAAGCTAATTTAGCTAGTAACTCGTCGTTACGAAATGGTTTCTGAATAAAGTCATCGGCACCGACTTCAAGTCCCTTTGTTTTTTCTTTTAAAGCGTCATTTCCTGTGACCATGACTATAGGAACTCGATCTTGCGAGTATTTTTCGCGAACAAATCGGCACAGCTCATATCCGGTAGCACCCGGCATGTTGATATCGGTAATAACCAAATCAAAATTCTTTTTTGCAAACGCATCGGAAACTATAAAATGCGAAGCCGAACCAAATACAATAACATCATACCCATGAGTTTCCAAAGTGCAGCACAACACTTCACGAAACATCTCGTCGTCATCGACAACACAAATCACAGGTTTGTTTTTTATAGCTTTCGGGACAGAATCCATTACTTATTGTTTCGTCACGTAATGAATGAAACTTAAAAGCCAAGGCACGAGCCGAGTCGAATCTGGATCTAAAAGTCGGTCAAATTTTCGTGATCTTGAGGCCAGTCAGCGTCCTCGACAAAAGTGTCTAAAAAACAGACACGTGTTATTCGTTTTAAGCCTTATTGGCGAGGCCTTAGGTCCAACTCCGCCAAAACGCCCATAAAGTCAAAAAATTAGGCATCATTTTGGTAATACGTACGATTGTGAACAAAGGATTTTTATGAAAACCATATTTTATGCATTCGCAATAACGTCATTGTTTTTGGTCGCCTGTAATAAGTCGAACAACGACTCGGTCGCGGCGCCTCCGGCGGTCAGCAACCAATGCCTCCAAGCAACGAATGCGGCTTATAATCCCTACGGGACTTACAATCCTTATGGCACTGCCGTAAACAATGGCACATGTAATTCGCAACTCTATAATCAATATTCTGCTTACGGTTTCAGCGCTTATCCTTACTCGACCTTCAATAATTATAATTATGGTGGCTATTCAACGATGCCTTTATGCGATTGCCCAGTGGGAGCACGCCCAGTATATAGCGGTACAATCGGTATGGGCTGCGTAAATATTCAGTATTTTGATCCTATTGCAGTTGGTGTTTATTATTACTCACTAACAGCCAATAATTATCAGTGGGTAAATTGGACGCAAGTTTCCAACTACAATGGCGCGGTTGGCGGAGCCAATAATTGCTACCAACAAGTGGCTCTATCTTGCTTCATCGATACACCGGGAACCTGCGGCAGCGGCCTTGTTTGCCAACCTACAGCAGCCAGTTCTCGCTTGGGAATTTGCCGCCGCCAATAACAGCTTAAGTTAGATGTTGCCTGAATGATTTGACCTGATATTCTTTGGAATCAAAGGATATCATTATGTCACAAAATCCGTTAATTGAGTCTCTGCAAAATTTCGACAAAGCTTTACCATTCGACCAAATTCACGCGGACCATTTTATTCCGGCTGTTGAGTTTTGGATTGCGGATGCCAAGAAAAACATCCAGCAAATTCTAGACAATCCCCAAGCCCCAACATTTGAAAACGTGATCTTTGCTTTAGAAAAAAGCTCAGAGCGCCTAGATCAAGCGTCCCTGGCGTTCGGGAATCTAGAGGTCGCCAACGGTGATGAGAAAATTCATGAGGTTGGAAAAAAACTCTATCCCATGCTAGCTAACTTTAGTTCTGACATCACTTTGAATGCAGCTCTATTTGCAAAAATAAAATCTGTTTTTGAGCATCGCAAAGGTTTTAAATTAACTGTCGAAGAATTACGCTTACTGGAAAAAACATACTTAAGCTTCACTCGCAATGGCGCCTTACTTGAAAACGAACGAAAAGAAGCCTTACGTAAGATTGACCAAGAGCTATCAACGCTAGGTCCTCAGTTTTCTGAGAATGTTTTAAAATCGACAAACGCATTTGAAATGATTCTTGAACAAAAAGATTTAGATGGTTTACCTGAATCCGCTGTCGAGGCAGCCAAGGAACTTGCGGACAGCAAAGGACAACAAGGCAAATACATTTTCAATTTACAGATCCCAAGCTACATGCCGATGATGACGTATTCTAAGCGACGTGATTTGCGTGAGAAAGTTTTCCGCGCTTATAATTCACGTGCGTTCGAAGGCCCTCTAAGCAACCAGGATTTAATTAAGAAGATTCTAACTCTAAAACGCGAACGTGCGCAGATCTTGGGATTTAAAGATCACGCTGACTTCGTATTGCAAGAACGTATGGCTCAAACGTCCAACCAGGTGACTTCATTCTTAAAACGTCTTCAAGACGTTTCATTTGTAGCGGCTGAACGTGATTTAAAAGAAGTTTCTGATTTTGCTTTTGAGCTGGACAAACTAAATGACTTCAAATCCTGGGACTTTGCTTACTATTCTGAAAAATTAAAAGAAAAGAAATATTCTTTTAATGAAGAAGATCTGCGTCCTTATTTCAAATTAGAGAATGTAGTGAACGGTGTTTTCGAACATGCTCGTAAACTTTACGGCATCACGTTTAGAGAAAATTCAAAATTGCCCGTGTATCACCCAGATGTGAAAGTGTACGAAATTTATCGCGAAGACAACAATGTTTACCTTGGCTTGTTCTATACAGACTTCTTCCCTCGCCAAACAAAAAAAGGTGGTGCTTGGATGACGTTGTTCCGCGAACAAGGTTACTTCGATGGCGATGTACGCAGACCTCACGTTAGTATTGTTTGCAACTTCACGAAACCAACAGCCACAAAACCAAGCTTGTTAACTTATGATGAAGTCAGAACTCTGTTCCATGAATTTGGCCATGCCCTTCATGGTATTTTATCTGACTGTCGTCATCGCTCGTTATCGGGACCAAATGTTTACTGGGACTTTGTAGAACTACCAAGTCAGATCATGGAAAACTGGGTGAATGAAAAAGAAAGCTTAGATTTGTATGCTCGACATTATGAAACAAATCAGCTGATTCCAAAGGACCTTGTCGACAAATTGGTTCGATCACAAAAATATTTAGCGGGATGGGCCAGTTTGCGCCAGGTTCAGCTAGGAACTTTAGATATGGTTTGGCACACAGCGGATCCAAAAACAATTACGGATGTCGAACGATTTGAAGACGCGGCTGTGTCCGCATTCCGCCTTCTACCAAAAATTGATGGCATGAATACGTCATGCAGCTTTAGTCACATTTTTGCAGGCGGCTATTCAGCTGGCTACTACTCCTACAAATGGGCCGAAGTTTTAGATGCCGACGCGTTTGAGTACTTTAAAGAAAAAGGTATTTTCAATAAAGACGTTGCAGCTCGTTTCCGTGATAATGTTCTATCCAAAGGTGGCAGTGATCACCCGATGGAATTGTATAAAAAATTTAGAGGACGTGAACCCGATGCCGACGCATTACTGCGAAGAGACGGTTTAATTTAATGGCAACACGAAAAAGAACACCGTCCGTTTGTATTGGAATCGTTTATCGTGAACATACTGAGAAAGCGATTCAAGCAGCTATTGAGGTAACCAATTGGTTGCGGGAACGTAAACACAAGGTTTACACTCTGCCCGATCAAAAACTAATTCCTAATACCTCGCCATTAAAAACGCCTCAGGCTTGGAAGAAAATTTCGTTGATCGTGGTTCTTGGCGGAGACGGCACTTATTTACGAGCCGCTTCTTATATTCATGGCCGAAAAATTCCGGTCATTGGTTTTAATATGGGATCGCTTGGATTTCTAACGAATTTTTCAGCGGATCAAGTTTTTCCAACTCTTGAGAAAACATTGCTGGGCGAGATGGAACTTCATCCTCGCATATTATTGGAAGCCAGCATTTATAAAAATCAAAAGAAAATAAAAATGTTTCTGGCTCTGAATGATATCGTCATCGAGCGCGGAAGTTTTTCTCATTTGATCAATATAGCGATTTACAGCGAAAAATTTTTCGTATCGCAGGTTAAGGCCGATGGATTGATTATCGCGACACCGACAGGCTCAACGGCCTATAACTTGGCGGCAGGTGGGCCCCTAATCTATCCGGACTCTAAAGCGATTGTAATGACGCCCATTGCACCGCACAGCTTAAATTCTCGTCCTATCATTTTTCCTGAAGACAGAACCATGAGTTTTAAACTAGAAGGTAAAGAAACGCGCGCCCATTTCATCGTAGATGGTCAACATAAAATTGAAATATCTAGCGAGAACGAAGTCGTTATTGAAAAAAGTAATCAGTTCCACTGGGTCGTACGTTCGCCTTCCCATAATTTCTTCCACTTATTGCGCGAGAAATTAAAATTCGGCGATAGATCATAGAGTATAGAAAAAAGACTCAGAATTAAAAAGGGGTAAGTATGTTACTAGAGTTAAAAGTAGCCAATTTTGCGATTATCGAGAATGTCCATCTGTCATTCAAATCGGGATTGAATATTGTTTCAGGGGAAACCGGCTCTGGTAAATCCGTTCTACTAAAAAGCCTTTCGCTATTAATGGGAAGTAAAACATCTGCCGACATTATTCGAAGCGGTTCAGAGCAAGCCACAGTAGAGGGCTCTTTTGACATCTCTGAACGCGAAGATATTAAACAAAAACTAACATCGTTCGGTATCGAGAATGATGAAGACCTGTTAATCGTTCGCCGCGTGATTGTGGCCGACAAATCCAGAGTGTATTTGAATGGCCAACTATCCAGCTTAAATCTATTAAAAGATTTGATCTCTCCACTTGTAGAGGTCACTGGATCATCAGCGCCGTTGGTTGAATTAACCGGCCAACATGAAAATAAAAATTTGATGTCTCCGGCCTATCACCTAGACATGCTAGATCGCTATGCAGGTTTATGGGAAGCTCGTCATCAGTTCCAAGCCCAACTTGAGACTCTCAGAAAACTAGAAAAAGAACTAATTGTTATCGATGAGAATGGCAAAAACAAAGAACAACGTTTAGATTACTTAACATTCCAGAAAAATGAAATCGCTTCACTTGATCTTGGCCCTGGCGAAGATGAAATTCTTGAACAAGAAATCAAGCGCCTAAAAAGCGGCAACAAAATTATCCAATTCACTAACCAAGTCGAAAGCATGCTGGATAGCGATGAAGATTCCGCATTAGCCCGCATTAAAACTGTCTTGAAAAAAGGCCACGAGATTACGGCCGTTGATCCACAGCTAGGTGAAAAGCTTTTGGGTCTTGAAGCCATCAAATCATCTTTAGAAGATGTTCTGTTTGAAGTGCGCACATACACGGAT
>NCGL01000002.1 GCA_002256935.1 Bdellovibrio sp. 28-41-41
GGAAGTTCTTTTGAACTCCAAATTGAGGTACCAATCAAAGGCTAATGCCTCTAGTCGGTAGCCCTCGGTAAAATGGAGGGCCGTCTATATCTTCTAGTCACGAGATCTCAGGGTTCCAACTCGCTCTGGCTGCAAATATCCTTTGGGGAACGTCGTTCTTGGCGTCCAAACAAACTCTCGCGGCCTGGGGGCCGCTAACAGCCTCAGCACTGCGCTTTGCGGTTGCCCTTTTGGTTATGGCTCCGTTATTTAGTCTTATCGGATTAAAATTGAGAATGCCAAAGAGCCGAAGTGAATTTTTTTGGATATCAATGGTTAGTATTTCTGGTTTTGGATTTTTGTATCCACTTCAATTAACTGGTCTTAAATTCATTTCTTCAGGTTTATCGGCAGCTATTATGCTGACCTCCCCACTTTTTGTCGTTGCCCTAAGTGCGTTGCTATTAAAACAGTCGATTTCAATTCTAAAAATTGTTTCACTCGGTCTTGGAATAGTTGGCGGGTGTGTTCTTCTTTTTCCAAACGCAAATTTTATTTCGACGACGGAGTTTAATTTCTTTCAAGGTTCGATGTTAACTCTCGCAGCCTCGTTTTTTCTCGCGCTTTCGGTGATTGCTACCAGAAAGGCATCGGTTTATATGGACTCAGCAAATTTAACTTTTTGGTCAATGCTACTTGGGCTAGTACTGCTTCTACCACTTTCGACTTATGAAATAGCTAACGGTGGTTTATTTGCCCCATCGTGGCCATCATTTTTATCTCTGCTTTACTTGGCCATCGTATGCTCGGCTCTTTGCTTTTTTATTTGGAATAAGGCGATCATTAAAAGTACACCGAACGAGCTTGCTTCAACAATGCACATTAAGACACCAACTGCTGTTATTCTTGGATGCGTCCTAGCTAGTGAGCCATTTTCTCTTTCGCTGTTGGTAGGTGGAATCGTCGTGTCTTTTGGTGTTTGGCTCTCTCAAAAAGAACAAGTGAGGAAAAAATGATCGATTCGTATTTAAAATTTTCACCTGATCTTATTATTGAAGCGACCTCGGTTTGTGATCGAATTTGTCCTGGCTGTTATGCGCCAAATGTTGTTTCTAAGGAAAGTGCTGAAAAACTTTTACTAGAAAAGCCAGAATTGTTTATTGATCAAAAAACACTGTTGGAACTGTTTTCAAATTTATTCAGTGATGGAAAACCAAAATTAGGACTTGTATCAATCCGTGGCGGCGAGCCGACTAGACATCCCCACCTGGCTTCAATTGTCGAAGTAGCTTCTAAATTTTCAGAAAATGTCTTCATTGAAACTCATGGCCGATGGATTTTAAAGCCAGAGGCATTCAACCAATCGTTGTTAGAAGTATGTAAAATGACCGGCGCTACCATAAAATTGTCATTTGATAAAATGCACGGCGGAGATTCTATGCCGCTTCAAGAAATTACAGACTATCTTGAAAAAAATAATATCAATTTTATTATCGCAATTACGGAGCATACGGAATCCGAGTTTTTTATGTCCCGAACTCTATGCGGCTGGATTCCTGATAAAAATATTATTTTTCAAAAGAAAAGTCGTTCGGCTGATGATTTGATAAAGCCTACTATTGGTGTTGTTAAGGTTAATGGCACATTCTCGCAAAGTTTAAATTCTAGAATTTCTTTTCAGTCCCCAGCGAATTCAGCCAGAAATAGCTCTGAGGTAGTGGCATGAAAACGGCTCTAGCCATTTTTTTACTATTATTCTTTCAAGATAAGGCCATATCAAAACCAAAAGAAATTGTAATTGGCCTAGCCTCTAATTTTAGCGAAGTTAGCTCAAGCTCTTCTAATCCATTTGGAGGGTACTTTCGTGATGGAATCACGTTAGCTATTCAAAATGCAAAAGCAAAGCTAGATCAAAAAGAAATCACCATAAAGACTCAAGAATTTGATTACGGCACATCGGATGCGCGGGTTCTGGAAGTAGCAAAAAATGCGGCATCGTCTGAAGCCATTGCCGTTGTTGGTTACAACTTTTCTTCACATGCACTATTGGCCGCTCCGATTCATCAGCAAGCGGGATTACCGATGATTACCCCGAGTGCCACCGCCAATCGAGTAGGTTCACTTGGCGCGTTTATCCATCAAGCGTGCTTTGACAATGCTTTTATGGGAGAAACGTTAGCTCATGTGGCTTTGAATAAACTTAAAGCTAAACGTGTCGCTATGATTACAGCGATGGACTGTGCCTATTGTACCGATTTAGCAACCGCTTTTGAAGCTGAATTTAAAAATGGCGGAGGAATGATAGTCGTATCTGAGCAAGTACTTCAAAAAGATACGGACTTTACGTCAACTTTTAAAAAGCTGAAAAGCTATTCATTCGATACCGTTCTAGTTCCCAATCAAGAGTTACTATCGGCGCGAATTATATCGAGTCTTATTTCAAGTGGAATTTCCAAACCGTTTCTTGGTGGTGATGGTTGGGGAAATGTTGGGGACGAATTCTTTTCGATCTTAGGCGGCAAGCCGCTAACAGGCTACTCGGTTTCTCACTGGCATCCCGAGGAACAATCTATCAAATCGAAAAAATTCGTAACCGACTACAAAAATCGTTTTGGTAAAATGCCTAATGATACGTCCGTACTTGCTTATGATGCCATGTCTATTCTTATTGATGCCCTACTGAAAACAAACGACTTTACTCGAAGTGGGGTTGAAAAATCCCTGTCGAAATTAAATGAATTTCAAGGTGTTACCGGTAAATTCATTTTTAGAAAAAAGCAATCTCCAAGAAAAAGTTTAGTTCTTCTCTCAGCTAACGAGTCGAAATTTAATGTAATTGAAAAAATTGAGCCCTCCAAAGGAGCTGCCCGATGATTCATGGACAAAAAATAACACTTAGGGCAATCGAAGCGGACGATAGTTTTGGATATCACCACTGGATTAATGATGAGGAAACAAATCAATGGCGAGGGCTCTATCACCCGACCTCTGCCGATGAAGCGGCAACTTGGATTGAAAATCAACGTCGAAAATCGCCCACCGAGTTAAGTTTAGCAATTGATATCGGCGATGAGCATCTTGGATTTATCGGGTTAAGAGAAATTTGTCCTCGTTCGCGCCGAGCTGAGATTTGGATTTACATTGGCTCAAAGTCACATTGGGGCCAAGGAGTGGGACAGGATGCCGTCCAATCCATTTGCGATTATGCTTTTTTACAAATGAACCTCAATCGAATTTGGCTAGAATGTAATCCTGAATTTGCTCCTGTTGTTAAATGCTACCAGAAAGTTGGATTTGTAGAAGAAGGTCGGCTTCGGGAGGGCTATTATCGTGACGGACAGTATCGCGATACCTGTATTATGGCTTTATTAAAATCGGACTGGGAAAAAAATCGAGGCCGGAAATGAGTCGTGCTACGCTTCGATCGCAAACGCATAAAACCCTTGCAGCAACATTTTTATTGTTAGTGTTTGGCTCTGGTGCCGTTATTTTTGGTTACGCCGATATTCATGGATCTATAGCTCGAAAGCAAGCAGAAGAAACAGTAACTAGAAATCTATCGGATCAGGTGGACGCATTAGTTCCCTCGTTTCTTCTGCCGGAACAAAAACAAGGTGCTAGTTTAATTTTAGATCGAATCAAAAACGACGAAGACCTGACTACAATTTCAATAGTAGATAAATCTATTTTTTCAGAATCCACTAAAAACTGCCACCCGCAAGGAGAGGCAGTAATCTGTAGTGACAACGAGAAGATCACTGTTTTGACGCCTATTAAAGAAGGCGAAAAATTATTTAGCTATTTACTTAAAGAAAAAAAAGCAAGCTCAGTGGCAGGTGGAGAGCTGGTTAAGACGTTCCTTTTGACGTTCTCTTTATTGTTTGTTACTTTTTGTATTCTATTTCTAATGTTAACAAGAATGTTAGGTCAGGTTCCATCAGATCTAAAATTGCTAGTAAATTGGCTCGAAGATGATCTCAACGGTAATCATAAAGAAAAACCGGCCTTTAGAATTGCCGAGTTTAATAATCTAGCAAATAGCATTTTTGATATTATCGAAAGACACGATCGAGCCCGTGATCAAGCAATTGTTGGTCAGCTCACAAGTGGCATCATGCATGACATCAAGACACCCCTAGCTTCTATTGTTGCCGCGACCTCTTTAGTCCGGGAGCAATCAAAAGAGTCTCCGAAGCGTGCTAGCCGTTTAGAAAACTTGTTCGAAGTGTGCGATGCCCGCCTTAATGTCATCGGGGAAATCATCGAGTCCACGTTGGATGGCAGCCGAGAAATTCATGTTGATAAAAGGAACTTAGAAATTAATTCAACTATTAAAAAAGCGATAAATCTAACTAAAGATATCGTACATGGCCGACGGGGGCAGTTGATTTTTGAAGAATCACAATATGATATTAAAGTGGCCCATGATCCTACTCAAATCATCCGTGTGTTAATAAATTTAATTAAAAATGGATTAGAGGCTTCTCAATCTTCCGGCGAAGCCAAGCTGATTGTGTCTGTTGAAAATTGGCCGGATGAATTTAAGATCAAGCTAGAAGATAATGGACCTGGAATTTCTGGGCAGCCGGATAAAATATTTCGTGTTTTTCGAAGCACAAAAACTCATGGTAGCGGCCTAGGACTTCTAGTTTCCAAAAAAATTGTTGAGGCGCACGGTGGTAAACTAGAAGTGGGACGCTCGGCTCGTTTTGGGGGAGCTGCCTTTGAAATACGTCTTCCTAATTATTCTGAAAGACCAAATGAGGTGGCTTTGTGAAAAAACTACCAAGAATATTAGCAATCGACGATGATTCTGTTTGGCTGCGTCAGCTATCGCTTATACTAGAAGATGAGTGTGAATTTGAGTCTTACCCAACAATTGATCAGGGCCTTGAAGCTATTGAGAGAAACTTTTACGATATCATTTTACTTGATTTGAATTTTGATAACGATGTTCGTTCTGGGTTAGATATATTTCGCCACATCGCAGCCGCTGATCGCGGAGCCGATGTTATTGTTATTAGTGGTGAAACAAAACCTGATCGACTCATTCAGATTTTAAATGCGGGCGTCACTCAATTTGTAACTAAACCCGCACAGCCAGATGAGGTACGCGCAGCCGTCCGACTAACTCTTCAGCACAGAGAAATTCGTCTGCGTGCCCTAAACTTGGCTTCGATAGACGGCTCGACTGGTGACGATGGCACTCACTTTATCGGTTGCTCACCTAAAATTCAATACCTTCGCTCTGAGGTTAGCCGCATAGTTCGAGATGGGATTAAGGATGTCCTTGTCATGGGAGAATCGGGAACTGGCAAAGAAGTTTTGGTGAAAATGCTTACTGAGCAAGCCGACCCCGCGAAACGTTTAATCCCGATTCACTGCGGAGCTATTAACGACGGGCTGGCCGAATCTGAACTCTTTGGTCATGTTAAGGGGGCTTTCACGGGAGCTGACCGTGATCGCTTGAGCGCCTTTGAGGCAGTCGGCGGCGGATTTGTCTTTTTTGACGAAATTGGCGATATGCCGCTCAATCAACAGGCGAAGCTACTTCGTGTAATTCAAGAGCGCACCGTTCAACGTGTGGGATCGCTTGATAGCAAAAAGGTAAACTTTCGCTCTATCTCTGCGACAAATGTTGATCTTAAAAAAGCCATTTCTGAAAAACGGTTCAGAGAAGACCTTTACTATCGAA
Organism: Bdellovibrio sp. 28-41-41; assembly: GCA_002256935.1. GTDB lineage: Bacteria > Bdellovibrionota > Bdellovibrionia > Bdellovibrionales > Bdellovibrionaceae > UBA2316. The sequence goes on from NCGL01000002.1 coordinate 5,675, forward strand.
TCGCTAAAGAAGTTTTATGGATTCCGCCACTTCGTGAACGAGTCGAAGATATTCCAGAGTTGGTACAATATTTTTTAGCCCAATTCCCAATAAGAAAAAGAAAAACGATTACTAACGATGCCATGAGTCTGCTACAAGCCTATAGTTGGCCGGGCAACGTTCGAGAGTTGAAATCCGTTATCGAGGGTTTTCAAAGCCGTTGTGTCGAGCCAGTAATTAGGGATAAAGACGTCTGCCGGGCATTGCCTGAACTTGCGCACCTTGCCTCAACGCGAATCCGAAAGGTTTTAATTGCAAGCTATGGATCAAATCTGATGGATGCGGAAAAAAAACGTTATGAGCGTGCGATCATTGAAGCACATGGAGATAAAACACAAGCTGCAAAGAATATGAATATTCCGAGAGCTACGTTTTTTCGTCGAGCTAAGGATCTTGGCTTGGTTAATTCTCGGCAGAAGAATCGAAGCATGGACAATTAGTCTTGAAATGCAGCCGCAAAGTAGGTTACGCATTTGTAAAAAATTCTATTCTTAATCGTACATCACTAATATTTATTTGAGCTCCGTAACCCAATTGCGGAGAGCTATTTTCAAACCAAACCTAGCTGGTCACGAAAGCTCCCCACGCGTGGAACTTTGGCGACAATTAGGAAGGGAAATTAATCGCGGCTATAGAGAAGCGAGTTTAACGATCGATACAATGAACGCGGCTAGTAATAGGAAGACTCCATTCAGAGCGATTATTCCAAATCGCTCTGACCAGGCAACGCCCAGTGAATCTTTCTGATCTATTTTATCAGATTTAAAACCTTTTAACCCAACTCTTAGGAGACCTGTTCCTAAAATAGTTAGGATAAAAACGACAATCCAGCTAAAATTAGCTATTTCATTTTGCATCCGTTAGTTCTCTCATATTGTCGACTTATCGACAAACTGGTTGTTTGGTACGGTCCAGAGAAGCTTTTTGTCTGAACCGCATTAAATTCCTTATATGCTCGTAGTTTGCGAGGGCTCCCAAAACTGCCCAAACCGAATTAACTCTTTGCCGCTGGATCACGCCGGTACACAAGAAGTACCGTTATTTCTTTAGGTGTAGAGATAGATTTTCTCAATCTCAAAAAAGATCTATAAATTATTTTAGAAGTTGCGACAAATACGACATTTCCATCAACAGACTTTCAAACTTCAATTCAAATAGTAGTCTCTCTTTCACTGATACTCGCACTTGATACTCGATGAGACTCAGTCTCAGCATTGATACTGAGGCAAATCAATAATTACCGCTATATTTCGAAAGCTTAGATCGGATTCACCAACTGACCAACTTCCTGGCATTAACTTGCAATATAAAAAAGGGGGAACACAAAGTTAGCTCCCTAAAAACTGGAGGGTTTATGCTTAATGCCGATTGCGCACCTTATTTTGAGACTTGTCCCCGTTGTGGAGATGGTGGACTTCAACGATTTGCTACACATTCTTATTGCGTAGGATGCAACTACAGCAATGTCTACAGCCAAGTCGAGGACCTACCAATTCCTCAGTGGGCACATGATGCCCTAAAAGCGGCAAGCAAAAAAAGTAAAAATTCAAAACTGAATTTGGTACCAAAAATTATAACTGAGCCGAAGCACGATACAGTCCCAAGGACACCGTCGTCAAATTGCCAAAGTAACGAAGAAGCGTCTTAAGAAATTTAAAATAAACAAAAACACAAAAAGGAAAAAAATGAATTTATTAACCAAACAAATCGAATCTTTTAACCAAGCCTATGAACTCAGCCTTGTAAAAAAAGCGATCGTAGTTTCTGAAGAACAAAGAGTAAAAAAACTCATTTCTATACTGCGATCAGTTTGGAAGCACGTTGCTAAGTTTTTCTGTCGGAATTCAGATCTAAGTTTGAACGAGTGGCACCGACTAGAATATCGACGAGACTACCCAACACGCGATGGCGAGAGAATGAACCATCAGGGAATTCGGTAAAAAAATGAAAAGGCCAAATAACGACGTCAAACTTTTGTTTAACCTAAAACGTTTCGAGCATGTTTGAAAACATTAGAACAATGTCAGGTTCTAGAGATCGCTGATCTAGAAAGGATAGTCGTTTCGCAGTTACTAAAAGGAATTTCGTTGGCTGAGATTTCAATAAATATGGGACTTAGTGAGCGATCAGTTAAAAAACTTGTCGAAAATGCCAATAGAAAAATGAAAACAGCAGAGATTAGAAATCTTACTAAGGATTTAAATGAATACAACTAAAGACACTATTTTCAAAAACGATATCGGTCGCTGGGTTGCCGGAAGCTATGAACTAACGTCCGGTGATAAAATTGAAATTTTAATCGAGAATCATTGGCTAAAAGGACGAATTGAATTTTGGCGCGACGATTACTATTGGTTTAGTCAAACGGGCAATGTCCAAGTAGTTTTAAACTCTAGTATTAAAGCTCGTTATCCTCAAGGGAGGTTTTAATCAGCTAAGTAAATCGTAAATTGGTGGGATGGGCAGGATTTTTTAACTTTCAACAATGGAGATTTATTTGAAAACAGAAAATACAAACGCAAAAGTTCACAAACTGTATTGGATCGCTCAAGACAGTGGAAAACGCTACCCGGCTGGAGTTGCGTTCTACAACGAACTTCAAGGCGACTACCGCCTAAAGGTGGATACGTTCCCTGAGGATAAAGTCATTTATCTAAAACCTATTTCCATGAGCGATGGTTTAATTCATTTTCGAGTCGAGGCCGCAGTCCGCAAACAAGGCGTTGTTCTTCATCGCGCCGAAATTGGCGAAGGTCATGCGAGCGTTGAAAGCGGTTACCCCATTTTTATGGATATTGGTCCATTTGCACGCACTCTAGTTTTGGAGGCAGCGTGAATAAAAAGGCCATCTTTATGGTGCTGATGGCAGCCATTGGTGTGCTTATGATTTTTTGTCCAGAACTGGCGCTCGCGCAGTTTTCGGGCGGTGGTTTTGAGTCAAAAGTCCAAGGGGTAACAAATGGCCTTATCACATTTTTGTTACCAGCGGCGAGTGTGATCGGTCTTGTCTATGCGGCAATTTTAGCCGCAACAGGTGATGCCTCCGCGAAACAGAGAATGATTTTAGTAGCCGTTACTTCCCTCATCGGGATGCTGGCCCCTCTGATCATTCGCTGGATTCAAGGGATGGCGATGTGATGGAACTTAAAACATCAGAAATCCACCGGCGACTTGATGCCAAGTTCAAGATCGGAAGCGTTGAGGCTTCTGATCTTTTATCGGTTTTGCTGCTCGCGGCAGTTATGAATCTTGTTTTAGGACGCGTGCCTTACGGCGCAGTCCTTATTTTTGGAATTCCAGCGGCTTTATTTGTGGGCCTTTATTTTGGAAAACGCGGGAAACCCGACGGCTATTTGCAACACGCTATCAAATTTTATCTTTCATCCGGCGAACTTCGCGCCGGAAATAAAGAGGACCACCGATGATTGCTAAAAAAATTCCGTTTTTTTGTTTTGACGACCACACAATGGTTTTTGATGACGGCTCTTTTGGCGTCGGGTTTAAACTTGGTGGCGTCGATATCAGTTCAGCCGCGCCAGAACTTATCAACTCAGTAAGCCAGAAAGTTGAAAGTCTGCTTGTGGGCTTACCAGAAGAGGTCAGGCTACAAGTTTTCTATCGTCTTACAAATTCGGCGAGCCAAGTTTTGAAGGAGCATTCAAACATTTCGTTTGAAGCGTCAGCCAACTACAAACCCATTCGTGATGCTAGGCTTAAGTTTGTCGAAGCGAAAATGACTGATGAGAATTTGTTTGTTCCCGAAATTTTTATTTTTCTTAGATCAGCGCCGTTGAATCTTAAGAAGAGAAGATTTTTTGAAAAAGAACAAGTCTTTCAAGGATTCCCCGAAAAAGAATTCCTGGCGGCTAAAGAGCGTTTTTACATTTTGGTCACGCAATTTGAAGCGGCCCTTCGTTCGGCGCAAGTAGTTCCCGCACGGCTTTTAAGTGACGAATGGTTCAAGCTGGCTTTTTCGTATTTTAATTTTGAGCGCAGCGAAAACTTGGGCGCTCCAAAACTGCGAAATTCGCTTGAAGCGATGGCTCCTACCATCAGCGATCAACTGGCGCTTACAGACATTTCGGTCTCTGAAAAATGGCTTGAAATTGGAAACTTAAAATTTCGAGCCATCAGCCAAAGCTTGCTTCCGGAAGGAACAACTTACGCTTCGATGATCGAAGGTCTATTGCAAGTGCCGTTTCATTTCTGGCTTTCGCAGAATATCCAAACGCTTAAGCAGCAAAAAGAAATTGAGGGCTTAGAATTAAAACGCCGAATTGCTAACTCCATGGCAAACGGCAGTAACAATGTCACAGATATTGAAAGTGAATCAAAACTTTCAAGTATTGAAGACTTACTGCGCGATGTGATGACCGGCTCCGAACGCCTGATTAGTTCAGACTTAAACATAATCATATGGGGAAAAACATCCGAAGAGTTAGAGCAAAAAAGTGAAGAAATTCTTCGTGCTTTTCGCTCAATGAATCAAGCCGAAGGGCTTGTTGAGACGTTTGCATTAGAAGACGTGTTTTTTAAAGCGGCTCCTGGCGTTTGCGAAGGTTTTCGTCATCGGAAAATGAAAACCTCGAACTGTGCTCACTTTATGCCGCTCTATGCGAGCTGGCGCGGAAATTCTCGGCCCGTGGTGCTTCTCACTAACCGTGAGGGAGCACCCTTTTCGATCGACGTTTTTTCGAAAACCTTACCCAACTGGAACGGATTAATTTTCGGAGGTAGTGGAGCCGGAAAAAGTTTTACGATCGCGCAATTGATGCTTCAGTTTTGCGGCCAGAGCCCTCGCCCGAAGATCGTATGGATTGATAACGGTGCCTCCAGCGAAAAACTGATCGAAGTCATGGACGGTGAATTCATCGATCTAAACCTAGAGTCAGGAATTCGTCTAAATATGTTCGATCTTGAACAAGGAGCCACAAAACCAACGTCAAGTAAGATCAAACTTATTCTAGGCTGTCTTGAACTGATTCTAAAAGATGAAGACAAGCCAGGGCTTCCAAAGCGTGAAAAGGCACTTTTGGAAGAAGCCATTTTTGCGACTTACGAAAAGGCAAATGGTTTGAGTCCGACACTTTCGGATTTAAAAGACATACTGCGAGCACATTCTGTTGAGGGCTTAAGAAAATTTGCGGACATTTTGTTTTCGTGGACCGGCGAAACCGCCTACGGACGGATGCTCGACGGTCAAACGACCGTCAAGCTCAGCAAAGATTTGGTGACAATCGAGATTAAGGGCCTTGATAACCACCGGGAGCTTAAGGACATTTTTCTACTCTTGTTTACAAGCTACATCAAAGAAGAAGCGGCCCGGGATCTGGCGACACCGTATTTACTTATTATAGATGAAGCGCACAGGCTCTTTTTGACCCCCAGTGGAAAAGACTTCGCTATCGAGAGCTACCGCGTTTTTCGAAAATACAACGCAGGTATATGGTGTATTTCGCAAAATTATAGAGATTTTTTGAAAGACCGTGAGCTCGCCGATGCGCTCATGCCGAACACGACGAGCGTTTTTATTTTGCGGCAGAGAAAAATTGATTGGGACGATTTTAAAACTACTTTCGATTTCAACGACGCTCAAGTTGATGCCGTTAAAAGTTTAGAAATCGTTAAAGGCAAATATTCAGAATTTTTCTTTATGCAGGATGAAAACCAAGCCGTGCTCAGGCTTGAGCCAGAACCATTGAGCTATTGGATTTGCACCACCGACGGAGCTGAAAAGTCCAAGATCGAAAGTATGCGCGAGAAATCCCCTGAGCTTGCGCTGATTGATATTTTAACCAAACTTTCAAAAGGAGAAAATTATTAAATCTATTTTTAAATCGCTAGTGATTTGTCTGATGACCACCACCATTTTTGTATCCAGATCTGCACGGGCCGATCTTTTCGGCGGTGATGTTGCGGTCCTTATGCAGATTTTGCAGGAAAATATTCGTCACTACTTCCAGCTTCAAGAAATGATCAAGCAAGGTCAAAATGCTGACAGCTATTTGCGCTGGATTAACAAGGGCCTTGATAACTCGATCGGTCTTTTGAAGTCGCTGCCGATCAAAGATGAAAAAGTTCTGTCCGAGCTAAAAGAATTTCGGCAGGCCATGGGGAAAGTATCAACCCTTTACGGCCAAGTACCACGAAGTCCCGAAGAGGCCCTGCAACTGCTGCATGACCAGACCGTTGCCGAAAGTCTTCGAATGGCTACTAGTTTTAAGGAGTATTCAGAAACACAGGAAATGAATTCTAACCTTGCTCGCATCCAGGTGCGAGACGCTTCACCAAAAGGGGCTGCCCGTATGCAAGTGGAAATGAGCGCCGATATTTTGAAAAGTTTGGCACAGCTTATCCGGCTCAACACCCAGATGCTAAAGCTTCAAAGTGAACAGCTTGCGATTAACAACAAATCATCAAAAGAAGGTGTCGCAAATTTCCAAAAAGTCAGCCGTGATTTAGGAAGCGGATTTTCGAATTTTAAACCCGAAATGAAACTAACGAGGTTTTAGATGTTTGAATACCTTGGATCAGCAGGCGCTGCACTTCACGGCGAAATGGTTAAAATGTATTGGGTGCTCATCATTCCATTTGTATTGTTGCTTTTTGGTCTAGAACTTTTAAAAGACGAAAGCCCCAATGCGCGCGATATCATCCGTAGAATCATGATTTCAGTCGTGATGCTGCTCACCTTTGACTGGTGTCTAAATTCAATCGCTTCAATCGGCGATGCGGTCACGGCCCAAATCAACGGTATGGAGCAACTCTCTGAAGTTATGGCTCGGCTTGGCCCCAATTATTCCGGTGGTGATAACTGGTTTAGCTTAAGAGAAACGACAATCTATATTTTTAGTTTGGCGGCCTACATCATAGCCTACGTTGGTTTTTTCACAGCAACCGCTCTCACGCATTTTGTATGGGCAATTTTGTATATCTGCTCGCCCCTGATGATTCTTATGTATATCAGCCGCAGCACCGCCTATGTCACCACGAGTTTGTACAAGGGACTCATCCAAGTAGTCCTTTGGAAAATCCTGTGGAGCATTTTGGGTATTTTGTTATTGAAACTCGCAGTTCAACCACAAGCCGCAGGAATAGAAGACTATTTGCTGTCAATTGTAACGAATCTTTGCATTGGCGTTTCGATGCTATTCATTCCGATTGCGACAAAGTCCCTGATTTCTGACGGGATGAACTCAATGGCATCAACGCTGGCACTAGCTCCGGCATTTGCGGCGTCGGGCGCAGTAAAATTAGTGGCAAGTAAGTTCGCTGCTAAAGCCGCCCAAGGGCTAAAGTCTGCGGCTTCGTTTGCAGCAAAACCACTTACCAACCCAATTGCTGGTCGAGCGGAACAACTAAAAGATCGACTGAAGCCAAGGTTTGAGCGGTTTAAGCGCGGTTATGAAAAAATCGGATTACCGCAGGAAATTATCAATAAACGAAATAAACAAGAAAAATCAAATAGGGAGAAAAAATAAATATGAGTAAAAATACGATACCGAATATCTGGACCGCGCAGGAAAAGGTGCTTCATCTTTACAAACTGATTTCACTCACCGCATGTGTATTTGCGTCCGCGATGGGAGTTGCGCTCATCGTATCACACTTTAAAAATCCGTTTGTGGTTGTTGCAAAAAATCATGAGATTGAATTTTACCCAACCCAAAGCGTAGCGGTTCCGCTAGAAAAAGCAGAGGTTGAGCAATTCACAAAGCAGTTTTTAGTAAGTCTTTATGTGTGGGGCGAATTTAACGCTGAGAAAATCGCTCGGTCCATTTCACCGTTCACCGAAGGCGCACTCGCTGACAAGGTCATCGGCACCCAGAGTCAGAAGTATTTAAAGGAGCTTGGTGGAAAGCGCCTTGCGCAGTCTTTGGCGTTCGTAGATGTGAGTGTCCTAGACGACCGAGTTATTTGCAAATTTGATCGGATTTTAAAAATAGAAGGCATTCCGCTTGTGATCCCCACCGAAGTGACGCTTGCGCTCACTCAAGGTGATCAAACTGTTTTTAATCCGATGGGAATTTATGTCGGCGGCATCAAAGAGAGTGAAAATGCGAAGTAGTTTTTACCTGTTGGTTGTATTTGGTCTACTTAGTTATTTTCAGAGTCATGCTCTCGTTGGTGAAAAGCGGACGATCCTTACATCCGGCGAAAAAGTGCACACGATCCGCTATCAATTGGGTCAAAGCACCGTGCTTTATTTTGGAATGAAGCCTGAAACAGTTATTTGCGGAAATAAAAACTATTTTCACATCGACAAAATTAAAGAAGGTATCACAATCCAAGCCGGTTCAAATTTTTCAACCAATCTGACCGTGCTCAGCCAAGGACGCCGTTTCTTGTTTTATCTGACTCCGGCTAATGGTGCAAAGCCCGATACATTTGTAGAGGTCCGCTGGATTCCGCCCCAGGAAGCTAAACGTCTTTTAACCTCCAATGCGGGATCAAAACAAACCGTGAAGGAGCTGAAAGGTCATCTTCGAATGAACGCCCTTGATATCAGTCTTGTTCGGCAAATCACGGCATCAAAATCTAAACGCACGATTTTAGAATTTGAAGTGAAAAATTCTGGAAAGGATTTGATGAAAACCTCAGATATTCAAATCGAACTGCAAAAGTCCGGACACCCAATTCCACGCCAAGTGGCACTTTTTGAAATCGAAGAAATAAAGCCAAGCGCCAATTCAAAAGGCCGCGTGATTGTAACTGGCTCGATCTCGAAAGGAGCTACAATCGCGGTCAAATACCAGGGAATAGCTGGGACCATCCAAGGAGTCGTCTATTAAGCCGATAGAAAAATGCAGGAGTTATTTCAATAGGGCGAAAACGTATTTTCAAGAAAAGAGCGGCGGTAAAACGGTTTTACGAATCAAAAAAGCTCTCCCTTTTGTGGCGGCAGGGATTCTTGTTATTGGAGTAACGATTGAATTGCTGTCACCAAAAGTCGATCAAACATTCTACCGTCAAACCAGTGGCAAGAGTGAATTTAAGCGCGACAAAAAACTTCCGCCCGTTAGTGAAGCCATAGGAAAACTATTTGCTGCTGGCAGAAAGCAAGTTGAAGTAAACAATAAATCTGAAGCCGAGCTAAAGCGAAAACGAGTTGCAATTAAATATTGGGCACCACAAATCGTTGGAGAAAATGAGAATAGTCGAAAAGCTATTCGTTCAGGTTCAAAGTTGATTGGTATTTTAAAAAATCCAATCGACACAAGGGCGCAAACTCTTGTGCGCGTTTTAGTTTCTCGCGGCGGTGAATCTGGTGGTGTGGAAATCGAAGCTGGATCTGTGCTCGTCGGTCAATACAACTATCAAGGTGATGGCGACAGAGTACTGATTACCTTTTCAAGACTTGATCCTCCTGATGGCGGTGAACCTAAAAAGATCAGCGCCGTTGGGCTTGATGCCGGAAACTTCACCGCAGGAATTCAAGGCGAAGAGTTCACGGGGCAAGGAATGAAAGTCGCAGCCAGTATTGGGCTCAGTATGTTTTCGGGGATCACGAACACTTTGACAGAGCGTGAGTCACTAGGAAATTCGCTTGGAAATCCTACCGCTAAACCCACAATGAAAAATGCCCTGCTGCAAGGGCTATCAAAAGCAGCGCAGGATCAGACCGGGCGAACAGCTTCGGGGATTGAGCAAGAGCGCAGTTATGTGATTGTGCCCGAGGGAAAAGAAATGATCATTGAACTTTTGGAGGACTACAAATGAGCGAACAAAAAAATACGCAGGATAATGACCTTATAACTCGCTTAGCTTTAATCGTCGGAGTCATGGGGGGATTATTTGGGGGATTAATTCTAAAAGGGGCCAGGCGGAAAGCGACTTGGACATGGGGGCGGATCAATGCATGGTTTTTCTATAGCATGACCGTCACATTCTTTGTGCTGGCTCACAATCTTAACATTCCCTTTTTCATTGATAGTCTTTCGTGGATTTTCCCTAAAGGTTTAGGGGAATGGGTGTATTTCAATGTGCCACGCGGAATGCAGTTTACAGTTTTAGTCGTTATACCGTTTCTAGGATGGCTTGGCGCAATCGGCGCTGCCGTTAGTCTTCGTGTGCGAAAATATCAAGTTGGACTCGATCACTTAGGGCTTAGGACATCATCAAATTTAAAGCCTGTCGTTATTGATTCTTTCCGTGTCGGCGAACATCAAAAGAGATTGCTCGTTCGAGCTATTGGAATTGATATTAACGATTTCAAAAACAGAAAAGGTGCATTGGAGTCAGCATTCAACGCAATTGTCGAAGACATCAGAGTGCTTGAGAATGATCGCCAGTTCATTGAAATTTTGCTATCTGAAAAATCTCTTCCAACACTTGTTGGTTACGACGAAATGGTCACAAAGCATTTAGCTGCGCCATATACATTTTTGGTTGGCCAATCGCTGGGTGAATTTATCGTTGGAAATCTGCTTGAGCTGCATCATATGATTGTCGCCGGTTCTACCGGCGGAGGTAAAAGTTTTTTCTTCAAGCAAGCCCTTATGGGGATTGCCGAAAGCTCAAAGCACATTCAGTTTTATCTTATTGATCTTAAGCGCGGTGTCGAAGTGAAGATTTTTGAGAGGCTGGACAATGTTAGAATCGCAAAAGAAGCCCACGAAGCGATAGCAATTTTAACTGCGGTTGTAGATGAAATGGACAAGCGATTTAAGTTTCTAGAGGAAAAAGGACTGACAGAAATTGTTCCCGACAGAGATAAAATGGATCGTATCGTTGTCGGTATTGATGAAGCGTCCGTGCTTTTTACGATCGAGAAAAGTTCACGCTCATCAAAGGCCGCCGCACAAAGTGCGCGTGATCTTACCGACAGAATAGCAAAACTGGGACGTGCGGCTGCGATTCATTTGATTCTAGCAACGCAAAAAGTGGTCAAAGAAACCATCGATACACGCGTTCAAACAAACATCAACGCACGAATGGTTTTCCGGGTGAACACAGTCGCAAGCTCAATGACAGTGCTTGGTAACAAGATGGCCGCTGAACTTCCAGAAATCAAAGGACGTGGTATTTGGTCAGTCGGAAGCAAAGACATCGTCGTGCAAGTACCACGGCTAAGTCCAGAAGAAGCAAACGACCGAGTCGATGATTTGCTAGAAAAGTTCAACGGAACTGGTAAATGTCAGTTTGGTCCGATGCTCTTAGATTTAGACGAAGTACAGCCAAAGAAAAATATTTTTGAAACGCATTCCGACAAAAAAGTGCAGGTTGTAAATGATAAGGTAAACGCATCATGAGCATCATTTTGCAAGAGCGGGACAGAAAGATCTTAAAATTCATTTACGCTTACCGCGTGGTGAGTGTTGCCCAGATTCAACGACGATACTTTTCTAAAACATTTCGGACGGTCGGGCCTAGGCGAATTCGACAACTCGCCAATGAAGGACTTCTTCAATCCTTTGTTACAGGGGAAGGATCAAATGTTTACAACTGCTTAAGGTTGACTGAGAAAGGTCGGAAGGCTACAAACGAACTTTGGAACTTTGAAATCGACAATCCGCTTTTAAAAAGCGAGTCACCGATTCATGACCTGCGCGTTGCACAGTTAGCTGAATCGTTTGAAAGGCTTTCAACATTTAAAAGTCTCTTCACTGAAAATTTAATGCAAAGTTCAACGGCTCTTTCAGATGACGAACGTCTAAAAGCATTGACGCAGTTACAAGCTGACGGAGCTTTGGTTCTATCGCCGCCAAAAGCGCCACTTTATTTTTACGGTCTAGAGTTTGAGATCAGCAGAAAGAGCCACGAGCGATACCGCGATAAGCTTACGAACTACTACACGGCGAAAAATGTTGATGGCGTTTTATATATTTCAGATTCGCAAGTTATTCTCGACACCGTAGCACGGGCCGACACAGTGATTCGCTCTAAACGGACTTCGATCTTACACTTGGCCCTTGAGAAAGATGTGTTGAACTCAACAGGGAAGATACAATTCAGTAAAGCTGATGGAGGAAACATTGAGCTATTCTAGTGCTAGAAATCAGCGAGCCAACTCCTGGCTCAAGACCGGCTCGGTTGAGCCAGGACAAAGTGAGTTAAACAGTTGAAAAGACGGGAAATCAAAACTGAATTTCAAAGGGGGGTCACATGAAACACAGTTTTTCGATTAGTGACTTGAATGGAGTGAACCTGCGGTAGCGGTTTTATGAAATGAAGTGAATGATAACGAGATAATAAAAAAGTTTTTAATTTTAAAAGGAGATCTATATAGAACGAAGAATAATAGCTGGGTTACTGCTGGTTTTAAATCTGACAGCGTGTTCGACGCTGAAAGATTCATTGATCTTAGGCGCTGGAACTGGCGTTATTGTCGGCGGTATCGCTGGCAATCAAAGTGATGGCGACAGATCTGAGAATTCTTTAAAGGGTGCCGTAATCGGCGGCGTTATCGGAGGTCTTGCAAGCTATCTGATTCACGGCTCGCTCGAATCAAGGGACACAAGAGTTCGCAAAGATACACTTTTGAATCTAGAAAAGTTTGATGTCATGGGACGTGATACAACTAGCAACTACGGATCAAGTAAGTCATCGGGTTCTGGTGATAAATGTTTTGCCACACGCGAAGTTGACGGCCAAGACGTTTCCATACCTTGTCGATATCTGAATGACAGTGATTTCACTGGAGAACAAAAGTAGTGAGCAAGCTCGTTACTAAGAAAGAGCTACGAATCGTTTTGGATTTGGAGGCCACCAAAGCTTTTGAATCCATGGTGACCGCGTTGAAGGCCGAAACACCGACCATCAAATTTCAGTCTTCCCAGTTTGTGAGTTTTCTTGTCGCTGATTTTTTTGGAACTCATTTTGAAAAAGATAAAGCGGTTTTGATCGCTGAGTTTTTTAATTCGGACGCATACTTTGATGTGGCAAGAAAGAAAGCGAAGGGCTCAGGTGACTATGAGGAGCAAATGGCTGCCGCCCTTTCTGATGCTCAAAAGATTAGATCAAAGCGTCGTCGAAAGCCCGAGGGATCAAGGAAGACGGCAACCAAATCTAATATAGAAGTGACTCCATGAGGCAATACAGTCGAGCACGGCAAAAGAGAAATGACTTGAATAGTATTAATGAATATACTATAAATGAATTCGATGAAAGACGAATTCATACTCGCAGATCAAATCAGGGAAAAACTCTTTCTTCGGGTCCAAAAGGCGATGGAGCAACAGGACATCAGTCAGGGCGAGATGGCCAGGCGTATCGGAGCGGCTCGAACGAACATCAATCGAGTGATGTGCAGAAAAAATGCAGTGAGCATAGATTTTCTGTTGAAGATGGCGGAGAGCATCGGGCTGGATGTGGAATTGAAAATGCGTCCGAAAGAACCGGAGAAGCCGCATAAGCTCGCTGAAAAAGCTCAGAAGAAATCCCGCTAGGGAGCAAGAACTTGAAATTTGTTACGAAACTGTGGAGTTAACCGAAAATGAAAACCAAGAAAGAATACAGCGCCTCGCCCGGCAGGTTATCAGAGCCGTGGAGGAATACAAAAAAAGGCGAACTAACAGAAGTAAAATTAAAGTCTGATGAGCAGCCAAAATTTAGATTAGCTGGTTACGTAAGGCTTTCGCCTACCGGCGACGAACGTGAAGAGGGGTCGCTCGTTTCCCATCCTCAACGAATCAAGCAATTTGTTGAAAGCAAGAACATACAGTGCGGCGGGGGTTGGGGAGAAATTGTAGATTGGTATGTAGATAAAGATCTTTCGGGTAAAGACATGAACCGGCCTTCGTTCCAAAAAATGTTAGCAGATATCAAAGTCGGAAAAATAAATGCCGTAGTCGTAACGGAGCTGTCTCGGCTGACTCGCAAAATGAAAGACTTTTGTGACCTTCATGAGTTTTTTAAAGAACAAAAGGTCGCCTTGTTTTCGCTGAAGGAAAATTTCGATACATCCAGTCCCATGGGCGAGCTTATGCTCATCCAAGCCATGAGTTTTGCACAGTTTGAACGGCAGACCATCGTCGACCGCGTGAAGCGAGGATCAAGAGCCCGCGCAGAGAGAGGCCTTGCCAATGGGAACGTGCCATTAGGATTCAAACTTGTCGATCATCGTCCCAACTATCGAGAAGTCGATGAATCCGAAAAGGCCTATGTGGAATTTATCTTTAAAAAATTTCTGGAATTAAAGCGTCTTAGCGCGCTGGTCGGATTTTTGAACTCTAATGGATACGTAACAAAAGTATCTGTTACCAAGGATGGCAAAAAAAGTGGCGGTAATCGTTGGGCAATCGGAAGCGTTCATTCGCTTTTAACGAACAGAATTTATATTGGTGAACGCGAGATCAATAAAAAGTTTCGCGGGCGCGATGCCAAGGACTTAAAAGAAGATGAACGCTATTTTTGCGTTAAGGCACATTGGGACGAAGTCGTTTCTCAAGAACTTTTTTTCGATGTCCAGCGCATGCTCGAAGAAAACAAGAAAAAAGCTAGAAAATATGTGCACGAATATCGACTAACAGGCCTTGTTGAATGCGGTGAATGTGGCGCTCCCCTTGTTGGCAAATCAGGCAAGGGACTCGGAGGTAAATATTTTTACTACGGACACAAACGAAAAATGCTTGTTCATGGCGACAGACACTTACAGCGTTGCAATCATGAGAACCTGCCCGCTCCAATTCTCGAAGAATCCATTATATCGAGAATAAAAAATCTTTCAGGTAACCGTGAACTCGTCACTGAATTAGTCCGTCAAACAACAGCCAAATCCCAGGCCGGTAACGAGCATCACAAAACCTTGCTTGCTACCAAAGAGCAGGAGCGCCGTAAGCTGGAGCAAAAGGTTAATAATCTGCACGAAGCCATATCGGAAGAAAGCGACCGTGATCTAAGATTAAGTTTGTCGAACCTTGCAAAGGACGTGAAAAACCAACTGGATGTAGTAACGATGTCTGTTCTTGAGCTTAAACAAGAGTTCGAAAGAACAAACAATGTAGTGGATATTACCGAAGCCATAAAAATGCTGCGAATTTTTAAAGACGGAGCCTTTGATGCCCAACCCGTGGCTGCTCAAGCTGAAATTCTCAGGTGTTGTATTCGCCGAATTGTGGCCCTGGGGAATGGAAATTACCGCGTGGAAATTTTTGGGCATACGCCAGAGGTTATTTTGGGTCGAATCGGGGAAAATTCAAAAAACGAAGGCCAGAAAGGGGCTCGAAGCACCCTGTCTGGAGTTCGTACCGTATCTAAGTTGGTGCGCCCGGAGAGATTCGAACTCCCGACCAATCGGTTCGAAGCCGATTACTCTATCCAGCTGAGCTACGGACGCGCATGAACAGTTGAGTCGCCAATATACTTCCATAAAATTCGGCTGTAAACCTCAAAAAACCCAGTTTTTAGAGATAGATCGAGAATAGAATCCATGGTGGCCTTCGAAGCGTTGACTTTTTGCGAAAAAATACTCAAATCACCCTATCAACATGCAGTTAATTATTAAGCAGACTCCCCGATTTATCATTGCCGAAAAACCCTATGGGATGACGACCCATAAAGTCGACGATTACAAAGACGGCTTCAAGGAATTTTTAGAGCAAAAAACAGGGCTTGATCTAGCGATTGTTTCGCGCCTGGATGCAACGACATCGGGTTTGATTTTGTTTCCATTGAAAGCATTTGCTGGAGAAATAAACACCTCTTGGCAGACTGATCAGACGATAAAAACGTATCTGTTCGTTACGGATCGTAAAGCCAAAACATCAGAGACCTCGATCGACGTAAAATCGTTTATCGATCAAAAAGGAACCGAGAAAGTTTGGTACAGCAACAAAACCAAACCAGCCAATGCCTTTAGCCAATTTACATTCGTGAGTACAATCTCTACAGACTCAGGCCCGCTCTATCTATGGCAAGCGCAAATCAAAACAGGTAAAACCCATCAGATCCGTTTGCACGCTCTGGATTTAGGCATCCCTATTCTTGGCGACACCAAATATAGCGGTACACCCTATTTCCGCCTATGCCTTCACTGCAGCGAACTTAAAATTGAAGGCGAAGTCTTCACTTCTAAAAACCCGTTCGCCGAAATGTCGAATACGTATTTCCCATTGATCGCTGAGTTTGAAAAACGCAGCCGTATTTACAACGTAGAAAATCAAGAGTGTTTTCGCTGGACACACACCGAAGTCAGTAACGGTTTGTTAGATCAGTACGGCGAGAATTTATTCTTTTATGTCTATTTCGGCAATTCAGACACCGCCGCGATGAAACAAAAAACCGATGTACCTAAATTAAAAATTGAAACTATCGAGAAAGCAAAATCGGTGACAGAATGGATCTCTAGTTATTTTAAAAAACCAGTTTTCTTGAAACCGATGTACGATCGTGGCAAGGCTCCACAAAAAAATGAACTCCTGCGTTTTCAGTACGCCGATAGAAAATGGAGCGATGATTTCGCACCTATGGAATGGACGGCCCAAGAAAACGGCCTCAAATTCAAATTAAAATCACATCAAGGGCAATCGCCCGGTTTATTTTTAGACCAACGCGAGAACCGCAAATGGGTTTTGCATAATTCCGAAAACAAATCAGTCCTTAATTTATTCTCGTACACAAGTGGGTTCAGTGTGTGCGCCGCTGTTGGTAAAGCCAAAGACGTCACAACGGTTGACCTGAGCAAAAGTTTTATCGATTGGTCAAAAGAGAACTTCACACTGAATGAATTGCCGCCATCTCCGCAATTTCAATTCTGGAGCGCCGATACGATGCACTTTATGAAAGGTGCGATAAACAAAAATAGAAAATGGGACCTCATTATTTGCGATCCGCCTACATTTGGACGGTCAGATAAAGGTGTTTTTCAAATTGAAAAAGATGTCGACTTATTGCTGCAAAATTGCTTCCAGTGTCTTAATCCCGGTGGACAAATACTGTTCTCCACCAACTTTGAAAAATGGAATACAGAAGGACTATTTCAACACGTACGCAAAGCTCTGCCTGAAAGATCTTTTAAGTTCGTGTTAGAAAAAACACCTTACCAAAGTCTAGATTTCGATTTCCCTAACCAAAACCAAAAGATGAAATCTATCTTTATAAAAAAAATTGTTTAGACTCATTTGAATACTTATCCCAAAATAAGTATATTGGGCGCGCAGTTCGTGCGCTCAATCGAGCATCTAGATGAGTTTCTGTTGGTCCACGGGAATGGGAACTTCAGACTCGTTTAGACTGCCTTGAATTTCTACCTTTTATATAAGCTATTTTGAAAAGGATTTCCAAAAAATGCTTCGCAAGACAATTTTAATTTCAGCATTAATTACGACAACTCTTTTAGGTTATGTATCGTGCAGCGGTTTGAAATCTGCGCACGAAGTGACGATTACTAAAGTTTCTAAAACTCCGTAATCACCCTCCAGTTTGAAATCTAAACTTTTAATACAGTTTTGAAAGCTCCATCGAGTACTTGCCCGGTGCGTAGTTCATCATGCGTTCGTCACGCAGTTTCTGAAACCGTGCGCCTTTATCAGCCGCACTCGCGTATGGATAAATCGCAATACCACCACGTGGTGTAAATTCACCCACGACTTCGATGTACAATGGTTTGATCAAATCAACAATATCGTCGCAAATCGTTTGCACACAATCTTCGTGGAAATCACCGTGATTACGGAAGCTGAACAAATAAAGTTTTAAAGATTTACTTTCGATCATTTCTTTATCAGCGATGTAGTTAATAAAGATTTTGGCAAAATCAGGTTGGCCCGTTTTAGGGCATAATGAAGTGAACTCTGTGCAAATGAATGATGTCCAAGCAATCTTACCTGGGTTTTTATTCTGAAATGCCTCAAGCAATTTAGGGTTGTAATCAGAACTGTAATCCGTGTGGGTTTCACCCAGTTTGAAATTTTTTAGTTCTTCTGATCTTGATGTCTTTTTCTTTGCCATTTTTATCTCGTCTAACCTTGTCTATTGAAATATTCTTGTAATTGATCGGCCCCGGAATCCAACGTTCTTAAAACATAGTGTGCTTTCATTATCTCGCGTTGAAGTTCCGTTAATTCCGACTTTAAGCCCAACTGTTTTCGTCTTTGCGAAATATGATACAAGCTAATGGCTGCGGCCACGGAAATATTGAAGCTTTGTACAAAACCATACATTGGAATTTTGATGCGATAATCAGCGGCGGCTTTCATCTCGTCCGATACGCCGTCTTTTTCATTTCCCATCACAAGCGCCACAGGCTGCGAGAAATCGATATCGTCGATCGCGATATTCGCATCTAATGATGTTACAATTAATTTACGTTTTTCTGATTTTAAAAACTCAACGGCTGCTGAAGTTGACTTCCATTTACGTTCTTCAACCCACTTTTCAGCTCCGCGAGTAACCCGTGCCGAGTTTTTAAATTTCTCGCCGGTCTCGATAATGTGGAAAGGTGCAAAACCGAATGCTTCCGCACTGCGAATGACGGCCGAAATATTACCGCGGTCATAAATGCTTTCACAGACAGTCGCGACTTCGAACGTACGATGCGAAAGTACTTCTTTGAAACGCTGCTGACGCTCTTCTGTTATCTGCGGCAGCAACAAGTCTAAAACTAATTTGTAGTTCACTTTTAAGTGAGGTGAAACTTCAATTTCTTCAGAGTACGGAAACATTATATATCTAGTACGCTTGGGTTTTTAACCAAATCGCGGGTGATATTTTTTTGGTGAGCTTCTAACGTACCGCCACCGATTTCCAATAACTTCGCATCTCTCCACAAACGCTCAACAACATACTCACCTACATAACCATAGCCACCCAGTACTTGGATCGCACGGTCCGCGACATTTTTGCTCATCGTCGTAGCTACTAGTTTTACACCGTCGCTATCTAAACGATTGCCTTCTTTGTTTATATCTAAGTTACGTGCTGTTTCATAAACATAAGCTTTCGCCGCTTTGTATTCAGCATACGAATCACCGATATGTTTTTGAATTTGACCGAAGAAGTTCAATGATTTACCGAATGCTTCACGTTCGATCGCGTATTTGTTCATGATCTGAACGCTACGACGAGCGATACCTAATGCCATCGCTGCTAATGTTAAACGTTCGATCTCTAAATTTTTCATCATATGAATCATCGAATCACCTTCGTGACCGATTAAGTTGGCTACTGGTACTTCGCAATTTTCAAACACAAGTTCCGCGGTGTTCGAAGCGCGCATGCCTAATTTATCTTTGATTTTTTGACCTACGTAGAAACCTTTAGTTCCTTTTTCTACTAGGAATGAAGAAACCAAGGGACGTCCGTTTTTCTCGCCAGTTTTAGCATAAACCAAAACTAGATCGCATGGTGTTTTGTTCTCGTCGATCGTTCCGTTAGTGATCCACATTTTGCGACCGTTAAGGATGTACTTATCACCCTTCTTTTCAGCCGTTGATGTCATACCTAAAACGTCAGTTCCGACATGAGGCTCTGACATACCCATCGCGCCGATCCATTCGCCTGAGCAAACTTTTGGAAGGAATTTCTTTTTTTGTTCCTCAGAACCATTTTGAGCCAAGTTGTTCACTAATAGCATCGCGTGCGCTAGGTACGCTAAGGCAAAACCAGGATCTGATGATGATAATTCTTCGTGAACGATAACCGCAGCTGTCGCATCTAAACCCGCGCCGCCATATTCTTCAGGAACTGTGATACCCATTAAACCTAGTTCGGCTGCTTTTTTAAAAAGTGCTAAATTAAAATTTTCTTTACGATCAAATTCATGAGCCTGAGGCTCCACTTCCGACTGGGTGAACTGCGCCAGCGTTTCGCGTAGCATCTTGTGTTCTTCAGTTGGGTTGTACAAATCATAGCTTTTGTAATGAGTCATGGTCAGTCCTTAGTTTTGAGAAGGCTCATCTATACAAAGGCTTAGCGCGAAAGTAAATCGCATACTCTAGTCATTTTTTACGCCTTGCGGAAAACCACGAAATGGGTATAGGCTCTAGGCCATGAAAACCATCAGAGCCAGTCATATTGCTATTGGGACAGAATTAACGTCAGCACAGACGCTGAACACGAATTCCCCCACCATCGCAAAATTTTTACAAGAGATGGGCATCAAGAATCAGGTGCACATTGTGGTACCTGATGATCGCAAATTAATCATGCAATCCTTTGATTTTTTAGCGCCTGAATCTGACTGGTTATTCGTATACGGTGGCCTTGGTCCAACGACCGATGATTTCACCCGCGACATGGTCAGCGACTGGTCCGGCAAAGTATTGCAGCTGGATGAAGCCGTCTGGCAACACATTCAAGATATATTAACTCAACGCGGAGTCGTTGTTCGCGATTTTCAAAAACACCAAGCGATGTTTCCCGTTGGCGCGCATGTTATGGAAAATAGCAAAGGTACCGCCCATGGTTTTCATTTAAGCGCTAAAGGAAAAGAAATTTTTGTACTGCCTGGTCCGCCTAAAGAAGTTCAAAGTATTCTAGAAAATTACCTTCAACAATGGGTTCAAGAGCATTCAACCACATCCGATTCCGAAATCACCGAGATCTGGAACACTATGGGACTAGGCGAAAGCGAAGTCTCTTACCAGATTGAAAATTTAGTAAAAGATTGTGACGTCGTCGTCGGCTATCGCGTTCACCTGCCTTATGTTGAAGTTAAAATTACCTACTTGAAATCACAGACGGAAAAAAATCGCCCGCTGGTGGCCGCTATTGAAAAAACACTGCAGCCTATTTTGATTTACAGAAATAAATATCCCTATCCCGATTTCTTCAAAACGTTTTTCCAAAAACGCCCGGCTCTGACATTGATAGATGACGTCACTCGCGGAGGTATCTTTGCAGATTTAAAACTGTGGGTGGACCAATGGGATATACAAACGGTGGCGTATTTTAATCATCCCGTATCTTCGCCACTAACTCCAAAAGGAACGATTCCGCCGCACATGGCGTGGATTTCGATCACTCAAGAAGCATCGAATGCGGTGAAGGTCATTTTAAAATCAGATTCTTTGGAATTGGATTTTGAAATCTCGACAGATCCGTACGCAAAGACCCTTGCCGAACGTAAACCACTTGTGTTGAAAGAAGTGATTTACCGACAACTGATGGAACGAATTTCTAAAATCATTTCGAAACAACCGGTTCACTCGGTTTAGTTTTTTTGCCTGACTCATTTGCCAAGATCGGTTTTAAAAACTTAGCAATTTCACTGCGCGGATTCTTAGCCACCTGTTCTGGAGTTCCCGTCACAACGATTTCACCGCCGGCGTTACCTCCGTCAGGACCCAGATCAATAATGTAATCGACGGTTTTGATCACTTCCAGATTGTGCTCGATGACCATCACGGTGTTACCTTGTTCCGCCAATTCTTGCAGTAGCTCTACAAGTTTTCGGATATCTTCAAAATGTAGACCCGTAGTTGGCTCATCCAAAATGTACAGCGTTTTACCCGTACTACGTTTTGATAACTCTTTAGATAATTTCACACGCTGAGCCTCGCCACCCGACAATGTTGTCGAGCTTTGTCCCAGAGTCATATAGCTTAAACCCACTTGGTTCAGTGTTTCTAGCTTTCTATGAATCTGCGTGTGATTTTTGAAAAAATCGAGAGCCTCTACTACTGACATTTCTAACACATCAGAGATATTTTTTTCTTTATACTTAACGACCAACGTTTCACGATTGTAGCGTTTTCCCATACACACATCACATGGGACATACACATCCGTTAAGAAATGCATTTCCATCCTGATTTGGCCGTGACCTTGGCACGTCTCGCAGCGACCACCTTTAGTATTAAAACTAAAACGACCTGGCCCGTAGCCACGCAGTTTTGCCTCTGGGATTTGAGCATACAGGTCGCGAATTAATGGCAGCAAGCCCACATACGTTGGTGGTGTAGAGCGCGGAGTCCGCCCGATTGGTTTCTGATCGATCTCGATCACTTTATCAATATTTTCTAAACCGGTAATAGAATCAAACGGCGATGCCTTGACTTGTGCTTTATAAAACTTGGCGGCTAAGTGTTTGTACAACGTATCCATGATCAGCGTACTTTTGCCGCTGCCGGAAACGCCTGTCACGCATAGGAATAAACCAAGTGGAATTTTCGCATGCACATTTTTTAAATTATTTCCGCGCGCACCTTTGATTTCAATATACTTACCATTACCAGGACGACGTTTAGCTGGCATCGGAACGCTTTTCGCTCCGCTCAAGTATTGTCCAGTAATCGAGTTTTTATTTTTCTCGATTTCCGCAGGAGTTCCTTGTGCTAAAATCTCGCCGCCGTATTTTCCCGCTCCCGGCCCTAAGTCGACTACAAAATCAGAGGCACGAATCGTGTCTTCGTCATGTTCCACTAGCAAAACCGTATTCCCACGATCGCGTAGCTCTTCAATCACCTTTAACAAGCGATGATGATCACGCGGATGAAGCCCAATACTTGGCTCATCCATGACATATAGGATTCCAATCAATGACGACCCCACTTGCGTCGCCAAACGAATACGCTGGGATTCGCCGCCTGATAAGGTCCGCGCCGTGCGATTCAAACTCAAATAGCCTGTGCCGACTTGAAGCAAGTACTGAATGCGCGATTGAATTTGCGCGATAATTTTATCGGCTAAATATTTTTCACGCTCTTTAAGTTTTTTACCTTGAGCATAGTTATCTAACCAAACTTTTAATTCCGTTAAATTTAAATTCGACAATTCAACAATATTTTTATCTGTGATTTTTACGTTCAAACTTTCCGGTTTCAGTCGGCCACCGTGACAGTCCGGGCAATCCTGAATATCTGGCTCAAACGAATTTTCTTCGTCATCGTCTGATTGCGATTGGTTTTTTAAAACATATTTAACTTTTTCTAACTTACGTGAACCTTCGTCGCCATCCGCGTAGACTTCTTCTTCGATAAAATCTAATGTACCAAGACCCTTGCATGTTTCACAGTACCCACGTGGATTATTAAAACTGAATAGGCGCGGTTCAAGTTCTGGGAACGAGAATCCGCAAACTGGGCACGATGATTTCAATGAAAACAGAGTGCGTTTGCCTTGAATTGTTTCGATAATCACTTGGCCATCAGCCATTTGAATCGCCGTGTTTAAGCTTTCCGCGATGCGAGTCTTCACACTGTCTTTAACAATCACCTGATCCACGACAAGATCGATATTGTGGGCTTTTGTTTTCGTTAGTTTTTTAGCTTTATCTAGATCGACAAATTCGCCATCAATTTTGGCTTTGATAAAACCTTTTTTAAACCATTTTTGAAATTCAGTTAAGAACTCACCTTTTTTATTTTGCGCCATCGGAGCTAAAATAAAAACTTTCGAACCTTCACCTAAACGTAAAACACCTTCCAGCATGTCTTGTGGTGTTTGTGATTGCACAGGAATGTGATGAGTAGGACATTCCGGTACGCCGACTTTAGCAAACAACAACCGCATGTAATCATAGATTTCTGTGATGGTGCCCACGGTTGAACGTGGATTTGTCCCTGCCGATTTTTGATCGATCGCAAGTGCTGGCGACAAACCCGTGATGGAATCTAATTCTGGTTTTTTTAGTTGATCTAGGAAATTTTTTGCATATGAAGACAAACTGTCGATGTAACGACGTTGTCCTTCCGCATAGATTGTATCAAAAGCTAATGACGATTTTCCGGAACCGCTGAGACCAGTCAGTACCGTGATTTTATTGCGCGGAATCTTGATGTCGATAGATTTAAGATTATGTTCTCGCGCATTTTTAATTACAATAAAGTCATTTATTTTTTCATCTGGCATGAAGTACAAATTCCATAGAGTTCAAGAACGTGATGAGTCAGCTTAAAGCCGTATTGCTTTGCTACTTTTTCTTGATGATCTTCTATGTTTTTGTTTTGAAATTCAACGATTTTCCCGCACGCCGTACAGGTCATATGATCATGATGCTTCTTTGGTGTTAATTCATAGCGCGTTGGCATAGAACCCATACGTAACTCGGTCACCACATGCGCTTCGGCCATGCCTTTAAGAAATCTGTACACTGTCGCAAAGCCTACATCTGAATTGATTTTCTGCACTTTTTCATAAAGCTCTTGCGCGGTGATGTGAACTCGGCCTTCATGCAAAGTTTTTAAAATCAGAATACGTTGAGGAGTTACTTTCAAATTCATTTTTCGAATGATTTGTTTTAAATCCTGCTCTGTCCAACTTTCATCAAAATAACTAGTTTCGTTGTTTGAAGGAATTGGCAATACAGTTCCATTTTGAAGGTCGTCCGATTTTAACATGTTTGAAGTCTCCCTGACGTAAGGGTTACTAGAAATGATAATCATTTTCAATTAGAATCTTTTAATTGATGCGTTGAGGAACCAAAGTTCAAAAATCAAAATACGCAACGGCGTTATGCGAATGAAGTGATTCCAGATGGCTGACTTTACCTTGACCGGAAATTAGCCAAGATGAGCCTTTTAAAAACAAAGTTAACTTGCGAGCAGCATCTTCGCAGAACATCAGGTGACTAGCATTCAAACGTGCAAATTCTTGCTCGTCTTCGCGCTTAACGATTCCTTGTGTTGGAGTCCCTAAACTGTGTTCAATTCCTAAAAATAGTTTGGCAAAATCACGCAGTTCAAATTCGTCACTTACAAAAGCAGCTAAGTTTAATTCGCTTCGTTGTGCATGTGGCGTCGCCACAAATCCACGCTGCGAATACCACTGAGTTAATTGTGCCGCAGTCATCATTGTACTTTGTTTTTCAAATTCTTGAATCGTCAGCTGATGAGCCAGGGCTGCGGATTGAGGGCACGTGCTGGAATAATCCATTTTGAATTTAATTTCAGTTTTAACGACACCATCAGCTAACACAAACTCAAAATTTAACGGCACCGTTTTTAAATAAAATTTCTCAGACTTCAAAGTCTGCTCCATCACTGGCATTGCGAACGAAACCGAAATTTTTGCTTGCGTGCTTAAATTTTTTTGTGAAACCACGAACGAGGTTAACAAGTGACGAATACCTGCCAGAGTTAACGTTTCATTCAGAGTGTATTGAGTCAGCAATTCGTACAAACGCGACATGTGAATGCCCTTAGACGGATTTACTAAATTCACAAAAATATCAAACTCAGCTATTAAATTAGTTTTAACATTATTTATGACGTTAGATTTTCCATCATTCCAATCGAATAAAACAGGTAGCATGACGTTTTCCATGCCGACCCATTTGAGCGGTATCTGGTCAGTGTCTGAGGATTTTTTAATTGCGTCGACCGTAATCATATGATGGTTTATAGCATGAAAAAAATCGTTTTAGCCAGCACATCTCAATATCGCCGCCAGCAACTGGCAACATTGGGGATTCCTTTTGATAGCATTAAACCTGTGTTTGACGAAGATTCTGTTAAACACCAAATTATAAACGCGTTAAAACACCCACATGCCATTGCCCAGAAGCTAAGTCATGAAAAAGGCGCTTCGATTGCCAAACCCGACGCCATCACTATTTCTGGCGACCAATTAGTCGCTTTTGAAGGCGATATATTAGGCAAACCTGGCACAGCGGAAAAAGCCATTGCTCAACTACTGCGGATGCAGGGAAAAACTCATGAACTTGTGACTGCCTGCACAGTGTTCGATGGACTTAAACCGATCGATATCTTGAATATTACACAGATCACCTTAAAACCCCTTTCTGTCGAACAAATCACGGCCTATGTGAAATTAGATCAGCCGCTGGATTGTGCGGGTTCCTACAAGATCGAAAAGCACGGGATTCAATTGATAGATTCAGTAAAAACTGAAGATTTTACGTCGATTCAAGGCTTACCGCTTTTAGCACTTGCCAAAGTTTTCAATTCACTGAATATTGCAATTCCTTTTTTGAATGGAACAAAATGATCAGCTCAAAAAAATTTAAATTCTCGCAAGTTAAAAACCCAATTCTTAAATCGATGATAGAGACTGCGTATGCTGTGCAAAAAAATGCCTATGCACCGTATTCGGGTTTTCATATTGGCTCAACAATCCTAGATGCCAAAGGCTTTGAATATGCTGGCTGCAATGTTGAAAATTCATCCTACGGTGGCACTGTATGTGCGGAACGCGTGGCTATCTGGAAAGGTATTTCACATAACATGACCTTGCCTCTACAGGCCGTGGTCGTCGTATCCAGTGAAAAAAAACAATGGCCCCCGTGTGGAATGTGTCGTCAGGTTATGTCGGAATTCTGTTCACCAAAAACAGTTGTGTTTTTTGGTAACAATCGCAAAGAATTCAAAAAGATGCTTTTCAAAGATTTACTTCCCGAAGCGTTCTCGAATAAATTTATTTTGAAATAAAGTTAAGAGCTTGTCTAATTCGTGTCCTTTTCGCGCCCAGGAAGCACTCGAAGGAGTGCCTTATGTGTATTTGAGGTGTGTGGACGAAGAAGTTGGATCTTTCAGTTAAAATCTCGTTTTGAGACATTGAGAGGGATCTTAAAAGGCGCCTGAGGTTTTTTTGTTGTTCTAAGTGCTTAAAATGATTGGATTATAGTAGTTTTTATATTTAATACTCTTATTTTGCAATTTTATTGAAATTTAAGTATACTATATATGCGTCCGATAATACTTCTACAGGAGGTTACAGATGGGTCGCACATCACTTGAAAACTTAAAAGAGCATGGATTCTCAGACACAGAGATTCAGTCATATTTTGAGATTTCTCCGCAAACGATGAAGAAGTACGATAAGGGTGAAGTTGATGCAGTTCCATCAAAGACGTCTCGTGTTTCTTCTCCTTCTGTAAAAATTGAGATGCTTGATTTTGCAACAACAGAGATGAAGAAATTCTTTCCAGCTCATTCAATTGTCGCAGCAGAGGTTCATGCGGTTCAAATCGAGGGTGAGCCATTAATTGAATATATTAATCATCATGCTAATCCCAAAGATAAGCAGTGGGTTATGACCATCATCAGGCAAGGTATTCAACTTAAAGCGAAGGATATGCCTTTTGAAAGTGCGTTAGACGTATTTAGGAAGAAATATAAATACATCAATGACGACACTGTAAATGAGGCTGTAAAGGATTCTCCTGATCTTGTTTTAGGGATTCTTGGGACGGAGAGTGCAAATGTTTACACACGGTCTATGGCTTTGCTTGCGCTCGCCGGAACTTGTGATGAACAGTACTTTTCAATTTTTAAATATTTTGCGGGCAGCAATTCACCCTTTATTCGCGAGAGCGCGTTCGTGGGTCTTTTTAACTACTATGATAAATTTGAGGGACGTAATTTGGATTTAAAAGATTACTTTCAGCAAAAACTTGAATCAGAGCGTTCGAGCGGCGTGCGTGCGCGACTAAAAGAGATTTTAGGAATGATGGCGTAATGAAAGTTCGATCCGCTAGAGTATCACAATATGAAAGTATTCCATTTGAAGTTTGGAAAAAGGCAGAATTCTCCCTAGACACTGAAGTTTGGACTCCAGACACTTCTTTATCTTGCAATGAATGCTATGATATTCAAGACGATGATCAAAACAGGGATTCAATTCTTTCGTTTCTCATAAAGTTTCGTGCAAGTATGATGGGTGATCCAAATAAGCCCTTTAGTGGATCTATTCAAGGTTATAGATTTCCTGAAGAAAGTGAAGAGTTCAAATACGAGTCCAGTGAGGCAAAGAAGGCGCGCTTTGAATCTGTTCAACACAGCCATTTTGAATTGAAGCTCGCTCCAGATAAAGTGGAAGAATTAGCTGCAAATTTATTTGCCAAGCGAGATTTGTGGGAGAGTTTTGGAATTGACACAATCAACAATTATCTCATCGCTGAACGACACAAAAGTGAATGGGGCGCGCTTTTAAAGCAAAGCGACCGTAAGAAATGGAAACATCATATCCGCGATTACTTAAAGAATAAGCTTTTAACTGAGCACTGTAGAACGCTTGAAAAAAATGATATCAAAGCCGCCTATGAACGTGATGATGCGATCGTTGGAAAGTTAATTAAAGATATTCATTCGCTTGGGGGATTTCTTGGGCCAGAAGCTCAAGAGATCAGACGGGCGCTCGGTAATAATTTTATTTGAAACTTTCTTTTGAGCTAAAGGCCGCACTTTATGTCCTGTGTCTGTGTGACGTCTCCAACCACTTATTGTTTTGTAAGTATTTTGGCAGTGTTGTTGATCTCATCAATGATTTTGGTTGGATCAAATCGGATGTTTTAAAAATTATTGCTCCGGAAATACCCCCCTACGTTTCTGGGCGCTCAAAATATAACAACTAGAACTAAAACGACCATGGAAAAATCAATGATCGTTTTATTGAGCTTTCCTGATCGAAAGTTAGTTTCTTTATTTTTAATTCGATAGCACGGACTCTTTTCTTTAATCAACGAAGCGTTTGCGAATTACAAACAGAGATTATATACGAACCGTGATACTTAGCTTTGGATCTTTGTAGTCTAGGCTACAAAATGCCATGCCCGGCACATTCCACTTCTGTCTACCTAATTGAACCGCCTTTAGACGTTTCCTAATTTTAGCCTCCATGGCGGAACTTACCGGCGGCCATTTCTTAGTTTTAGTCTGAAGCTGCAAAGTTATGTGCGATAACCACTTTAGCTTACCCAGGCTCACAAGCGAATGCTGATGCCATTTTAAAAATACATCTTTGTTCTGATAGATTACCTCTAGATTATGAAATTTAAAATGAATTTCAGCAAACTCTTTACGATCAATTAATGATTTAAATTTTGCGACGACTAACCGACACAGAGCCCACCGACTAGCATACGTCTTTTTATCTGTGGCTGCCTTAAACTGATGAATCCAAGAATCGACATCAGACAGGTTCAGCACCATGCCTGATTCTGGATCTATGGGGCCCTCAAAGCCTAACGTAATTTGGACGGATTCTAAAATGACGGCCGATTTGCTTGCTAATTTAGGTGTGGAAATACGGGCAAACATCTCGAACCGCCTTAGAAACGTCGGCTGGATGTTTGCCATGAATACTACTCAAGAACCATTGGATTAATTTGAACGTTGCTCGTGCTTCTGAATTGCTGAATCCAGTCGTCTTGCAATTGGTTCGAAGCTTGCTGAGTCATCGATTTTGATTCGTTTTTGTTTTTATCTAGCTCAACAGTTTTCGTGTCTTTTAAATGCAAAACATAGTGCAAGTTTCTTACTGTCACTAGTTGTTTAGACAAAGTGCTTTTTGGAGTTAATTCTAGCGCCGCCATCTTTAACTCTTTTTCCATTAACTTAGGAATTTGAGCCGCATCAAGACTGAAGAACCCTGTTTCGTCCCAGCTTAAACCCATGTTTTTTAAAGCAGCATTAACCGCGTCTACTTGGCCTGATTTCAAACTCTCTGCTAACTGTGTTTGTAGAATTTCGAATTTGTCTTTACCTAGTAATTCAGCTGCGATTTTTTTATCGACTGTTGCTAGCTCAGCTTTGGTTGCTGCTTTACGGTCAGTTAACTTCACAAGTTGATATGACGTGAAACCTTTAACAGGAGCCGAAACCTTGCCTACTTCTAAAGAGAACGCGGCGTTTTCCAATGCCATTTCTTTTTCACCGCGAGCAAAATAACCAAGTTCACCTTTTTTATTTTTAGTGCCCACATCATCAGAGTATTTCGCTGCTAATTGTCCGAAATCTTCAGTTGCCGCTTTAGTTTGAACGTCCATGATTTTATCCATAGCTTTCTTTTCTGAAGCGGGATTACCCGGAGTAAAGTTAGCGATAATAACTTGTGCAGACACTTTTTCTGGAGCGTCGTATTTTGAACGGTTCGCTTCAAAGTAGCTGTTCACACGTTTTTTAAATTCGTCTTTAGCCAGGTGTTCAGTGATCTCGGCATCAGATACCGCCACTTTTTTACCTTGCTCTTCACGATCTAATTTTACGAACTGGATATTCCATTGCTGACGGCTAAGTTCGTTCAATTTATCTACTTCTAATTGAGATGGGCGAGATGTTGACTCAAATAATTGGCGTGTTCTTTGTGTCTGAACTTGTTTTTTGATTTTGCTCTCGAAGGTTGTTGGTGACAGGCGATTCGCTTCTAAAAGTTGGAAATAGTAAGACGGTTGGAATTGGCCGTCTTTTTTGAATTCGTTCATATCTTGGATAAAGCTTAGGATTTCTTTATCAGATACCAGAATGTTTTCATGCTCAGTCGCTTGCGACAACAATTCTAATTGAACCAATGACTCGACCGCTTGACGGCGCATCGCTTTTTGTCGCTCTGGGTCGAAGGTGATCGGCTGACCAAACATCTGTGCATAGTATTCTTGCATTTTTTGGATCCGCTGCTCTTCCTGAGAGAAATCAGCAAACGAGATAAACGCACGATTCACACGAGCTGCACTCGAACCACCACTCATGCCCCCATGGTCACTTGGTAGACCGAAAAATACGAAAACGACAATGATCGGTAAGCCAAACAGCAGCGTTCCGATGATTTTCTTAGAGCGATCCCTAGACCGTAGCATTGCTTTTAGCTGATCATAGGTCGAATGACTTTGTGGGGTTACATCTTTCATCGCTTCTGTGTTCTGGTTTTCACGATTTTCGCGGCCTTTTCTTGTATCCATATTTTCTCTCTTTGTTGAACGAGTTCAAATCGAAGCTTAAATAACACCTTTTTTTTGAGGGCTTTTCAAGTCAAAACTTCGGCTACCGCCCCTAAGAAGTGGTGTGCCAATATGGTCTTATTATGTGTTGATCGGGTTCCGGTGTTCATTTAGACTTAATGTACGCACTTTTAGGAGCTCATTTTTGAATTTTTTAAATATAAATATAAAAAAACTGATTTTCTTTGTTTTCGTTCTGGTCATGCCTTTGATCACGATAAACATGGAAGAAAAACAAAACGATTCGGAATGGTTTAAACAACCGTTTTCATGGTTAGCCGGGCATTTCCAAGGTTTCTTCTATGACTACAGTGCCGGCGTAAAAACTACGACGGGTCAGTATTTAAACTTAATTCATATTAAAAAACAAAATGAAAGCTTGAAGAATCAAAATCAAGAATTGTCGACTCGTCTTTTAAAGTTCGACGAAATCAATCAGGAAAACTCACGCCTAAAACAACTTCTCACATTTCGTGAATCAACGAAGATGGATTTAATAGCAGCGCAAGTTATCGCGCGCGATTTGATTCCTGATCACAGCACTATCACTATCAACAAAGGCACTGTTGATGGATTGAAAGAAGGCCAAGCTGTCATGACACTGCAAGGTGCTTTGGGTTATGTTTTCAAACCGCTCAAGAAAACGTCTCACATTCTTTTAATGACAGATCGTTACGCTGTGATCGATGGCGTGATTCAACGAAGCCGTGCTCACGGCATTGTTGAAGGTAAAGGAAAAACCGGAGCTGTACTGAAATATGTCGAGCGTACAGAAGATGTTCGCCCAGGTGACTTAGTTGTTACCGGAGGCTTAGATAATATTTTCCCCAAGGGATTTCCTATTGCGATTGTTGAATCGGCAGAGAAAAAACAAATCAGCGTATCTTTAAAAGTAGATTTAAAGCCGCTAGTTGATTCTGACAAAGTGGAAGAAGTTTTTGTCGTGTTGAATGCTAAAAACCAAGATATGTCAGAGGTTGTAGTGCCAACGGAGATTAAAAATTGAAATTTTCTCGATTAAGGATCATTCACGGTCTGATATTCTTTTTCCTTACTTACATTCTGTGTAGTTTCCAAACGGTAGTGTGGTTTCAAATTTTTGGATCTCTAGCATCTCCGTTTTTTTGTTTTATCCTGTTTGTTTATTTCGGTTTGGATAAAGAAGATTGGAAATCAGTTCTGTACTGTTACTCTTCGATTTTTATTTATTCACTGTTTAGTTATGCGTCCCTAGGCATCTTGATGCTGACATGTTTGTTTAACTACATTCTGCTATATGTGGTTAAGAATCGCGTCTACTGGCCCGGAGCCGCCTACTTTACATTGATCACTGGTGTTTCAATGACTCTGTTCAATGTAATGTACATGGTGAATTCTTATCTGTTTGAACCCCATTTTTCGCCGTTCTTGATTTGGGATCGATTGTTCCAAATTCTATCGACGACATTAATTGCTTTTTATTCCTACCCGGTCATTAAACGTTTAGATATTTTGTTTAAGCCAGAAATGCCATCTGAAGTTCACGGAGAGTTAAATGGCTGATTATGTAAGTAACCCCGACGAATCAAAAGAGTATTGGGGCCGTTATAAATATATTTATGTTTTAGTTGTCACTACGTTTCTGGTTTTCTCGCTTCGACTTTGGTACCTGCAAATTATTTCGGGTTCTGAACTGCGCGATTTCTCGGAAAAAAACAGGATCAAACAGGTCAAGATTCCAGCACCTCGTGGTTTATTACTAGATCGTCATGGTAAGTCACTGGTACAGAATCTTCCAGGCTTTGAAGCGATCTTAACTCCTCAGTATATCGTTAACCTCGATGAGATGGCCGTGCGCCTGGCGCCAATCTTGGGAATGGAACCTGACAAGATCGTGACACGTGTTCAACGCAGTCGCCGAGTGAATGGACCGTTTGCTACTATCCGCCTGAAAGAAAATTTAACTCGTGAAGAAGTGTTTCGTTTAAAACGAATCAATTTAGATACGCCCGGGTTAGAAATTCGAGAAACAATCATTCGCCACTACCCGCTTAAACAAAATGGCGCTCAGCTTTTTGGTTATGTGAGTGAAATCTCGAAAAAACAATTGCCTTTATTGAATGAACTGTACAAAGGCGTCTTGAAATTTGAACAAGGCGATATCATTGGTAAGAGTGGTTTAGAAGAAAATCTAGAACGCGAAGTGCGCGGCCAAGATGGCGTTAGCTTTATTCAAGTCGATGCTCACGGACGCGAAACAAGCCTGCGCAATCCAAACATCATTGGCGACAAAATTACAGATCAAGATGCGTCCCACGGCAACAACGCCGTGCTGACGATCGATCGCGATATTCAAGAAGCGGCTCATAAATCGTTTACCGATTTAAAACGTATCGGTGCCGTGGTAGCGATGAAATCAAATGGAGAGATCCTGGCTTGGTTATCAGAACCATCGTTTGACCCGAATGAATTCGCCACAGCGATCTCGTCACAAACTTGGAGCACGTTGATCAACGATCCGTTCAAACCACTTCGAAATAAAGTTATTCAAGATCATCACTCACCGGGTTCAACGTTCAAACCTTTGGTAGCATTAGCGGCTTTAGAAGAAAAGAAAATCACGGATACCCAAATGGTCTATGCGCCGGGTGTATTCTACTTTGGCCGTCGTCCGTACCATGATCATCAAAGAGGTGGTCAAGGTTACGTAAACGTTTACGATGCGATTGAGCGAAGCTCGAACGTGTTTTTTTACCAAATGGGTATCAAGCTTGGTATCGAGAAAATGCACGACTACATTTCAATTCTTGGTGTCGGTCAGAAAACGGGAATCGAGTTAGCACGTGAAGTTCCGGGCATTATGCCAAACTCAGCATGGAAAAAACAAAATCGTGGTGAAGAATGGCAAGAAGGTGAAAATCTAAGTACTGCCATCGGTCAGGGGTTCGTAAATACGACACTGATGCAAATGGTGATTGCCTACAATACGATTGGTCTTAGCGGAAAAGTAGTTAGACCCTATGTAATTCAAAAAATATTGGATCAAGAAGGTAAAGTTCTAAAAGAAAACTTCCCGCAAGTGTTACGTGACGTTACGCAAGTTCAACCGAACGGCGTAAAAATTTCCGATCGTACGTTTGCTGTCGTTCGCGAAGGCATGCGCCGTGTGGCTAATGGTGATCGCGGAACCGCTCGCTTCTGGAAAATTCCAGGGGTCGAAATGGCGGGCAAAACGGGAACATCACAAGTTATGAACTTTTCGGCAGATCAAATTTATTCTAATTGCATGTCGAAACCCATTCACATGCGACATCATGGTTGGTATGTGGCGTTTGCCCCAGCCATTAACCCAGAAATTACAGTCGGCGTTTTAGCAGAACATTCGTGTCACGGCAATACTGGTGCGGCTCCGATCGTTCGTGATGTGATCCAGGCCTATTTCCAAAAGTATCATCCAGAAGTTATCGAGGAAGGCTTAAAAGCTATGAAAACTAAGAAAGCAAAAGCACCGGTTCCAGAACCAGTGCCGCTTCTGGACGGAGAGTAAAATGGATTTATCAATTTCATTAGAAGAAAAAACGCTCGTCCGTCGTTTAGATTGGAATATTATTTTAGTTATCTTGGCCTTGAATGTAATTGGCCTGATCAATCTTTACAGTGCGACTCATGGACCGAATTCGAAAGAAGTGGAATCGCTATTTATCAATCAGATCGTTTGGTTGATTTCGGGCTGGAGTATCTTTTTCATTTCTACGCTTTTAGATTATGCGATCGTCTCGAGAATCTGTTACATCATCTACTTTTTCAACTTGCTCGCCATCTTGTACGTGGATTTCTTTGGTAAGATTGCTCTAGGCGCCCAGCGCTGGATCGATTTCGGCTTCTTCCGCTACCAACCGTCCGAGACGATGAAGCTCGCGTTGATTATGTTAATGGCAAAAGTACTATCGCAAAGAAACTCAATGGGCCAAGGCATGGGCATTAGAGAATTGATAGCGCCTCTGATATTAGTATTGATCCCGTTCGCACTGATCATGAAGCAACCCGATTTGGGAACAGCAATGATGATCATAGCGATCAGCGGTTCGATGATCTTGTTCACGAAAGTGAAAAAACACATAATCGTCGGCGCGATTGTATTGATCTCGATCTCTTTGCCAATCGCATGGGAATACATTCTACATGATTACCAAAAAAATCGGGTATTAACGTTCTTATCCCCAGAAAACGATCCCAGAAAAACAGGCTACAATGCTTTGCAATCAAGATACGCGGTAGGTTCCGGTCAATTCTTCGGCAAAGGTTTCCGCAAGGGAACACAATCGCAATTAGAATTCTTACCAGAGCGTCACACTGACTTTATCTACTCGGTGCTGAGCGAAGAACATGGTTTTGTTGGCAGTATTACGACGATTGGTTTGTTCTGTATTCTGTTCTTCTTGGTACTTAGGATTGCGTATCAAGCACGGGATAAGTTCGGCGCTCTGATTGCGGTCGGGGTGCTCAGTTATATCTTCTGGCATATGTTTGTGAATGTCGGAATGGTTATTGGTTTGCTTCCCATCGTGGGGGTTCCTCTGCCGCTGCTCTCTTATGGTGGGTCGAGTATGTTGACTACGATGCTTGGTCTTGGGCTGATCTCTAGCGTTTCCTTCCGTCGCTATTTATTCTAAATTCTTTGTTCTGGAAAAACCCCCGAAGTTTCTTTTCGGGGATTGAACTTCTTTCTTCTAAATCTAGTTCTGGGTTGAACCGGGGATCTTCCTTTTGGGAGTTCTGTTTTTAGAGACATAAAAAAAGCCTGACTAGCCGCCCGCCGACAGTCCTCGCCGCGCGCCTTGCGCCGGCTGCGGAACTCATTTTTTTCATGTCTCTAAAAACAGAACTCCCAAAAGGAAGACCGAGCTTGAATCGAAGATTTAGAAGAATGAAGTCCAATCCCTCAAAAGAAAATTTTACCCACGCCGCAGCCGTTTTTTTGCTTTTCATCGGCGGCTGGTCGAGGTCCCGGGGGCATTTTTTCTAGACGTCCCTATAGTGTGAATCTGCAGAGAAATTGATAGAATAATAGAACGGAGGGTCGCATGAGAAATCTAATTATTTTATCAACCCTACTTCTATCGATAAACACGTTCGCAATAGCCGAACGATGTCCGTCACTAAAATCCATTCGAATGAAAATGGAAACGATAGCGTCCAACATCGCCAATACTAATACGACTCGCACACCTGAAGGCGGACCGTATAAGCCGAAACAAATAAAATGTAAAAATAAAAACTGCGAAATAAAAGAAATCGCAGACACACAGAAAAAATACGAAGCCGCATTAGAAAATTGCAAGAGATCAACTTCCGCACGCAGATAAACTAAACGCAACTCCGCGCCAATAACAGCCCCGCGACGAAAAGAAAAAAAACAGGCTGCGGCGCGGGTGAACTTTTTTTTGTAGTGACGGAACGTCGTTCTTAATTCGCGCAATTCAAGCTCAGTCTTTCTTTTGAGGGATTTCTTTTAAAGACATGAAAAAAACGAGTTCCGCAGCCGGCGCGAAGCGCTCGGCGAGGACTGCCGAGGCTTTTTTTATGTCTTTAAAAGAAATCCCTCAAAAGAAAGATCCCCGCCTCACCTCTGAACAAAGCGAATTAAGAACGACGTTCCGTCACTCCAAAAAAACGCATGGGGTTTTCCAAAAAAATTTTAATTATTTGCCCGGATTAATCTTAGTAACCTCAGAAACAATAGTTCCGATCTTAATACTAGATTCAATTCGCAAGATATACTTACGATCATCATCACTTAGCCAGAAGTAAATATCACCAATCGGTTTAAAGATCCCCTTAACCGTGATCTCGGGCTTAATAACGATAGCGTTAAATTCCCCAACTTCTGTGTCGATTTTTTCTTTACGAATCGCTTTACCGCGGAACACGATGTTTTCTCCAGCATCAGCTACGCGGAATGAATACTCTTTGCCGACTTCCCATTTGAACAAACGCATATAGAACGCAGCACTGTATACGTTTTGCGAGAAGGGCGGGATTTCCCATTCTTTTCTTTGCTCTTCTTCACCATTCTTTTTAGTAAATTTCTTTTCCCAGTAGGTCGCCTTGTTATTCTGAATATCGAATAAACCTTTAGCGTCTTTGATTTGACCCGATTCTTTTACTGCTAATGTGAAAACGTGAGGAACAAATTGCAAAAAATCTACGTACGTTGTTGCTATATCTTTTACGCTATAAAAAGATGAAAACATGCTCGAAGATTCAAGTTCTGTCGTGAAAGTGTATGACTTGCGGCCGTTCACTTCGACGAAAGGACCCACTTTTAATTTTAACTCACCGGCTGCCACTTTAAAATAATGAAGCTCATGTAAGACTTCCTCACCAACGCGGAAAGGGTCTTTGACTGGTCGTCGTCCCGACATACCGTCTTTGTCTTCAATTTCTGGTTCCGCCGCAGGAGGAACCTCTGCTTTGGCCGCGGCTTCTTCAGCTGCTTTTTTCTCGGCGGCTTTTTCAGCTTTGGTTTTTTTTGTTTTCTTAGTTTTTACCGCTTTCGCTTTTTCTACTTTGATTTTATCTGTGACATCTTTATCAGAAGGCTTCGCCGAATCTTTCGAAGTGTTTGTGTAAAGTGGTCCTGATGGAATATCGGCTATTTCTGGAGAACTGTCTGGTAATTCTTTAATTACGACTTTGGCATCGAATTCGGTGTTCTTTTTAAATTCTTCTTCTCTTTTATCAAGTTTCAAAAATGAAGACGTGCAACCACTTAAAAAGTAGGTGGAAAATAAAAGTATTAGGTAGATAGGTGCTAATCGAATCACTGACTCCATTAAATATCATCTGTTAACAGTAATCACTCAAATTTTTTCCATCTTCTGTGAAGCCACATCCAATGTTCTGGGTGCTGCCGAATGATATTTTCCGTGACGTTACAAAAATATTGGGTCATTTGCGCAATTGAACTCTCTTTGTCCTCAGACACCAAGTCAGACAAGGAAAGCGCGGCTTCAAATACCACATGTACGCGGCCATCCTTTGCTTCGTAACAATAAACAGGAACAACAGAAGCCTTAGTTTTGAGATGAAACACAGCTAGACCTTGGGCTGTGCCCGTCTTGATGTCGAAAAAGGTTGTCTCTATACCGTAAGGTTTGCCCATGAATTGATCTAAAACGAACACGACCAAACCATTTGATTTAAGGGCTTTCAGAATTTGAAACGGAGTTTTTTCCCCGTGAGGCTCGATGTGTTTCACACCGTAATAAGCGCGCAGTGAAAACCAAAAATCATTCAACGCTTTGTTTTTCATTAGCTTAGTGATCAAGTGAAAGTTACCTAGTTGTACTGCGATCATATTCGCCGCCAAATCACCGCTGCCAATATGCATTCCCAAAAGCAAAACGCCTTTACCCTCTTTGCGAGCGTTGACGACATGATCAAGACCTTCGAAAACGATATGCTTATCACGCCACCTTTTGTTCATGTACGGCATATAAAACAAATCGGCTAAAGCACCCGTCTGCAAACGCATACTTTGTCGGCCCATCTCAATTTTCTCGGATTCACTTAAATTTGGAAATACAATACCGATGTGCTTAATAACGTCTTTGCGACGGATGCGTAAAATATCAAACCACAAAATCCCCAGCAAACCAAAAAGCCAACGACTAGCCCTCCAGCCAATCAGGTAGCAGAACCAAGAAATCAAACTAGTGAATAAACGAAGTAATAGTTTCATAGAGTTTCTGATCATCCATATTCGGCCGCGGTTCCCACTTTACAATACCTAATGGGATATCAACTGGCCATATATCTTTAAGCTTGGTGTAGTCCTTTTCCGTAGTTAGGAAATGATGGAAATTAATGGGCTTGTTTAGAATCACTTTTAAGTCATCTTTTGAATACTGATGATGGTCTCTGAATTTCTTTTCAATCAGTTCACACTTTGGATTTAAATCGCTAACGATCTTTTTAAAATACTCGGGTCGTGCGATCGCTGAAACCAACACAAATCGACGAATGGCTGAAAACTCATTCTTTCCGGGATTCAATAGTCTTTGTCGAACATCAAAATTCAAATTGGCGAAACCGGGAAAATCCACTTTCGTTAGTTCAAACTTCCAGTCTACTTGAATACCCTTAAAGGAAACCATTTTCTTAAGCTCTGCCAAATGCGATGCCGGAACAAAATTAGTTTTAGTCCAAAAAATAATATTCGCTTTTTTATATCCCTCAAACGGCTCGCGGTAACGACCGCGTGGCAGCAGATGATTAGATTCATCCATTTGAGTCACATCACATAACAAAATATTACAATTTTTCTTCAGAGCTAAGTGCTGAAATCCATCATCGATAAAAACCGTATCTATTTTTTCGGTGCGAACGATCTCTTTTGCGGTTTCCAATTTTACAGGGCCTACATACACGGGAACGCCCGTCTGCTGGAAAATCAAAAGTGGTTCATCACCAAATCTCTGACCATCCGAGATATCAGATTCTGACCCCGGTTCCACTTTCACAATACTTCTAACAGCTGATTTATAATTACGGCTGACTATACCGACACGTCGACCACCTAAATTCATTAAATTAGTTAAATAAATTAATATCGGAGTTTTACCTGTTCCACCCACAGTAAGGTTGCCGACGCTGACAACAGGAACCGACAACGTAGTTACTTTTTTAAAACCCTTTTTATAGGTCCAAAAATTCAAAGCGACCAAAGCTCGATATAGATAAGAAATTAAACTCAGTATCCAAAGAACTAAAAAGAAGTACTTTCTATCGGCTTCTAAGTCTGGAAATAATTCAGAAGAAGATAATTTGGATTCGATGTTTTTTTTCATCACTTGGACTCGATATAGGAGTTAAGTATTCGAACCACACGTTCCGTCACACCCCGTTCGCCCAATCGAGTTCTGATTTCAGCTAATTTTCGTTTTTGAGCCGCATAGACTTCTGGATTCGAGATTAACTCAAAAACTAATCTCTCTAGCTCATCGATAGTGGCTTTCTCTTGAAATCGTTCCGGACTGACTTCCTCATTCAAAATCATATTACATAAATTAAAAAATTTAATTCCTTTAACCATGTATTTCGCAAGGACCCCAGATAACCATTTCATTTTGTACATGGTCACCATCGGTTTTTCTACCAGCCCGACCATCAAGGTCGCAGTGCCCGACGATCCCAAAATCATATCGGTCATCGCAATCATTTTGAATGGTTCCGTTTTCATCATGATAAAATTAACTTTGAAATTATCTAAATACGGCATCAGTTCTTCTTTTTCAAAACTAGGCGCACATAAAATCAGAATCTTTAAATTGGAAACCTTGTTACTTAATCTACGAGCTACTTCTAACAACATATGAAACATCTGCTGAAGTTCACCGTGACGAGATCCCGGCATGATACCCAGTACGATTTCGTTATCCTGAATGCCGCAACGTCGGCGTTCGCTCATAATCCATTTTTCATCAGTCCATTCTGGCTTCATTTCATCCAGCAATGGATGACCAACGAATTCAAAGGGGACTTGATGAGTTTTGAAAAATTCAATTTCAAAAGGAAACAGCAATAGAACTTTATCACAGTAGGCTTTGATCTGATGAACGCGTTTTTGTTTCCACGCCCACACTTGCGGCGCTATATAGTACACAACGGGAATGTTTCGTTTCTTTAATTCTTTAGCTAGACGTAAATTAAAACCCGGATAATCTAGCAGTATAGCGACTTTCGGCGGATTTCTATCCACTTCCGCTAGGACTTCGTAAAATACTTTTTTGATATCTTTGTAGTGTTTTAAAACTTCGACCATGCCCATGACGGCCATGTCTTCGGATCTGCCGATGCGGCGAAATCCCAGTTTTTCCATTTCATTTGAACCAACACCATAAGCATCGACCACAGTGCCATTTTTTTTCCATAGCTCAAGAATTCTTTGAGCATACAGAACCGAAGAGGCCTCTGCTGAAATGATCAATACCGAAGTTTTACTCATTTTCGAATTTGTTTATCGATTTTATCGGCCCAGATCATAGCCCGCAGGCCATCTTCTGCTGTAATGAGAGGCTTTTTACTATTCAATACGCAATCCACAAAATGATTAGTTTCTTCTTGAAGCGCATCTACTTTAGCTACTGTCCAATTCGTCGTTTTGATTTTATCTTCTACTTTTTCGGCAGCTGAGTTGAACTCGTACATCTCAACATCATGGGTTCCCGTATTCGCAGAAACCGTTCTTAAGCGGCTGTAGGCCTTTACCTGACGAACACCTTTGCCACTAGATCGATTGATAGACATGTAAACCGATTTCTTAGTTCCATTTCCCAATGCTAAATCAAAATGGCCCGTCACGGAATCAGGTTCTTTAGAAACAATTACATCACCATGAACAGAATGATTTGTGACTTTAGCGTTATCACACAACCAGAACATCAAATCGATATCGTGAATCATCAAATCAAAAACAACTGAAACATCAGAACCACGTAAGTTAAACGGAGCCCAGCGAGTCAGCTCAAAATGATTGGCTTCACCTTTCATTTGTTTAACAACTTCATTAATCGATGGATTAAAGCGTTCGATATGACCAACGGTTAAAAATGTTTTCTTCTTTTCACTGGCTTCAAATAATTTCTCGGCTTGCTCTAAGGTTGCTGTCATTGGCTTTTCGACATTAACGGGAATACCGGCTTCAACAAACATCGCCGCTAGCTCGTAGTGAAAACGAGTCGACGTTGCGATCGTCACTAGGTCTACTTTACCAATTAAGTCTTTAGGATTTGTATAAGCCGTTGTACCAAGTGCCGAGGCGATCTTCTGAGCTTGCTCTTGGCTGGCATCACAGACGCCCACCAATTCGCAGTGGGGATTGTTTTTGTATTTCTGCGCGTGAAAATTACCAAGGTAACCTACGCCAACCACTGCGGCTCTTAGTTTTTGTCGAGTAGTCATTTTCTATTCCTCTAGTTCAGAACTTTTTCCTCTGGCAATCGCAATTCCACGTTTTGATTGTTTTACGAATTGTACCAAATAATTAATATTTTCTGAAGGTTGGCATTCTTTAGCGATACGCTCGTAGGCTTCTTCCAAAGTGCTACTACCCATAATAAAAATACGAATGGCTTTGTGAACGTTACTGACTTCTTCTTTCGAAAAACCTTTTCTAGCCAAGCCAACTTTATTAGTTGCTCTGACCAGCGCATACATACCTTGCGCACGGCTGAACGGAAGAATGTCTTTATTAATTACAGAACTGCCAGCGATGAACGCATTTTTACCAACTCGCGTGAATTGGTTAAAAGCGCACACACCACCTATTGTAACGCTGTCTTCGATCACACAGTGACCACCGATATGGGTGTCATTGGCAATGATAACATTGTTTCCAATTTTGCAGTCATGACCTACGTGAGTGTAAGCCATCATGTAACAGTTATTTCCCATTTCTGTTTTTCCATCACCTTTGTTTGTCGCTAAGTTGACGGTAGAAAATTCTCGAAATGTATTATTGCTACCAATGATCAGTTGGGTGGGTTCAGATTTGTAAGTGATATCTTGTGGTGGACCACCGATAACGGCGCCTGGAAAAATATGGTTATTTTCACCAAGTTCTAAAACTCCGTAGCGGGAGCCAACGGTCGCGTGACCTTCGATAATGGTCCCTTTTCCAATCTTAACTTTGCCTTGGATTAAACAGTAGGGACCAATTTCAACATCTGGTCCTAATTCCACATCGGGACTTAGGACACTTGAAGGATGCACTTTCATATTTATTTATCTTTTTCAAATGCCTTAACAACTTCGTCAGTTAAGTCGTGAGCCGATTCTACGTATAGAACCATGGCAGTGTTTTCTAGAACCATTGAGTAACCTTTTTCTTTAGACAACTTCTCGATGATTTTTTTCATTTTTTCAAGAATCGGCTGCGTTAATTCTTGTTCTTTCTTTTGAATTTCACCTTGGTTCTTTTGAACTACTTGTTGAAATTTCATCATTTCTTCGCGGAATTCGTCTTGTTTCTTAGCTAAAACTTC
This sequence comes from Bdellovibrio sp. 28-41-41, assembly GCA_002256935.1. Classification (GTDB taxonomy): domain Bacteria; phylum Bdellovibrionota; class Bdellovibrionia; order Bdellovibrionales; family Bdellovibrionaceae; genus UBA2316. The sequence continues at coordinate 48,293 of NCGL01000002.1, forward strand.
TTCTGAAAGAACGCTTTTTTTCTTTTCGATATCTTCCTGCATTTTTTTAAGGTCGCCCTCTTTCTTTTGCAGATCTTTTTTCTTTTTCTCGAAATCGCCTTCTAATTCTGTTTTAGCTTTTTTCCCAGCTGAAGTCGATTGAATGGCTTTTTGCAAATTCACTACGCCCGCTTTAAATTCTGCTGCAAATGTATTAAGTGAAAAACCAAGAAGGGCTACCACTAACAACGATGACTTTGTCATTTAATTCTCCTATTTCATGCACTGAATTATTATTAAGCCTAATTTAAAAAATTAACCCTGTCTAACGTTAAAACGGGGTCCCGATGGAAAACTCAAAGACCACGGCTTCGTGTAAATACTCACGATTTAGCGGGAAACCCCACTCAAAACGCAGAGGTCCGATAGGCGAGAACCAACGAATACCGAAACCAGTATCTGCAAAAAGTCGCGCGTCCGTGATTGTATCTTCAGCTTCACCGACGTCGTAGAAAGCGACGCCGTACATTTGTGCTTCACGAATCAATGGGAATAGTAATTCACCTTGATACATAAGTTGCTGAGCACCACCGTAATAACGTTTCGATTTCTCTTCGATTTCAGTCATGCCCGGAATGGCTTTCAATTCGTTTTCAATTTTCGTCGATTTAACTTGTCGACCGACACGTCCATAACGGTAACCACGCAAACTGTACGGACCACCGAGTAAATACAACTCATTGAATGGAGGCAATCGATCTGGGTTTGTCGATTCGATGCGAGCGTAAGAAATCGAGTTTCTAAAAACGACGTCCCAGAACAAATTTTTAAAGAAACGGAAGTCCGCATTTCCTTTGTAGTATTGCAAATTCCCACCGAATGGACCTGTCAACGAGTACCCTAAGCGAGCGTAAATACCTTTAGTCGGCCGAAAACGGTCATTACGAGTATCGTAATCTAAACTGACACCTAACAAACCGGAATCCCCTTGCGCCGTTTGTAACGGGAACAAGTCGTAATCGGTAATGTTGTTACCAGCAGCATCAACCACGTTCGTTAGTTTAGTCGCCGTGTAGGTGTAGCTTGTGTTTAATCTTAGGTAGTCACCCAGTGGGTATCCCAAGAATAGAGATCCACCCGTACGCGTTTCATTGTAATCCAGACGGCCCGAGTTTTCAGAACGGAATACGCGAAATCCTAAAGACCATAGTGAATCCCGGAAATAAGGTTCAGTGAATGTAAAGTCATAGACCGAATACTGAGACGCTAAGTTCAAGCTAACACCTAAGTTCTGTCCGCGACCCATGAAGTTTGTCTGCTGAACGCTACCTTGCAAAGTGAAACCTTGAGCCGAACCGTAACCTGCACCCAATTGGATTTGTCCCGTATTACGTTCTTTTACAGTGATATCAATATTTAAAATGTCCAATTTATCTGGCGGTGTTGATGTTTTGAAATTCACTTCATCAAAGAAACCCAAACGCTGGATATTCTCTAGTGATACACGACGACGAGTTTCGTTGTACAGTTCACCCTCTTTGATTTTTAATTCACGACGAACAACTTTATCACGTGTTTTTGTATTTGAAATCACGTTGATGCGACCGAAGTAAACCTTAGTGCCTTTATCGAAATCAAACACGATGTCGACTTTGCGTTCGGCTTCTTTCACTTTCCATTGAGGATTTACGTTGGCAAATGCGTAACCCAAATCACCATATTTAGCCTGAAGGTCTGCTAAGTCTTTTTGCAAAACATCGTAAGCAAATACTTTGTTTTCATCGAGCTTCATTACATCTAGTAATTCTTGCCGCGAAAACAGCACGTCGCCCGAGAATTCAATATCCCCAACATCAAATGATTCACCCTCATCAATATTGATAGTGATGTAGATACCTTTTTTATCAGGAGTCACTGTCACCTGTGGGCGATCAATTTTGGCTTGAATGAACCCTTTATTGAAATAGATAAAACGAATCCCCTGAATCCAACGTTCAAACATATCTTGTTTGAACTGGCCAGAACCAGATAACCCTGTGAAATAACCCTCTTCCGCCACTAACTGATCAATGATCAATTGTGATGACGGGACTTTTTTATTGCCTAGGAATGTGATCTTTTTAACTTTAACTCGGTCGTTTTGTTTTACAGTCACTTTGATCTTAACTGTTTCGTCTTTAACTACGTCTTCGATCGCGTAATCGATTTTAGCTAGAAAGTAGCCTTTGTCTTCGTAGAACTTTTGAACTTTCTCTTGGCCTTCTTTAAGCTTAGTGATGTTCAAGATTTCGTAGGACTTGATACCAAGAGCGTCGTTTAGCTCTTCTTTTTTTACGTCTTCAGAAACTCCATCCCAAACGATTTCAACGACGGACGGTTTTTCCAAAACTTTGAACATGACGACTTTTTCAGCGCCTACATTTTCAAGATACACTTCTACGTTAGAGAAAAATCCCGTTTTAAATAACGTAGCGATATCTTCGCGAACTAGGGCTCTGAAATCAGGCGAAGAGTAACTTTGGCCTTTTTTCATTTTCAATCGACTTGTAATAGAATCTTTTTCAATTTTCTTTTGACCTTCGACTTTGATTTCGCCGACGATGACAGATTCACCCAAAGAAACGGAATCTACTTTTTTCAGATTTGATTTAAGATTTGAATTTCTCTTCGATGCGGCTTTCGCTGCGACTTTCGATGCCGGTTTTGCTTTTTTTGTTGGCGTACTTTGTTGCGCCAATGACTGATTTACAGAAAAAATCAGACTCAAAAAAAAGCAGCTCAATGTTAGTTTAAATCGTGTCATGTGCTGAGGATATTAGGGCCTTTGGGTGTTGAGTCACAACCAAAAAAGCGGCGTGTTAGAGGGGGATTATTCAGCCCAACGACCATCTTTTAAATGCAGAATTCGCGGAAATTTCTGAGCGAAATGCAGGTCATGAGTCACCACCACGATCGCGATCTTTAACTGTTCGCGAATCTTGAAAAATAGCTCCTGAATCTTATAGCTATTCATGGAATCCAGATTTCCTGTTGGCTCATCCGCGAATAAAATTCGCGGCTGTCTGACCAAAGCGCGGGCAATCGCCACCCGTTGCAATTCGCCACCAGAGAGCTGATTCGGGTAATGATTCAAACGGTCGCCTAAACCTAAAAAGGCTAAAAGCTCTTCTGCTTGGCGAGTCGCGATTCCGATATCCTGATTTGCAATTCGGCATGGCAAAAGTACGTTCTCGAGTGCTGATAATTCACTCAAAAGATGATGGAATTGGAACACAAAGCCAATCGTTTGGTTGCGAAAAAGAGACAGTTGTTCGTCATCCAGCTGAAAAAGGTTCTTTTCTAGATAAATCAGTTCTCCTGATTGCGGGTAATCCAAAGTTCCTAGAATTTGCAACAAAGTCGATTTACCCGAACCGCTGCTGCCAACGATACCAATGGCTTCGCCTTCTTGAATATCTAAACTGACCCCCTTTAGAATATCTAAAGTGCCGCTACCTTGAGGGTAACTTTTAAAAATATTGCGAGCCGAAAGCAAGACATTACCCATAGCGAAGTCCCTCCACTACACTTAATCGTGAACTACGCAGCGCTGGTGCCAGCGTCGCAAAAAATGATATGACTAACGTCGCCAGTGTAATGGCAAATACATCAATCGTCCGAATCTTGATTTCGATGTTATCAATTTTATAAACAGAGCCCGGAATTAATTCAAATTGATTCTGCAAAACCATGAATCCTTGGCACAGAATAAATCCTAACACTAATCCTAACGCAACACCCATGAGTCCTAAAAATATACCCTGCAAAGTGAATATTTTTAGAATTTGTTTTTTTGAAACCCCAAGTGTTTTTAATATAGCGATATCACCGTTGCGTTGAACGACGCCGACATACAGTGTGGACGAAATGTTAAATGCAGCTACGATCACAATAATTAAAATTACAAAAAATATAACTACGCGTTCAATTTCTACGGCATCGAATAGATTTTCATTTACGTCGCGCCAGTCACGAATTAAATATTGAGGCCCCAGTTTTTGCGCTATACGAAATGCCGATCCTCGAACATCGCTATCATCACTGAGCTTCATAATAAGTCCAGTATAACGATCACCAATAGAGGCTACCTTTTGAGCCGAGGCAATATCGGTAATGATCAACCGCTCATTCCATTCATATTTACCCAAATCCAAAATACCTGAAACTCGAAATTCAGCGGCTTGTGGCTTGAATATAGATGGATCAACCGAATCGCTGATGGGCACAACGACATTAATTTTATCACCGACTTTAATATTCAAACGACGGGCAATACCCTTACCGATCATGGCTTGTGGGACTTTGACTTTCCCTTCCATCACAACGCTTATGTCATTGGCACCCTCAACCAAACGTTGATTTAAATTAATAATATTTTTGTAGCGATCACTGTCGATACCTTGAAGCAAAATTCCAACGATTTGACCTTTGCTAGCCAATACAGATTCGATGTACACGAAGCGTGTGGTCGATTCTAATTTTGGTTCGATCGTTTTAAGTTCATTTTCGAAATCTTTCCAGTAGAGTTTAGATTTATTTTTATCGATCACCTGAATGTGGCCAGTTACATCGGTCATGGTTTTTTTTAATGTCGCTTCAAAACCGCTCATAACCGCCATTGACACTAACAAACAGGCTACCCCTAAAACCAACCCCAGCAAACTCAGCGGCGTCGAGCCTTCTAAAATAAATTTCCGTGTAAATAGCAATTTCCAAGCAATAAAAACTAAAGGGTTTTTCAGAAGTGGCTTAAAGAATTGTTTTATCATTGAGGCGCAACCATCAGCGATTTCAAATACGCCATAACAAAGCCTTGCAGATCACCATTCATCACGTCTTGAACCTGACTGGTTTCATGCATAGTGCGATGATCTTTCACCATCTGATATGGATGCATAACGTACGAGCGAATCTGCGAACCCCACTCAACGGCTTTCTTTTGCGAATTCATTTCATCTTTTTCTTTATTTCGTTTTTCAACTTCGCGTTCGTACAATTGGGCTTTTAGCATTTTCAATGCTTTTTCACGATTTTGAATTTGTGAACGCTGTGTTTGACACTGAACAATAATTCCCGAAGGCAAATGGTACATACGAACAGCGGAATCCGTTCTATTGACATGCTGTCCGCCGGCTCCGCTCGAGCGAAAGGTTTCTACTTTTAAATCATCTGGTTTAACTTCGATATTAATTTCATCATCGATTTCAGCCCACACAAATACCGAGGCAAACGAAGTATGGCGTCTAGCATTGCTATCAAAAGGTGAAATTCTGACAAGGCGATGAACGCCACTTTCGGCTTTGAGGTAGCCGTAGGCGTAGGCGCCTTCTACCAAAATAGTGCATGATTTCAATCCCGTTTCGTCGCCATCATTGCGATCGATCAATTCATATTTGAATCCTTGCTGATCACAGTATTTTAAATACATACGCAATAACATTTCAGCCCAATCGCATGATTCCGTCCCGCCGGCGCCCGAGTTGATAGAAAGATACGTATTGTTAGGATCCAGCTCGCCATTCAGAACGCGCTTTAATTCCAGACCTTTTCCTAATTCTTCAATTTGAATGACTTCATTTTTGGCTTCTTGAAATGTCGGTTCATCTTGAGCTTCTTCGCTCATCTCAAGTAATGTCTTGGCGTCTTTTAGTTTTTTGTCGTAGGTTTCCCATTCTTCTATAGCGCGAGTCAGTAGGGACTTCTCTTTGTTGATCTTTTGCATTTCATCGGGCTTATCCCATAAAGCTGGGTTTTCAGCCGCCAAATTGACTTCATCTAGGCGCTTTTTCTTTTTGTCTAAGTCAAAGATACCCCCGGAGATCGTTTCCGAGGCTTTCTAGTTCTATAATTTTTCGTTTTATTTCAATTGCTTCTGTAACTAAAGACATGAGTATACCGTACTGAAGGTTTTCCATCCTGACAATTAGAATTTCAGCTTAGAATTTTTAAACTATTTCTTTTTCTTTTTTTTAGCTGGTTCCGTTTTGGGAGCCGCTTTTACAGCGGATTTAGCGGCAGGTTTTGCTGCGGATTTAGCTACTGGCTTTACTGCTGCTTTCACCGCAACTTTTGCTGCGGCCTTGGCTGCTGGCTTTGCTGATTTAGCCGTAGCTGCTTTCTTCACCGTCAAATTTTTCTTTGGCGCTTCTACTTCGGTTTTGCCCTTTTTGGCCGATTTAGGATTTCTTAAATTATCAAATACTTCATCTTGGATCGACATCATCCGTTCTTCGTCGACTTTGCTTTTCTCGTGATCGAAACCAAGCAAATGTAAAACACCGTGAAGCATAATGTAACCAAGTTCGTCTTCCAAACTCAATCCGTGCTCTTTCGCCTGACGAGAAATCACTTGTGGACACAGAACTAATTCACCCATCGATGTTGGGTCGTCAGAACCAAAACTTAAAATATCAGTGGGATAATCTTTGCAGCGATAATTCCAATTTAATTTTTTTGCGTCGTTTTCATTGAGAAAAACTAACGATACTTCCTGAGTCTTTTTATCTGTATCGATGATTTTCTTTTTTTTAAGTTCAGTAGCGATGCCCTTGATCCATTTATTCAGAGTGTCTTCCGATAAATCCATTCCCGAGTCATTGATGATATTTAATTTCATACGGCCCTATTTTGTCTGTGACTGTGAGATATATCCTAATCCACCGCCTGCACTTTTAGGATAATCTATCCTTTGATGATATATACCCAAAAGGATTTTGACAAAGGCTTGCTCGACCTTTGATAGATCTTTTAACGTTAAATTACATTCATCTAACTGACCGTCTGTGAATTTTCTTTGAATAATATTACGTACGATATTTTGCAACCGCGTTGGTGTTGGCTCGTCCAATGACCGCGCCGCCGCTTCGATGCTATCCGCTAGCATGCATAGAGCCGATTCGCGAAACTGTGGTTTTGGGCCTGGATAACGAAAGTCTTCTTCCGAGATTTCAGCATCACCGTCTTCGCGAAGGTCTAGGGCTTTGTTATAAAAGAAGGAAATCAAAGTCGTTCCATGATGCTGAACGATACCGTCTATGATTGGCTTACCCAACTTGTGTTTCATACCTAATTCCACACCATCTTTTACGTGGGCTATTAGTAAAGTTTTGCTCATAAACGGGGAAATAGAATCATGGGCGTTCTGACCCGGTTTTTGATTTTCGATGAAATAACGAGCATGTTCCATCTTACCGATGTCATGGTAATAACTCATAACTTTGGCAAGCAATGGGTTCGCTCCAATTTCTTCAGCAGCGGCTTCAACCATGCTACCGACCATCATCGAGTGATGATAGGTACCCGGTGCTTGAATCAACATCTGTTTAAGCAATGGGTGATTTAAATTTGAAAGCTCTAACAACTTCACATCGGTCGTATAATTGAACAATGATTCCACCAATGGAATCGCCATCATCGTGATGAGTGAACTGAAAATACCACCCAAGAATGCTGCTGGAATGGCAAAGTAAACTTCCGTCAAGGCTTCGTCTTGCTCGATTTTAGCGATCAACATCAGGAACGCAACAAGCAATGCATTGATAATCCCCGTGCGAACACCCGCCCAATAAATATCATTTCTCTTTTTACAGTTTAAAACACCGCGGGCCGCTGCGATACCACCTACCAGGCTGACAATCACAAACATGAAATTGAAATCTTCCATTATAGCTAAGCTTAACGACAAGAACGCCGTGAACAGCCACACCAATTCTCCAGAAGAAATAATTAAACCCACAATCATTGGACCAGCGGCCACAGGAGCTGCAAATAAAAACACGGCATGGGTAAAGTAGGCGCCCCACTTAGAGATAAATGCGGCATCGGCGACGAACATATAGAACTTCGTAAGTACTATCACGCCCAAGACAATAATCATCATTACCGAGATATCTTTAGTTTCAAATTTAATTTTATTCTGAGTGAACCGACGAATGTAAGAGCTAAATACAAGTACCGTTACTGAAAGCAACAACGCCATCGATAACGCCATGAAGTCTTTCTTTTTATCAGACTGAATACTTTCGATTTGTTTAAGTACGGCCATATCGAATGGCTGCACACGATGCCCTTTACCGACCAAGACTTGATTTCGCTTAATAGTGATCAATACCGGAGCAACCGATTCACGAGCCGTTGTTTTCCTAGATGCCAATTCTTGTTTATTCAGCGTCAAATTAGGAATGATCAATGCCCGTGCCAGGTAGAGCAAGTTAGCGCGATCTGAGTCGTCCATTTTCTCTAAAACTTTTTTATCGATGAATTGAAAGTGATCCGGGTTTTGTAAATCCAAAATATCTTTTTTTGAAACAGAGAATTCGCGACCAGAATTTGATTTATGAACAACACGCGCAATGACTTCGTCTTGGTGAGACGGAACGAAACGATCTGGCGATTCAGCAATTTTCTTAGCGTACCAAAGATCCAAATTTCTTACTAACGAGTTTTCTATACGTGCGTGGAAACGATGCTCAATCAGCCACTCAAACAAATAATCTGCTAGAGATACGCCCAATTCTTTTTCAAAAATGGCTTTGTGAGTAAAAAGATCCTTTATCAATTTTTGCTGAGCTGTGTAACTACGAGGCCAATTCAAATCGCGCATCTGATTACGCATATAGCGGAATGAACGATATACATTACCGGCTAGGCGGTCAAAAACGTTGGTGTCATAGTCAAAAACAACAGGAATATTCGATTCCGCTTTCAAACGCTTTTCTTCAGTCGTAACCTCATCTGCCATTTCGAAGGTGAGGGGTGATACGATATCTACAGTCGTCGCATCACCGACCTTGAATGTGTGAGGAATTTTAATTTGAAAGAAGATTAAGTAGGATAACACTAGGCAGAACAATAAAACCGTAAATACTTTACGAACAGAAAACGTAGTCTCTAGCCAGTTTAAATAACGTCCAAAAATTGTTTTCTCTAAACCCAGTTGATGAACCCAGTCTAGATACTTGTGGCTTGGATCTTCATAATTATGACGTTGAGTGTTCTTATTTTTGGAATGAGCAGAGACGGCATCTTTGATGCGATCATTCAAACGCGTTACGCGATTTCCGCCTTCGTTATTTTGGTCATTCCCCATACGTTAAACACTTCGGCATAAATGCCATAAATTTGTATTGAACTTTTCTTAAAAATGGTCAAATCTGGGCGCAAATCGAGTCTAATTTATGCCGCAAGCTCCTGATAATTTTAACCTTTTCGAATCACTAATGCAAATCGTTAGATCACTTCGTGGTCCAGATGGTTGCCCATGGGACAAAGAGCAAACTCATAACACGTTAACTCCGTACGCAATTGAAGAAGTTTACGAATTTGTAGACGCTGTCGAGTCTGGTAACGATGCTTTAGTCAAGGATGAGCTCGGCGATGTTTTGTTCCAAGTCGCACTCCACGCAGCTCTCGCGGAAGAACGAAATGCTTTTAAAATCCAAGACGTCATCGCCAACATCAGTGAAAAGCTTGTTAGACGACACCCGCATGTGTTCTCTGACACCAAAGTCTCGGGCATCGACGACGTTTGGAAAAATTGGGAAGAGATCAAACGCGCCGAGAAGAAAAACTCGCCGAAAACGTCAAGCGGTCCCTTTGATTTCCCCAACCACCTGCCCGCGTTACAACGCGCGCACAAGATCGGTGTTAAATCACAAAAGTTGCAGTTCGACTGGGCGAACTCAGATGATGTTCTAAAAAAAGTTTGGGAAGAAATTAATGAACTTCAAGTCGAGAAGAAAAATATAGATTCATTGAAAGACGCAACTGCGGAAGATAAACAAAAAGCCCAAGAAGCGATGGAAGATGAATTTGGTGATGTCCTGTTTTCATTGAGTCAGTGGGCTCGTCATCAAAATATTGAACCCGAAACCGCACTGAGAAAAGCTAATCGTAAATTTGAAACTCGCTTTAATGTGATGATGAAAATCGTCGAGAGCGAAAAGAAAGGTTGGGGTACTTTGACTGACGACCAGAAAGAAGCCTTCTGGTCGAAAGCAAAAAAACAGATTAAACCTGATCCGGCTTAGTTGGCAACAAATGGCTCAGGCCCGGCTTCACCGCCGACATCCTGAACTGCCTTGTTGGAACATCTACTTGCAACCAATGAAAAACTGACCTTTTTTCAAAATCATCTTAGTGATAATGACCTGCTTTTTCTTTCAAAGATGAAACGCTCGCTGAGAATTCTAGTAGTTGCGCATCGGATTCTGCTAAAAATATAAATACATACGAACTCTAGGTTGTTTATTAAGCCGTTATTGACTACATACTATGAGTACATGAGTCGCTTAATTTATTTATTTCTTGGCTGGTTGTTTTTGATGGTTGGAGTAATTGCGATTATCGTTCCCCTATTGCCGACAACGCCGTTCCTTATTCTAACTGCGATTTGTTTTTCAAAGGGTTCAGAGAAGATGCACTTGTGGCTTCTGAACCACCATATCTTTGGACCACCAATCAATGAATGGACCACAAACGGTGTCATTCGGACGAAATACAAATTGATGGCGACAACAATGATGTCTATCAGCGCTGTGTTTATCTATCCCAAGGATTACATTCCTCTATTTGGGAAAATCGGATTCACAATTTCATTTGTTTTAGTGATGTTGTTTATTTGGACTCGGCCGTCTAAGTAACTAGCTAAAGCGACGACGACAAATCACAAACGGGATCTCCCGAAAAATCAGGCGTTTCAATTCTGACTTTTGCGATCAATGTTGTCGGATCGAATTCAAGTTTAATTTCATTGTGGCGATCATTGTAGCACTTCCATAAAACATAAATCGTCTTTCCGCCGTTAACCCCTTCGGCTACCAAATGATTATCAGCCTTAAACTGCTCGATTTGATTTTCTTCGATTTTAAATTCACCCAGCATCGTGAATCCTTGCTCTTGCCAAGATTCTACGTACACACCCATAGGAAATTGGACTTTGCCAATTCTCTGAAATTCCATGATGGGGAATATTTTTTCATACCAGTAAAAACCAAATGGAATTCCGAATAGCAGAATGACTCCGAAAATTTTTAAAATTTTACTTTTCAGAGTGCTACTTTTCTGGCTATTTTTCATAACGAAAAGAATTCCTTAAAGTTCTAAACCGAGTGAATTCTTCTAGCGATTCGGCTTTTATAAAAGGATTGTATTTCACTTCGACAGATAAAGGAACGGGCAAACTAGGAACCGAATTCACTTTCTGCATTTCATCTGCTTCAATGTCGCCTACTTTAACCAAATCTTGTTTCAGACAAAAGGCCAGATTGGCTTTGGTGTACTCGTGGGCACAGTAGACATCGGTATCGCCCGGTAGCTTTTTAACTTTTTGTAAGCTTTGATACAGTTGCTCGAATGTGCCATCAAATATTCGTCCGCACCCAAATCGAAACAATATATCTCCGCAAAATAAAATCTTGTTTTGGTGTTCAAAAAAACAAATATGATCGGGCCAGTGTCCCGGCGTTTTGAAAACATCAAATGTACGCTGGTTCCATTGAAATGACTGAGCGTCTTGAGTGCAATCCGCGAAATCGATTTTTTTAATTTTAGGGAAACGTTCGATAACTTTAGGAACGCCGCCGATGTGGTCATTGTGTGAATGTGTAATCAATAAGTAGTTTGGCTCAAGTCCCAACTGGTCAATGACTTCAATAACTGGATCTGCCATACCAGGATCAACAATGAATGCTTTTTTGGTATCGTCAGTAAGGATGTAAACATAATTATCTTCAAAGATTGGTATCGCTATGACTTTTGTATGGAGCCCATCGGGATAGTTTTGAATATATTGCTTCATCTACCAATTAGACTAACCTATATAAAGAGTTTTAAACACCCTTTTTTAGTTCTGAGGTTTTATGTCTGACAGAAAGTTTATTCGTTACCAACCAGATCCCCAATCTGTAGCTCTTATCGATCTAAAAGCAAACGGACGTGAATTTAAACCAACGATCACTGCCATTATTCTGAATGAATCTTATTATGGATGCGCGATCGTATTTGCGAATAATGAAATTATTAAAAAGGGCGCGAAAGTTAAAATTAAAATCGGCCAATTAGAAATTATGAAAGCCGAAGTCGCTTGGGTAAAAACTCTTGAAGAGAACATTCAAAAAGTCGGCATTCTACTTTTAGAATAGTAATCTCGTTATACATAGCCTAGAATCGCAGAAAATCCCAAATAGAAAATGGGATCATCAAAACCGCCCCCCACAAATAGTGTCTGCCTCAACTTACTGATTTCCCAAGACTGAAAATATTCCGGACCCAACTTTTCGACTAAACAAGAGCCCAAAACCAAACAGTTTAAGTCCGACAATCCCGTAGCCATTCCAAATAATCACGATCAGTTCCTACCTAATTTTCATTTCGACTTCGTTTAGAACTTTGTTCGCGGAGTCTCGTAATTGAATATCAATTTTTTTCTGTGCCCAGTTAATTTTCAGCAAACCAAAATTTTCTGTTTTAGTTGGCGCACCAATATATGATTTATCACTTTCACCAAGATCGGCAAATTTGTTGATACCACTGGCCGTAATATCGTACAGGGTTCCCCAACCTTTTACGTCTTGTTTAGCAATCGTTCCCATATGGCGATCACCGCTGATAATGAAAAGATTCTTCGGTCCTACACGACGTAACAGATTTAAAAATCGCTCTTTCTCTTGAGGAAAATTGGCCCATTTTTCAAAGCCATGTTCTTCGGCCACAAATTGAATGCTGGATACAACGACGCGTACATCGGCTGGTTTACGCAATTGACGTTCTAGCCATGCCCATTGTTCTTCACCTAGAATCGTTGCTTTCTTGTCATCGCTTGGACCAAATTTTTTATTTGGATTAGTCAGATCATCGATTTTTTTCAAAGGTGAACGGAACCAACGAGTATCGAGCATGATGATCTGTAACATCGGCGATTTTTTCGTAACACCACCAAGAATTTTAGTGTGGTACACGCCCTTCTGCCCCTTTGATAGCGAGTCTTTAACGTATGTCCACTGATTTAAAAATTCGCGTCTGGCTTCATCTTTTTCTGGATTATCAGAGCCAGCATCATTCACACCGTAATCATGATCATCCCATGTTGCCAAAATAGGAATATGTTCGCGAAATCGGCGAAACTCTGGGATTAAATTTAATTTTTTGTATTGTGCACCAATAGGTTTAGTCTCTGGTGTCGAAGCATAAACATTGTCGCCTGAAAAAATAAATAATTCCGGCTCGTCTTTAGCAATGATGTCCCAAATTGGTTGCGGTTTATCCTGATTAGCACATGATCCAAACGCCACAGTTTCAGGAGCTACGGCCACATCAACTCCACGCGGAGTTAGGTCATTACTTTTTGGTCGTTTTGACGCTTCTTGCGTTTTCGCCGCTTCATCTTTTTTCGCAGGATCAGAGGATGTTGACTTTGATGTCGACTGGCAGCTGATCGCAAACAACAAAACTAATAAAAGTTGAAATTTCAATTTCATGACTACCTCGAGTGGAAATTTAGAGAGCCTGATGAAAAGGCTCTCTTGGTATTGTAATTAGAATAATAGAATTAATTAGCGACGTTCAGAAATCGGTGTCACTTTTCTTTGTGCTGAACCGATGTATTCGCTGAGTGGACGGATAATACGATTGTTAGCCGCTTGCTCCATAATATGAGCTGACCAACCCGTTGTACGTGCCATAACAAAAATAGGTGTAAAGAAATCAATTTCAAAACCCATCATGAAATACGCAGGTCCTGCTGGGAAATCTAAGTTAGGGTATATTTTCTTTTTCTCTACCATTACTTTTTCTAAACTGTCGTACATACGCATCCATTTAGATTCACCTGTTACATCAGCCATTACCTGAGCGTACTTGCGCATCGTTGGAACACGTGAATCGCCTTTTTTGTAAACGCGATGACCGAAACCCATAACTTTACGTTTGTTTGCTAATGCATCTAGCATCCACTGTTCAGCTTTAGCTGGATCAGCGATTTCTTTCATCATGTGCATAACCATTTCGTTAGCGCCGCCATGTAAAGGCCCTTTTAAAGCACCGATACCTGCCACGGTCGCAGAATAGATATCACTTTCAGTCGACGTCACAACACGTGAGGTGAATGTCGACGCATTGAAAGAATGCTCAGCGTATAGGATCAACGATACGTCGAATGCTTTTACTACTTCTTTTTGAGGTACTTTACCGAAACACATGTGGAAGAAGTTTTCAGCTAAAGACAAATCTTTATTTGGAGGAATAAAATCCAAACCTTTTTTGAAACGGAAATCCGCTGCCACCATAGTCGGAATTTTAGCTAACAACCGAATGGCTTTATCAAAGTTAGTCGCTGGACTAGCATCCCAAACGCGTTCATCTTCACAACCTAAAAAGCTAACACCTGTGCGAATTGAATCCATGGGATGGCATTTTTTTGGTAACGCTTTGATTACGTTTAAGTTGTCTTTAGAAATATCACGATATGATCTTTCTAATTTTTCAAACTCAGCTAATTGCGCAGCCGTCGGAAGCTCGCTTTTATACATTAAGTACGCCACTTCTTCGAAACGGCAGTTTTCAGCTAAATCATGAACTGGGTAACCACGGTAGATAAGAGAGTTCGTGTCCGGGTTAACTTTAGAAACGCTACTTGTATCGATAACAGAACCTTCTAAACCTTTTTTGGTATTAACCTTTTCTGGTTCGGGTACGTAATCTGGATTTACATAATTATCTTGCGTGCTCATTCGTCCTCCTAAATTTTAAAATTAAAAATACTTTTATCAAAATCGTTATAATCTTCGTAACGAGTTAATTCATAAAGCTCTTTACGAGTTTGCATATTCGGTACGATGTTTTCTTGAGTGCCTTCTTTAATGATCTGATCCAAACCAACATCAACCGCCTTCATCGCTAAACGTAATGTTGTTACTGGATAAATTACGATGTTGAATCCTAAAGACGACAATTCTTTCTGAGTTAACAATCTTGATTTACCAAACTCAGTCATGTTCGCTAGCAACGGAACTTTGATGGCTTTACGGAAGGCTTCGAATTCTTTTTCATCTTGCAGAGCCTCTGGAAAAATCGCTTCGGCACCCGCATCCACATAAGCTTTCGCTCGCGTGATCGCTGCATCCAAACCTTCAGACGCCCGGGCATCTGTTCTGGCCATGATTAAAAAACCAGGATCTAGTTTTTTTCCACGATCAGCCGCCTGAATTTTTCTAACCATATCATCGGTGCTGACTAAAGATTTGTTATCCAAGTGCCCACAACGTTTTGGATTCATTTGATCTTCCAAATGACCGCCGCAAATACCCATTTCGATCATCTCTTGAACGGTACGAGTGACGTTCATTGGTTCACCAAAACCCGTATCGATATCAATCAAACTTGGGATTGATACTGCGCGAGCGATTTGACGACCTCGAGCCGCCACTTCTGATAACGTTGTAAGACCGATATCTGGGTAACCTAAATCGTTAGACATCACAGAACCAGAAATATACACGCCATCGAATTTTTTCTTTTCGATCAACATCGCCGATAATGGCGAGAAAGCACCGGGCATAACTAAAAGTTTGCCCGATTTAAGTTTATCACGAAATTGTGCGCGTTTGTTGCTGGGTGTGATTTCTGGAAATAACATTAGAAAATCCCTTTAGTGTCGCGTTTGTTCGGCACGAGTTTGTCGATTGGAATTTGAACGTTCAATTGTTGAACTTGTTCTGGTTTTAAATCCATTAAATTTTCACATAATGAGATGAAACGGTTGCGTTCGTCTTTAGTGATGATTTCTTCCGTTAACATATCAAATTTACGGATGTAGTTCGCGCGCTTGAATGGTTTAGCGCCCGCAGGATGCGCGTTTGCTACGCCTAACTCATCCACTAATTTAGTTCCATTTTTGAATGTGATCTCAACTCGGCCACCGAAACGTTTTTTATCTGGATCTTGCGCGTGGTACATTTCTGTCCATTTAGGATCTTCAGATGTTGTGATTTTATGCCATAGTGAAACTGTGTCCGCGCGATTCGCACGCTCAGGAGCGTATGATTTCACGTGATGCCAGAAACCATCTTGCAGAGCTACGGCAAAGATGTACATGATCGAGTGATCTAATGTTTCGCGAGATGCTTTTGGGTCCATTTTTTGAGGATCGTTAGCGCCCGTACCGATCACATAGTGTGTGTGATGAGATGTATGGATGTGAATACCCGTAATATCATCAAAGTTTGTGATTTTTTGTTTCATACGGAAAGCTAAGTCGATCAATGCTTGCGATTGGTATTCCGCAGAATGTTCTTTAGTGTATGTATCTAAGATCGCTTTTTTAGCTTCGCCCGCTTCTGGCAATGGCACTTCGTATTTTCCATCTTTACCATCTAGCATGTACGCGATCACTGAATCTTCACCTTCGTAAATTGGTGATGGAGCGCCTTCACCGCGCATAACACGGTCAACAGCTTCTACTGCTAATTTACTAGAGTGTGCCGGAGCGTAGGCTTTCCAAGATGAAATTTCACCTTTACGAGATTGACGAGTGTTGAAAGAAACGTGAACGGCTTGTTGAATGGCTTGGTATACAATTTCAGTTGAAAGACCAAGAAGCGTTCCGATACCGGCAGCCGAAGCTGGGCACAAGTGAGCGATATGATCTTTTTTGTGTTTGTGTAAGCAGATGCCTTTAACTAAATTTACGTGTAATTCATAACCAGTTAAAATTCCGCGAGTTAAATCTTTACCGTTTTTACCGAGCTGTTGAGCTACGGCTAATATCGGTGGGATGTTGTCACCGGGGTGAGAGTAATCAGCCGCAAGAAATGTATCATGGTAATCAAGTTCACGAACCGCAGTTCCGTTTGCCCAAGCTGCCCATTCTGGAGAAAACTTTTGATCATTCGGCATCCCGAAAATAGTTGCACCACCCGTGCGCGGATGACAAAGAGCCATGGAACGAGCCGAAGCCACCGGACGACGATTCGCAGACGCAATAGCAACCGAGGCATTATCGATCATGCGGTTGATAACCATTTCTACAGAACCAGAATCAAGTGCCACAGAATCTGTAGCTACTTCTGCCATTTTCCAAGCGAGTTGATCTTTGCGATCTAATTTTTCCTTAGATGGATACACTCTTACCAAATGCTTTTTCATAATAATTCCTTTTTAACACAAGCGTTTTTAGATGACCTACCGTACTCCTATGGACTAAATTGGGTCAAATAAAAGATAGGAAATGGCATGCTGGCTATAGAAAACAACGGCGACAAATTCTCGCTAGAAAAACTGGTTTCGGGACAAAAACTTTTAGCGGCCTGTGTTCAAAAAATTGCTCAAGAAATAGGCCCTGGTATGACTGAAAAACAGGGCGCGGACATCACTAAAGCGGTCTTAGCGAAACATGATTTCGGTAAGAACTGGCATCCACCCAAGATTCGTTTTGGTATCAACACCTTAAAAACCTACTCAGAACTGTCTGAGCCTGATGTCATTCTGCAAAAAAGTGACATTTTCTTTCTGGATCTGGGCCCCATCATCGCGGACCATGAATGTGACTACGGACAAACATTTGTGGTCGGAAACGATCCCGCTCACATCCGTTTACGCGAAAGCTCTAAAGTCTTATTTGATCAAGTGAAAGCAAAATGGAGTCAAGACAGACTTTCAGGACAGGATCTTTACAAATTTGCACACGAAGAAGCTGCAAAAATGGGATACAAATTCGTGGTCAAAGGCGCAAGTGGTCATCGCGTCGGCGATTTCCCCCACCAGGTCCACTTCCGTGGAAATTTAATGGATATTGATGAACCCGTGGCCGCTAATCGCTGGATTTTAGAAATCCAACTCCACGACGAAAAAATCAACCGCGGCGCTTTTTTTGAAGATATTTTGTAGTCAGGCTTTGTTGAAGAAATAAAGAACTGTTTAACAGAAAAAAACTCTGATAAGTTCTGCGAATGATTAATAACGATGTCCTTCGCAGCATACGCTACATACTAAATGTATCCGATCATAAACTAATAGAAATTATCGCACTCTCTGGCGGAAGTGTAACTTTGCCCGACATCATCCGCATGCAAAAACCCGAAGAAGACCGTGACGCGATATTCTGCGAACACGAAATCATGGCCCACTTTCTGGATGGCTTGATTTACTTCAAACGCGGCAAAGACGAATCAAAACCCCCAATGCCGTTTGAGTTACCGGTAACGAATAATACGATTTTGAAAAAACTGAGAGTCGCGTTTGAACTTAAGGAAGATGATATTCACGCGCTGATCGAGTCTGCTAATTTCAAGATTGGTAGACCGGAGTTGAGCGCCTTCATGAGAAAGAAAGATCATCCTAATTATCGCAATTGCGGCGATCAGGTTTTGCGATATTTCCTTAAAGGATTGTCGTTGAAATTTAGAGGACCAAAACCAGTTGGTGAAACACCGCCTACCAGCACTGTAAGTTAATTTTGTGATTTGTGGTGGGCCGGCGACGTAACCGTCCCGTAACCGCACCCGAGGCCGTCGCCGCACCCGTCCCGAAACCGTCCCCGGTCCGTTTTCTGTTTCCGTCGGGTCAGCAAAAAATCTAAATCACTACCGTAGCGACTTTTCATTTCCCCCAACCAGAGCATGGGGTGTTTTCTTTTTCTTTCGAGGGCTGTCTTTTCTTCCTGACAAAAAATTTACACAATCCTCCTTCTTGGCAAAGAGGGAGCGCGCCACAACCTGCCGACATAATTTTTTGTCAGGAAGAAAAGACAGCCCTCGAAAGAATAAGAAATGGGGCCTCTAAGCCCCTTCACCGAACGCCAGAAATTAAAAAAGCCCTGATTCCTCAGAGCTTTTCTAATTTAGCATTTTATTTTTAGCACCGCTAAGGCGGACCCGTCTCGGGGTGATCAGATAATTCCAACAGCTCCAGGATCAAGTCTTGTTTGTCCGTTTTAGTTCTAAAATACGTTCGCATTCAGAGCCTCCTTAAGTTCATTTTATTTCATGATCTTTTTCTTTGAGACTCTTCAGATATCAGGTTTCCCTGGCATCCTAACTCCTTTCGTTAGTCAGGTTCTTTGCCTCGACCGACGCGCGTTGGTCGTGACATCCTTTCGGTAATCCTTAGCTGGACTTTAGGCTTATTGTTGAAATTCTTAATTTTCTTGAAGTCGAATGGATTCCTTATAGCGACTCTGTTTAAAGTGGTCGTCTCGTTTAGAGACTTAAATATCAACGGATATTAACAATGACGCTGCGGCCGCAAATCGTTGACAGAGATGCTTTGGGAAAATGATATTATGGCATGGGCCGATTTTTCCATCACGCTATTTACCCGTTGTTTCTGCTGCTTTTCGTCGTGCCTATTTTTTTGTTCTATGACCGACTAAATGTGACCGAACTTCAACAGTTATCTTTGATACTCATCATCGGTAGTATGTTAACAGCCTTTATTCTCGAGATTTATCTTCCCTTTGATCGACGATTTAAAATGTTCACTAAGCAGTTCATCTTCGATAGCTACTTTACGTTTATCCAACTGCCTCTCATTTCACTGGTCATCGACATTGTCGGAACCTATTTAAGAAATGCGCAATTTCCAATGCTCGGCTTCCTATGGCCTCATCATTGGAATCCCATAGCTCAGACATTCGCTATTTTGATCATTGCGGAATTGTTTTACTACATTTACCACTATCTGGGGCACACATCAGATTTCGTATGGAGAATCCATAAGTATCATCATCAGTATGCGACCGTATACTGGAACAACTCGGCCACGTTCCATGTTCTAGATATTTTTCTGAGTGCATTTTTCTATCTTTCGCCTTTGTTGATTTTTTCTGTCAGCCCGCAGGTACAGTATTTGTTTGTTACGCTCAGCGGAGTTACCGGTATTTTAATTCACGTCAATTTCAGACATAGCACCGTGTTCATTAATAAACTGTTTAATACGTCGGAATTGCATCGCTGGCATCATCAGTCTGAAAGCATGTATAATAATTTTGGAAAAGTTCTATGCATCTGGGATTGGGTTTTTAAAACGCGATTTGAAAAAGATAATGATGAAATGCTGAAAGTGGATCATGCACACGCTCAAAAATGAAGTTTCTGAATCCATTTGCTTATTGAATATGATTTCTCTTTCTACTGTTGAAAGTCAGCACTTAACAAGGCTTCTACGAAATATACACGATGCCAACCTATGGGACCTATGGCTACAACTCGTACAACTGAACGCGTGCGAAAGTTTAGTTTACATAAACTGCGTTAAACTAAATCTTTCTATTCCGCCAACTATATTGAGTGAACTAAAATCGACGTATGATAAAATCGCTCAACAAAATAGTCTAAGAAATACGGAAGCTAAAATTATATTCGCTAAGTTATATGACAATCACATTCCATTTATAATTCTAAAAGGCCAGGCCCTGGCTGAATCTTTATACGGGTCGCCCTATTACAAAAAAATGAATGATGTCGATTTCTTAGTGAAAAAATCGTCGTTAGATCAATTGGAAACTATTTATAAAGATCAAAAGCTAGAGTGCGCGGCCAGCCTTGGCGGCAGCAACTATCGTAAACAGGAAACGTTTTCCCATCATTGGCCACCGTTTTTTACACGAACGATGGATTGTGTTTTGGGAACACACTGGAATATCATGACGCCCTTGTCGCCAATAAAAATCGATGAGGCTCGCCTATGGGAAAATTCGGTTCCACATTCTTATTTGGGAATTCCCTGTTTGCGTCTGAATGATCTCTATTTCTTTTTTCACCTCGTCGTTCATTTGGCTTATTATAAAACTGGTTTAAAAGAACTCTGTGATCCCCTAAATTGGTATCGTGCTAAAAAGGGCGAAATATCCTCATCCGATTTTCTAAATCTGGTTCACGCCACCAAAGCCTTTGACCCTGTTTATCGTAACTTGTGTTTATTGAATCGCCTTTTTCCAGATCAAGTACTTCAAGAATGGATTTCCGCCCTTAAACCGTCTGTGACCCCATTTGTAATTGAAGATACGGACTACCGCTGCCGCGAACTTTATTACCTAGTCCGATCCCGCAGCACCCAAACCAGTCGCATCGAAAAAAACTACGCCCTATTTTCCCTCTCTGACATGTTTTATGAAAAAGGATTTTTTCTATTTAAAATGTGGAAGCATTTTATGTGGCCGAAAAGGAAAGATGTAATTTTCATGCAGAGTCTAGACGACAAAGTCAGTCTGTTTCAGCTCGCTATTGCCTATGGGAAGACACCCTATTTACTGTCGCGGGTTTTTGCTTTTGATTTAGGCTGGAAGCTGCATTTTCTATTAATTTCTAAACACCATTACGATTTGGTTAAATCTATTTTCAAATTCTTGGCTAGTTTGATTACCTTAGGATTCGTGGTACCATTTCCCAAGACATTGACCGCAAAAATTAAATCTCTGAATTTGCCTGTAGATTCTATTGAGCAAATAAAAACTAAGTTGGAATGAGGACAGTGTGACTTGGACGCGCGATGAATCTAAAGAACGTTTTCCCGATGCGATTTCTCCGCTAGGGTGGAGCGTTTTGCAATCAGCGTTGACCACTAATTTAGATGCTATCAAATCCGAATTCTATTTACGCCGATTAAAGAATGATCAAATCACCCGCTGGATTGATGGCTATCTGTATTCAAGCAAGGATTTCTTCAAGCGTATTCCCGTATATCATTTTGCCATTCTACCGCTAACAGCATTAGTCGCTCGCATTTTCTGGCATGGCTGCATCACGTGCGTGGATGTCCGAAGAAAAGAAAAATTTAAAACACGCTGGCTGAAACGAATCTACAGCAAGGAAATTCAGCCTAAAGTTCAAAAAGTAATTCAGGATTGGAAGAAGGAACTTCCCCAATATCTGAAAAACTTCAATGACAACACGCTCGCGGCTTTGTCATGGCGACCAGACAAGCCCGATTTCAAAAATCTTTTAGACAAAATTGAAGCAGATGGTTGTACCTATAATCGTTTAGATTTTTCTATTTATTTCTACAAGAATCTAATTAAAGGTATTTTAGAGAAGGTCGCCCTTTGGCAATCACAACCGATTTCCATTCAAAGCTTAACTTCGCATAGCCCATTTCAAATCGGTAAACACATCAGTCATCTTGTACAACAAGTCGCAATTTTATCTGATCCTGACGCCGTTAATTCCTTTGTACTGAAGGGAATTGGCCATTTGTCATTGAGCTGGGATATCGCCCAGCCGACGTTTTCCGAGCAACCTAAATTAATTAGTGCGATGATCGATGATGGCAAACGTGAAATTACGTCATCAGAAAAATCTCAAGCGCCATTACAAACGTCACTACAAGGGCCATTAGTCGATTCAAACCCCCTTGTTTTCCAGTTTGTGCAATTAGTTTCATGTGATGAGCAACATCGATTCTATGCTTCGTATCAGTTTCCAACCGTACGCAATCTATTATACAAAATGGCTGACGAATGGATAATGAGTGGACTGCTGTCAGATAGAGACGATCTATTTTATTTAACTTTGGATGAAGTTGTTCACTATCAAACTGAATTGAATGCTGAACGTCCACCAAGTAAACAAGAAATCCAAAATCTTATTTTAACCAGAAAATCATACCTCAAAACACGTGCGGACGATAATGTAACTGAAGATAATTTAGCTCATCGTGAAACACTTTTTTACACAACAAAAGATGAAGCGGCACTTGTATCGGGAGAAATAAAGTCCGAATGGACCGGTGCTGTCGCTAGCTCTGGAAAAGCCCAGGGATCTGCGTTCTGGGTTACCGACTACAATTCACTTACTAACAGCCCGGAAAATAGTATTATATTGTGCCTAACTCCATCACCTAATTTTCACGCGGCCTTTGTGAAAGCAAAGGCGATTATTTCTGAATCTGGCGGGTTATTGAGTCACGGCGCGATCATTGCGCGCGAACTACAAATACCGTGTATAGTGCAGGTCAATAACTTGAAAACAATTAAAAACGGTGATTTGATCGAAGTTGACGCCAATAAAGGCAAAATTAAGAGACTCACGTGAATACTATTACCGAGATCGAAAAAATTACTCAGCTCGTATCTTTATTCAAGCGTGCGCCTTATCAAAAAAATAAAATATACGAAACCGATAGCGAGATCATAGATCTTGGACTGGAAAAAGACATCGCCATTACTAGCGATATTTTGTGTGAAGAATTAGAATGGAAATTGATTTCTGATCCGTACATTATTGGCTGGATTAATACAGTCTCTAGCTTGTCAGATCTAGCCGCAGTTGCGGCCGAGCCATTGGGTGTTTTAATTGGCCTCAGTCAACCCGACTCTATCAGTGACGATTTTGCGAAAAAGTTTTGGCAAGGAACGCAGGATGCACTAAAGGCACATCAAACATATCTGTTAGGCGGCGATACAAATGATTCTGAAAAATTTCTTGTTTCCTGTACAGCTGTCGGCCAGCGCGCAAAGTCTGTTCAATTATCCCGTAAAGGCATGAGAGATGGAGACCTTATCTATTTGACTGGCCCAGTGGGAATGGGTGTGGCGACCGGGTTTGCCAACTTTGTCATTAAATCTAAATCTGCAGAAATGGCTGCACAAATTGAACATAGCTTTCAACCCAAAGCACGTCTAGCTGAAGCCCAAGTCATCAGTCGCTATGCTTCGACATGCATTGATACGAGCGATGCCTTGTTGGCGGCGCTTGATTTTTTATGCGCCATCAATCAATCGCAAGTGAACTTAAACATTAAACCATCTCACTTTCACCCAATGGCGGTGCAAATCGCGGCGCAATTGAAAGTTCCGTTGATTCTATTTGCCAGTATTCACCTCGGCGAATTTGAATTGCTATTTACAGTTCCAAAAAACTGTCAGAATGATTTTGAAAGAGATATGAAGAAAAATAATTTTGGTTTTCTAAATATTGGCCAGGTGGATTCATCGCTGCCAAATATGCATATTAATGGTACATCAATAGACTTGGGACCCATTCGAAATTTATTGGCCGACATCAAAGACCCTGCATTTTATTTACAGTCTCAGCAACAGTGGTCGACATCTCTGCCAGTGCAATTAATTATCTAATAGAAGTTTTTTTGTTAGCTCGGTCCATGATCGCGCTTTATCAGCCGATAAAATAACCGTGTGAATCCCGACCTTACGTGCCGGTCCATCTTTAAATTCACTATCACCGATTAAAACACAACGACGAGCATCTAAATTAAATAATTTCAGCGAATTCGTGTAGTATTCAACATTGGGTTTGCATCCAATTGAGTTTTGCGAATGAGTGAAGCCTGAAAAATCGTTTAGGTCAAACCCCGCCCACTCTAAGCGTTTTTTCACGTTAAACTCTGGCCAAATAGGATTTGTCCAAACGTACATTTTCTTTCCGCGCGCTTTTGCGTGCTTTATAAACTCGTGCGATTTCGGAACCGGAGTGAACAACTTTTGCCAAGCAAGGAAGTCATGATGATAATATTGATTTAGCTCGTGAAGAATTACGTCTTCAGGGGCATTAGATTGTTTTTGGCAGGTCGCCACGAGCAACGAATAATTATTCAAACCCGTAGTGCTGTTGTTCTTTAACATCGCTGCAATGGCTCGACTCACTATAGGAATTGTTTTGATATAACCAAAAATTTTTCGGAATCGCCGAAAAAGTCCCAGCGAATTATAAAACAAAAACTTCTTTTTTGGCGAATCGACTAGTGTACCATCAAGGTCGAAAAGGATGTAGTCGTAATTATCATTGAAGGACGCCATATAATATGAAACGATAAATCAGAATGAGCGCAAGAGAAACAACTATTTTAGTTACTGGAGCCGATGGATTTGTAGGGACACACCTGTGCCGCGCTTTGTGCCAGAAATACACGGTTTATGCGTTTATGCTGCCCAGTCAGATGGCCACTTTTAAAGAAAAATGGGGACAACAAGATTCTTCCCACTTAAAAATTTTACCTGGAGAGTTTTCAGAATTAGGAAAACTACTTTTGCCCCTGCCCGCCGTTGATTACGCCGTTCATTGTGCGGGAACTATGCTCGGTGCAAAATACGAAAATTATTTGGTTTCTAATTTCAATATCACCGAGCAGTTGATTGCACAGCTACCCAAAACACTTAAAAAGATTATTTTCCTATCGTCACAAAGCGCACTTGGCCCGAGTGATTCGGCAGATAATAAATTATCCCCTTACGCAATGGCCAACCCCATTTCCTTTTACGGCAAAACCAAATTGATGGCAGAACAAGCCGTTTTAAATTCGTCACTGCCAGCACTTGTCTTTAGGCCCGCCCCGGTATTGGGTCCTGAGGATAAAACATTTCTTGAGATTTTCCAGACCGCCGACACTGGCAAATTTCCAATACTTGGCCAAAAACAGAAAGTGTTTCAGTTCGTTTATATTCAAGATTTAGTGCGCGCAATTGAGACCGCATTGTTTTCAGATCATAAAAATAAAATTTACCATATATCGTACCCTAATGCTGCTGATTGGAACCAAATGAAAACGGCCATCGAAACCGTTCTTGGACGGCCTCTAAAAATACTTTTTTTGAATCCAACTCTGACGTTTCTGTATTTGAAATTTTTCGATATCAAAGAGGCCTTAACAGGGAAAAAGACTAATAAAAATGTAAACAAGATGGGCGAAATGATGGCGCCTTACTGGGTATTTGACACCTCTCATTTTACGCTCGATACGGGATTTTCTTATCAGTACAATCTCTATGAAACCATATCTTTGACCTACCGCTGGTATCAGCAGAATTCGTGGACTCGCCCAAATTTAACGCAGTAATTTGTTTGAAAAAAACTAGGCAATCTTAGATAAAAATTTTAACCTTTATAAATGGATAAATCAGAAAGCTGGAATGACAATACATCGGATGCGGTCAATTTATTAACCTTAGCTAGTCAGTTTAAAGGCAACATAGACGCGGACGCTGCGCTTTTCGAAAGTTTTTTTCGTCCGCTCTACAATGAAGGCAAACTTTTATATCACCGCGAAATTATTTCGCCTGTTGATCGTCGTGTGTTGGTTAAAGATCCTATTACCGGAAAAACTATCGACATGATCATGATGGGTTCAAATAACTATCTTGGTTTTGCCAACGATCCAGAAGTTAAAGAAAAGGCAAAAGAATCTATCGACAAACAAGGCCTGGGCATGGGCGGCCCGATGTTACTGAATGGAACATCTCGACTGCACAGAACAGTAGAAGAACGTCTGGCTCACTTCAAAGGCAAAGAAGATTGCATTATTTTGCCATCTGGGTATATGACAAGTTTAACATGGGTTACGACTTTAGTTTCTGATGCCGCCATTTTATTTTTCGACGAAATTTCGCACGCGTCGGTAATTGACGGCATCAAACTTGGTCGCAAGACGGCATTTCGCTTTAATCACAATGATCCAGATGATCTAGAAAAAATGCTAAAAAAATACCGCGACAAAGATGCTAAACGCGATCTTTGGGTAACGACTCAAGGTGTGTACTCAATGAATGGTGAACTCGCACCGGTCAAAGAAATCTCTGACGTCTGCGAAAAGTACGGCGCTAAATACGTTATCGACGATGCGCACGGAACCGGCGTTATGGGCAAAGGCCGCGGTATGGCCGAAGAAGTCGGCATTGCTAAACGTTTGCAGTACTCAATGGGCACGTTCTCAAAAGCATTTTCAATTACCGGCGGTTTCTTTGCCGCAGATAAAAACACAGTTAATTTTTTAAGATTCTTTTCGCGTCCCTATTTCTTTACAGCGTCGCTATCTCCGGTATCTATGGCTGTTGTTTTGGCGTGCCTTGATATTTTAGAACGGTCTACTGAACGCGTGGATAAATTGCACACTAATATTAAATTGTTTTACGAATACTTAGATAAAGCTAACATCAAGTACACTCGTACAGGCAGTGCAATCATTCCTGTTTTCCCACCAACTCCAGAAAGCTTCCGTGTATTGTCTCAAAAGCTTCACGAAAATGGTTTATTTGTGAATCCGATCGAACCTCCAGGGGTTCCTAAAGGTGGCGAGCGCTTCCGCGTTTCGTTGATGTCTACTCATACGCCAAAAGATATTCAAGATGCCGTGGATATTTTAAAATCTACGTACGAGAGATATGCATAATGAAATGGGTGGTTACGGGTCTGGATGGATCGGGTAAAGACACACAAATTCAGAATATTATTAATTACGGTAAATCGAAAAACAAAACGGTCTTGTCCTATTCTATATGGGATAGTTTACAATTATTTGCAGCGATCCCTCAAACTGAGATGAAAAATACTCTCGATATTTTTTTGACGAAAATGACACCTCAGGCTCGTTCTCTATTCCTACAATCTATGTTAATGGAAAGCGAAAAAAAAATAGATTTTGCTGCCTATGACTTAGTAATTTTCAATGCGGGTTTGCCTAAATACGCGGCCAGCGAGCATTCTCTGGGCTGTCCTTTATCTTTGTGGTTTGCGATGGAGACCCACTTCAAATACCCAGACAAAACCATCTTTTTAAAATGTTCCGTCGATACAGTAAAAAGCCGCAAAACCGACTTGTCTTCATATGAAAAACTTTTCTGGGATAGACTCGATACGTACAAAGAAAACTTGGAACACTATATTTCTCAGTTAGAAAACGTGATTGAAATCAATGGCGATTTGGAGGCTCCTAAAGTTTTCGAGCAAATTCGTGTTAAAGCCGAGTTATTTGCTGATGACGTCTAAAATATTCATCAATCAAGATTCATTCGGTCAAAATTCAATTTATAAATGGAACAAAGTTTCCACAGCCCTACCTGATTTAGAACCGGTGGTGCTGCCGTCTGACGAGCTGACTCAGAAAATGCGCACTCACATTCAAACGAACAATTCATTAATCATTGGCGGCGGCGATGGAACTATCCACCATACTCTTAATTCAGTGTTTCAAAATGATTTCGATTTTCACCGTGTGCGATTAGGTATCGTTGGACTCGGTAGTTCATGCAGTTTTTTGAAGTCAGTTCCGTCCGCACAAAAAGAGAATTCGGTTCCCTATATTACGGATAGTTCCAGTGAGTCCAGTGTTGATATCGGCAAAGTGTTTTTTAAAACCGAAGACGGCACTCAACATACCAAATACTTTGTAGCCAACGGATCGATAGGATTTCTAGCTTTAGGAAATCAGTTGTTCAATCAAAAGGGGGGCCTGACTCAGAGGCTTAAGAGCCTTTCAACAGACGCCGCCAATAATTACATCTTTGTGAAGAGTCTTTTTAAATACACTCCAGTGCGTGCCACCGTTGCCGACACCGCGGAAAAGAAATACTTAAATATCCAGTTTCTAAAAGCAAAACACTACACGGGTGAGTACTTTTTCGAACGAGGAAACTCACTACAAAGTGGATTACTCGATTTTCATTTATTTGACGATCTGGGTCCCATGCACACGTTGAAGGTTTTCTACAACCTCACATTGAAAAATGAGTTCAAATCGCCGACTCATATTGAATTCAAAGACAAATCTATAACAATTAAAACTGATCAACCTGTGCCGTTTGAGTTGGACGGCGAAATCTATCAAGGCAAAGAATTTTTAGTTGAATGCGTTCCTAGAAAACTAAGACTGATGACTGAATTGGAAAAGGTTTAAACATGAAACTAGCCGCCCTAAATGAATTCTCAACCTTACAGAACCTTATTCAGTCGATCCCTCGCAGCCCTAAACAAACTCATTCGTTCTTTCAAAGTGACGCTGAAATTTTGCGATTGTCGGAAAATAGTTTCCTGGCGCTGAGTTTGGATATTGTAGGCGATGAGCAATCTTGGGGGTTGATTTCAAATCCTCGCTTGCTTGGGCAGCATGCTTTAGAAACCGCACTCAGCGACCTTGCCGCCGTTGGTGTTTTTCCCAAAGGGTTCTTGCAAGGATTGATCATTAGTCGTAATCATGACAATGAATTTATCCAAAACGTTTTGTCAGGCATCAATGATGTCGCTCTAAAGCATGGGTTATATCTATTTGGTGGCGATACGGCGTCTGGGCAAAGTTTTAGCATCCACCTTACCGTTGTTGGTCACTCGACAACAAAACCCATTTCGCGCGCGGGAATGAATATCGGTGACAAGATTTATTCCACGGGAAAACCAGGCAAGGGAAACGCGCTTGTCGCTGAACGTTGGTTTAATAAGTCTAAACCCTTGGCTAATGAAAGTGATTTCCTGGCCCAAGCCCGATTAAAAGAATCAAACGTCATCAAACGATTTGCTAGCTGCATGATTGATTCGAGCGACGGTTTTCTAAATTCATTGGATCTTCTTGTTCGAGTCAATGGAATGGGCATAGAGTGCACGCAACCACTATCAGGCTTACTACACCCCTTGGCTACGGCGGCGGTTACTAAATTTAAAATTACCCCGTGGTCGTTACTTGCCGGCGAGTTTGGTGACTACGAATTAGTTTTTAGTGTTCCCGCTCAGCACCAGCTTGAATTTGAAAACCAATACACACAAGAATTTCAAAATTTGACTTTTATAGGCGAGGCGACAGCAATCGCTGAACTTAAGCTAAAAAATAATTTGGGGACATTGGTTTCTTACGATGCTTCAATAGCCAGAAATCTATATCGCCATCGTGCGGACGATCAGACGACGTATTTGAATGCCTTTCTTAAATTGGGAACAGATTTAGGATTCTGATTTAGGGCGATTTCTAAAACTTTTATCCATCTGTGACTTTATTAATTTAAAGTAGGTCGAATCCGGTAGAATGTTCATCGACTGAGTCAAAATTTTCAAATCTAAAGGAAATGAAATATCGGTTTCTTTACGTTTTATCTGCTTCACAATATGCTGAGCCGCTTTTTCGCCACTCCACATTTTATCAGACTTTACTTCCATACTACGAGACATCGGCGTGTCCACTAAGCCCGGGCGAATTTCAAAAAATTCGATTCCTTGATTTTCTAAATCCATGCGCAAACCTTCAAAAAAGACATGCATGGCAGCCTTAGTTCCAAAATAAGAAGCGCCGTTAGGCAAACTGCGATTCAACATCAGAGCCGATACCACCGCAATGATTCCCGTTTTTTGCTTCAGTAAATCTGGAAGCACACATTCTAAACTATTTAAAAAACCAAAAAAATTGGTATCCATTAGATTTTTAACATCGTCTGCTTTGAAATTTTTGAAATCGGTGATTTGTGCCTGGCCAACACTGTAAATGAAACCGTCAATTACCGCCCATTTGCTTTTACACATATCGATTGCGTCTTTGATATTCTGCTTGTTTCTAACGTCACCTTCAAAATTCAAAATGTTGTCGTTAGGTTTTGGAAATGGACGCCGACTGAACGTGCAAACTCGATTGTTCTTTGAAAGTTCGGTCGCCAATGCCTCGCCGATTCCACTGGAGGCACCAAAAATAATAATAGTTTTGTCTTTCAAATCCATATTGATTACAATCCTAGCTAATGTCCCCTAATCTTGCGCCTCCGGGCCCGAATAGTCTACCTTTTGTTGGCATCATACCGCAGTTGATTCGCGATCCGCTCGGTACGTTCAAAAATATGCACGAAAAATATGGTGGTTTTGTTAGGTTTCAGAAAGGACAGTCTTTTCGTTATATTTGTTTTGATCCGGACGCGATCCAACACATACTGGTGGGTAACGCCAGAAATTATACGAAAAGTAAGCGCTATGAAAAATTAAAAACATTTCTTGGCTCGGGATTAGTTACGGCAGAAGGTCAGTTATGGCAACAGCAGCGCAAAGCTGCTCAACCCGGTTTTTCTCCACCCGCGATGAAAGACTATTTCAATACAATTAAAAAAGTGACTGAATCTACCGTTCAGCGGATCGCAAAAAACAAGGTCATGGATCTGCAATCCCAAATGATCGAGATCACGCTATCGATTATCAGCCAAACTATGTTTCACTTAGATTTATCTTCGCAGACGGAAGTGCTCTCACCAGCATTTGAATATTGTGTTTCCTTTATGAATCGTCGTATGGAAGCCTTTATTGATTGGGATGAATACTACGTCACTAGCCGGGGTAAAAAATTTAACTCGTATAAAACATTGATCGACAAACTGATGTTAGATGTGATCCGCCAAAGGAAAGAATACAGAAAAGAAAACTTAGTACAACATCAGGACTATTTAGAAACACTTCTTCAAGAACAAATTAAAAATCCTCATGATATCAGTGATTCTATCATCAAAGATCAGCTGATCACATTTGTAATGGCGGGGCACGAGACCTCCGCAAATATGTTAAGCTGGACACTGCTGCTGTTACTACAGCATCCAAAGAAAATGATTGAGGCCACAGAGTTCGCACGTTCTATCGACGTGTCTGACTATTCGGACTTGCCAAAACTAGCTCCGCTCGAAAATATTTTGAAGGAATCTTTGCGATTGTATCCACCGGTTTGGATGATCTCGAGAGACTCTTTAGGCCCTGACACCATCATGGGTTACAACATCGGCATGAACAGCACGATCAATTTGTGTCCATATGTCACTCACCGCAGTGACAAGTATTGGAATGATCCAAACTCGTTTATTCCGGAACGTTTTGAACAAGAATATAATAAAAAAGCTTACTTTCCATTTTCTTCGGGACCCCGATCATGTATCGGTAGTCAGTTGGCACTGATGGAAGGAAAATGGATTTTATATCAACTACTTCGTAATTTTAATTTGCGTTGCGATCGCGTGGATCTTACTCCCAGCATCAGTGTGGTGCTCAAGCCCAAGCATCCGCACATCATCAGTGCGTTCAAAGTCTAACGTCGTCGTTTTACAATCGGTAGCTGAATGATTTTCCCCATATCTTCCCACTCGAAAATATTTCGTCGAGGAGTCGGCTTACGGTGCTCGTGTAATTTGATAATTTGGCAGAGTGAAAGCTCTGGTGGCAATTCTAAGAAACTCCAATAACGTCGATTCACATAAGCCTCGACCACCCATTTTTCCCCGCTCGCTAAAGACTTCCATGGAATTTTTACTTGTGATTCACAATCCATTTCCAAGTCATAGGTCCGGAACCAATGACTGATGGACGAGCGACACGATTTAGAAAATGTCTTCATAAAAATCAGCTTCTGATTTTTATGAAACACCATCTGCCAGCGTTGCGTGCCTTCTAGGAAAGAGATTTCGACGCTGACGTAGCGTTTGTTGAAATCATTTTTTGATTCAGCCAGGCTCATGCTCTTCAATCGCATCAACGCAGCTACTGGACCTTCGTTATAGTTTGGTAAGTTTGTATACATCACGCGCTCCTGTGTATTTCAGAACCGGAGCAGGATCAATGCCAGTAATAAATATTCGGCAAATATCTAGACCTTAGACTTGACGCACTTCTCCTGCGTTCGCATCTAAGCGCACACGTGAGCCTTGCTTTAATAATTCAGTGGCGTTGCGATAACTGGATATTACAGGGATCAAGGCTTCGCGAGCCAATATAGACGAATGGCCTAACAAACTGCCTTGCTCTAGAATCCATCCACGCGCTTTGATCATGAATGGAATATACTGAGGGTCCACAAAACGCGTCACCACTATATGGTTCGACTGTATGCCACTGCAATCAGACGCCGAATGAACAACGATAACATCGCCCTCAACAATTCCCGGAGATAGACATACGAGTTCTTCGGCTTGCATCGAGGAATCGGCTTTCAAAGAGGATTCGACTTTGAATAGTTCTTCCAACCGACTCGTATCAACTACGGCCGGAAGTTTTACAGATTTTAGACGATCTGCCGTATCCCTACGTTCTTGTGCCATTTGGAACAGCGATGCTAATTTGATATGATCAGTTTCCACAAGAGCGGCATTAAGTTCATTGATAGATAAGTGATACACTAAATCACCCCAATGATTTTCTTTCTGAACATCTAGAACTAACCGACGAAACAATGCGAT
This sequence comes from Bdellovibrio sp. 28-41-41, assembly GCA_002256935.1. Lineage (GTDB taxonomy): Bacteria > Bdellovibrionota > Bdellovibrionia > Bdellovibrionales > Bdellovibrionaceae > UBA2316. Next base: position 81,207 of record NCGL01000002.1, read on the forward strand.
CCAATCAAAACACAATCTTTTGGAGTCTTCGCGCAGAACAAAAATTTTAGCGTAACTTTGTCCTAAAGATAGATACCATTTTTTCAGAAATGATTTTCTGCCATCCAGGTATTTTCTAATTTCGCCTTGCCGTTTGGCTTTTTCTATTTGCTGGTTTTTAAAAACAATTTCAAAACTTTCTTTTTCTTTTATACTCTTTAGCAAACTGTTAAGTTCGGACGTCGGCTCATAAAACCTAGCGGCTGAGATTTCCCAATCTTTATGACTTCGGCTTCCATGCTTAGACATAAAAGCGTCTTTCGAGATCAGGTCATGACTAAGTTTCCATAAATCTAAATGAAATTGAATCAAATGCATATCCTGAAAGCTAGGATCCCACACATTGATATCGTGAGGCACTTTTAGAATTTTATGAAGACCTTTAAGTAAAACTTGAATACCTCCAAAACAAAAATCTGTGGCCACATGAAATGCAAAAAATTTCTGACTACCGTTCAGTGAATGCTGAATCTTTTTAGAGCTGCCCGACATTTTTTCAATGTCCTTAATTTCATCAGGGCACTTCATTTTCATCACCGACCATTTCGATTCCGCGGTAAGGACAAACTTTCGAAGATGAATTAAAATCCGACAGGCTTGATAAATCATCAACGGCCATCGCCAAATAATCGATGACTTAATGGATATTCCCACTTTATGGCCCGAAGAAAACGTGAGGGGCCAATTCGGTAGCGATGCCTGAGTATATGAAGATACGTTTATGTAAGGACGTCCAAACAACAATGCAAATCCAGCAGGTTCAGACGGTTCATGATAAAAAGGAAATCCCAGCAGTTTCATCGCTTGAGCGATAGAATTACCGTTGTAAAGACCTAATTCAAATAGGCTAAACGTAAGAATCGTTGGGGTCACCAACGATTCTCCGATCATAGTATTCGTTAAAATGTATTTTTTATTCTGAGTGTCGCTCTTGATTCTTTCGATCTCAAGAGCAACAAGAAGATTTAGATCTTTAGTCACTTTTAGACTAGCGTACGTAACCTAATAAGAAATCAGCGATTTGAGTTCCGCCGCGGCTTTCTGTGAATACTCTCATATAGTCGTTCACTTGAAGGTCAGCCACTTGCTTACCTTGCTTTGGATCTTTAATAATCGCATCTAATTCAGGAAACAAATTTTTATAGATAGCAGAATCCCAACCAATCGCGCGACCCCAAGCGTAGTCACGGTATCTCATACCATCACGATTTAAATAACGTGCACCTTTATCATCAAAGATAGTTGGCAACATGTTTTTGCTATCGTGTGGCAAGCCAGTCAGAAGGAATTGGCGGAAATTGATTTTTACTGTTTTACCAGTAATTACACTCGTTACTGTATTTTGTTTTCCGTAAACTAAACCAATTGCATTTTGGAAACCTTTTTCAGTTTCTGGAATTCTTGCTTTAAAAAATGCTGGATCTATAATTGCATTTGTCGCCTGATCAGTTACTTTTGAATAACTCAACCATGCTGTATGGTTAAGAACGACGCTGTTTTGCAAATGAGTTATCGCCGCATCAAGGTGAGCCTGTGCATCTGGATTTTTCAAAAATGAACCTGCGAATTCTTTATGCATAACAATTGAAAGGCGGTCTTTACGTGTTGGAGCCATTACATCTATCTTCAGTACCGACGCAATTTTTGCCTTCGCGACTTCAATACCATAAAGGGCAGCCACTTCCGAAGCTAAACGTGCCGATTTTTGGATATTGTAAACCGCGTTCATACGGATTGAATATAATTGTTTCTCCATACGAGCCCGAGCAGCAGTAACATCATACTGTCTAATCCAAGTGTAACGATCAGTATCCGCTTTATTACTGAACGCCATTTTTCCGTACACTAGTCGGTTATCAAGCACTAGTGGCGCGTCCGCCGGAACTACTATACTAGCTAATATAGCATTCGCCCATTGAGTTTCATTCGCAATTCTACCAGTCAAATAGGCTTGAACCTCACCTTCATTTTTGAATTGCTTTGCCGAAGCTGGAATATCAACATTATCAACTTTTGCTGCAGCAAAAGGTTCAGTGATATAGGCAAAACCCACTTCCCATTCTGAATCTGGGAAAAACAATTTCATATCTGCGTATGAATCTTGAATCGTGTCCACTACTGATTGTCTTAATGCTTGCGATGGGGCCACAACTGGAATCATGCGATATACGATACTGCGATACGCAGCCATCGGTGCCAAATGCGCCACTACAAATTTATAGTCGTTCGGCTTGTTAATAGCATTTATTTTAGCATCTAAAAGAATTTTGTGAAGTTTGTTAGCTTCCTTGTACAATTCTGTTTTAGCCAATTTTTTTCCGCCAGCATCGAAGCCTAACTTATTTAAAGAATCGCGAAGATCACGAAGTTCTTGAGACATTTTGCTTTCGTCAGCAGTCGCGGCAATTTTACGAACTTGTGTGTTCTTTGCTTCCGCTGCCATTTTCTCGTATTGCTCATAAGAAATTGGAGCAACAGTGTTCGCTTCAGGCATTGCTACCATCGGTTCATATTTTGTTGGCCATTTATCTTTGGGAGCTGAGTTCGCTACTGCGAAAAAAGACAACACAGCTATCAAACTTAAAAGTTTGTTCATAATTTTTTTCTCCTGTGACTTTATTAATGTACATAACAATACGACCAACATTTTATAAAACGTTCAACATCAGAATTATTAACGCATTATATAAGAACCCCTTCACAAATGATGAATTTATGAAGGGGTTCTTTGTTGATTGTCTCATAATATAAATTAGACTTCAATTAATGCAGAAACCACCTGGCCAAAGTAAGGTCTCGAGCCGACCTACTGTTTATTCCATCTCACGAAAATCTCTACGTTGGATTCATTACGTTTTACTACTTACGCATAGAAATTCGATGCGTCACCCAGTCCTTTGGGCGGGTTCGATTTTCGCTGTTCTTTTGATAATTTATTTTAACATCGGGAAATTGAAGGTCGAGCTTTCTGCTGACGACATGGATGCGCGAGGATTGCCCAGTGCCCATGCGTATCAAGATTTGAAAGAGCACTTTGAAGAAAAGCCCAGCGTGACTGTATTAGCACGCAGTAAATCAGAACAATGGACGGAATCGCAGCTGTGTGAATTGCGCAGTTTTGTCAATTATGATTTAGCCAATCATCTGAACATTCACGCCGTTAGTTCTAGCTTTAGTATTCGTGAAGCTAAATTTGAAGATAAGGTCCTCTACTATCCACGCTATATTCAACTGGATTGTAAAAACTCGTCCGACAAAGTGGTGTCGCTTGATAAAATTAAATCCTCGTTATGGGGAAAAATATTTGTGGGCCGATCGAACGACATCGTCATCAACATTTCGTTCGAAGAAACTGAAAATTTTAAATATGGTAGTTTTGATCCCGCGGCCTTGGATGAAATCAAACACCGCTTGGCCGATAAATTTGGCCGGAACATTGAATTCTCCTATGTTGGCAATGCCGAATACATCTCGGAAGTCCTCTATGGTATCGACACTACTCAATGGATTAATTTAGCATTTTGTTTAATGCTGCTGGTACTTTGTCGACTATCATTTGGGACGTGGTTATCAGGGCTGATTTACAATTCCAATTTAATTTTGGGATTTTCGCTGTTAATGGCGTTAAAAGCGATGGTTGGCTCAACATCGGACGCGTTGTCCGACAGTTTATTTATGATCCTTGGCGTAGCCACTCTCGAAGATTTTATTTTCGTTTCTACATTGATGATAAAAGATGGATTTAAAAAAGCTCATCGCCGTTTAATTTTACCGAGCGCCATGACATCATTGACAACGGCAGTTGGCTTTATCTCGCTGACAGTATCCGATTTAGCATCGATCCAGAAACTGGGTTTGTGGGCCGCGATTGGCTCGATTTTAGAGTGGGTAATTTTATTCTGCTACACGCCCGCTATTCATTCTTTATTCAAGATGAAAGGTTCATGGGTAAAATCTAGTAAAGCAATCGGTATTCACTGGGCCAATAAGATTCAAATCAACAGTCTGTCATTCAAAAAAAGCAAAATATTTTTACTGGTTTATGTATTCGCTATTATGGGCGCCTACTTTGTAAACACGAACGAGCATTTTTATTCTATTTTTTCACGCGACAAACAATTGCGGCAAACTGTCGAATACATCTCTGAAACGCGCTCTTGGCAGTCTTCAACTAGCATCGTTTTTGATGTCGGTGTCAACGATGAACAGGTACGTAAAGCTATCGATAAAATATCAAAATACAAATTTGTAAAACATATCGAGAGCGGAATTTTGGCCCTGGACGAATTGAATACCAATATCCCTGAAGATGTAAAACCACTGGTTAAGATTGAATGGGGCGCTGATGAATCTTATGAGCGTTATGAAGATAAAACCGGACGTCGGCGAATTCTTGTTTACTTGGATAGTCTTGAGGTCGATGGTGTAGGTGCCGCTGTAAAATCTCTTCGTGAGCATTGCAAAACTGGCCAATGCCAAGTGGCTTCTGGTTTAGTGAAACATTTGGATTTGCTGTCCTTAGTTCCAAAAACTCTATACGAAAGTTTCTTTGTCAGCATCATTCACGTCAGCCTTATCATTATTTGGATTTGCCTAGCGGTAAATGCTCGCAAACAAATTATACCTATCATCCTATCGTCATTTTGGGGCCCCGCCCTGATGTTCCTAGTCGTCATTGTCTTTCAAATGCCGTTGAATTTTCTAACCAGTGTATTTGCTAGTATCCTTGTTGGCCTCGCCGGAGATAACGCCATTAACTTTTTGTTAGTCGATAAAAACAAAGGTATTTCAAAAGGGCTCAATGAGCTAGCCGGTGGCGCCACCGTATGTTTAGCCATAATGTCTTTATCGGCGCTGTTATTTTTATTCTCTTACTTTTCTCCCCCGAAGACATTTGGTTTGCTAATGTTCTTTGGATTGATTGCTACACTGTTTGGTGATGTTTGGATTTTGAGGTCGTTTGGCGACTCGCCTGGGGAAAATGAAAAAAAATAAACTTAAATATTCTTTTCTAAATGAAGATCCCAATTGCGAGCAAAGCGTTCTGCCAAGCACCGCGCGGACCGTCGTATGTATCGCTGGTAGTGGCTATCGAGTTTTGCCAATGCTTTCAGCCAATCACATCAAAACTCTATACATTGTGGATCAATCACAGACGCAACTAGATCATGTAAGATCAGTACTTCGCTTACTAAAAGAACCTAGCTACGAAAGTTTTATTCGAACGGTAAATCCAACATCAAGCCAAAGTCTGCTTTATAAAGGCAGCCATGAGCGGAACTACAAAATGCGATCGCGACTGCTACGCCTATTTTTTGGTTCGCAATTTCAAGGCGGCGTAGATCTGACAGCTACCAAGCAATGGCCGCTATTTGTAAAGATATATGCATACTTATTGAAGAAGTCCAAAAGCGATCACTCCGAAAACGTAAACTATCCAGACTATATCAAGATGACATTTCAAAGATTGATGAAGACTGCGTACTCTAAAAACTTCTTCTGGCAGCAGATAATTAAGGGCCGAGCAGAAACCGTCGAGGCATTTGCAGCGTTAATTTCCGAACGAACATGGACTGACGCCAAAGCCAATTTACCTAATATCGAGATTCGTTATGTAAACGAGGACATAAACGAGTTTCTTGCGAGCAAGAAAAACGAAATAGATTTTATCTCGTACTCGAATGTTTTGAATTATTTGGGTCCCGTGCAGAAGTTGGCTATGATAGCGTCGGTTCCTCGGGCGTTAACAAACCAGGGTCAGATTCTATTTAGGTCGTACATAAACGAAATCCAGCTGATTACGGATCAATTAAAAGAAAATACCGAAAAGACAAAACTACTCGAAAACGAAATGACGGGCTCCTACCGGATTAAGCTTTATGAAAAAATCTAGTTTTTATAATTTAGCCACGGACGAACTAGTCCCCCTGAAAATCCAACGTGACGCTATCGCAGATTGGCTATTCACAAGCACGATTGGAAAACTCGTTAATTTCGCAATTTCATTTCCTGTATTTAGTCAAATCGCTTCAAAATATTTAAACTCCTCAATGAGTTTTAAAAAAATTGATGGCTTCAAACGTGAATTTGAAATTAACGATGACGAATTTATAGAAGACGACTTTAAAACCTTAAATGAATATTTCATCCGGCAATTCAAACCGACCGCCCGTCCATTTTCAAAAAATGAAGGTGATTTTTCGTCACTGGCTGAAGGCTACTATTTGGTATCACCCGATGCATCCCTGCCAATTAAAGGAATTACGTCTACAGCAAAGGAACTGATTCAAGCCAATCCTGAATTTGAAATTAAACAAAGTATCGTCGTACGTCTATCACCAAAAGAATACCATCGTTTCCACTTTCCATTTTCTGGCGTATTGAAATCGTTAAAGACAATCGAGGGTAAACTATTCTCGATTAATCCGGTAACACTGAAACATGATTCTCAGCTCTTTATCAGAAACAAACGAACGGTGCTGCTGCTTGAGTTTGATAATCAATCTCGTGCCTATATTGTTTTGATCGGTGCTACTTACGTTGGATCGATTCAAATCACCCATAAGGTTGGCCAACGGTTTAACAAAGGCGATCAGTGTGGTTATTTTGAATTCGGTGGTTCTACTGCCGTTATACTTTTAAATACTGAAATGACATTTAAAGAAAAAATTCTATCCTATTCGCAGCAAGGCATCGAAACGTTTGCCAAGCTGGGTGAGACGATCGCTATCAATACTTACAAATAATCTTTGGATTTTCTTAATTCAAATAAAACTACATCACCTATCTGAGTTTCAGCTGATATTTCAAACCCGGCGTCGAGGATCCACTTACTTAACTTATCCGTAGTAATTGTTTGAGTCTGATAGCCGTCTTCAATCCATTGATGAATTCTTCTTTGCCTCCATGGGCTTTGCGGCAGTAATAATACCGACCCGCGCAGCTTGCCATGGCGTGAAAGAACACGATTCATTTCCCCAAGCGCCAAAGGCACGTCCGGAAATGAGTTCAATCCACCAAAACATGAAATAACAGAAAACTGGCCATCCACAAACGGCATTTTACCAACATCCCCTAGTACAAAAGTGCAGTTAGACGATTTCAATTTTTTCTTAGCTTTGACTAACATTTCGGGAGAAATATCTAGGCAAACTAATGACTGTACATTTGCGTTCGTTTCTGGAGCCAGCGCGGTTGCCGTCAAACTACCATCACCCGTTGCAATATCCAGAACATCACTTTTTTCATTGATTAGATTTTTGAAAAATTGAATATGCTTAAAAATATTTCCACGCCAAATAACGTAATAAGCGATTAGTGCCAACAACGGATAAAACTGGGCATATAATGAATATCGTTCTTTAGTTTTTTGATTCAAAACTTCATTCGTGTTCACAGGATTCCTCGATTGATCGTAAATCCCCGCTGCTTGGCCAGCTGCCGAATCAACTGCACTCTCTCGACACTAAGATCGCCTAAAGAAAACGAACTTTCGAAATTGGAAAGACCAAGAACAATAGTTTCTGCCAAGCAGGCAAAACAATCACCACTCAATAACGGTAACCAGGAATGAGCAATTTTTTGATTATTTGGCAACTTCGCAAGTCCCGCAGAAACATACACGTAATCTTTAGAACTACGAACGACGCGTGAAACATTTGACGGCACTGAAATATCCACAACCATACAGCCTCGCTTCAGGTATTCTGGTTGTAGTAATTCTTGAGTCGAATTAGTGCCAAGAACTACTATGTCACATCGCTTGAGGTCATTAAAATCAGCAGTTGGATGCAGTTTGGATTTATCAATTCGAGAAGACGTAAGTAATTCATCTACAGCGGCTTGAAAGCGCGAACTGGTATCAAACGCTTCTTTATACACTAAAGTTAAGTTTGCCCCGTGCGCAGCCAAAATTTGGGTTACAGCTCGTCCAATATTTCCACCAAAACCTACGATACCGATATTTAAGTTTTCAAAACGTAACTGTCTAGTCTGAACAAATGTTTCAATGGCTTCGATGGCAAAACCTGCGGTCAAGCTATTGCCCGTCGTAATCGCCAAGCCTTTTGAATCTAGCAATGTTCCATTTCTAGTAACAATACTTGTGAACTGCCCCAAACCCAAATAATCATTACTGTCCATTTTCATGTCATCGACAAATTCTTGAAGCGTATCGACCATGATGGGCATCGGTCGCCTAATGTCAGTTTCAAAAAAATCAGATACGACAGTCAATCCGTATAAATTCAAACGAATCTTATGCCCATCTGCAGACTCGATGATTTGTTGGTGATAACGAAACGGTTTACTAAATTCGGCATAGGACGTAAAAAACTTTTTTAATCGATCTATTTTTACATCACGCAAACTGGGATCTAATCGCTGAGCGTGATCCCAATTAATAATATGCCCTAAGAACGCAACGTCTTTGATCTCGGGTGACTTGCTAACAACCGGTTTCTGCAGCAACGGTGGACGATTGGGAATAATTTCGTCTTTTGAAAATATATGTGAAAATAAATTCCCTAAGCTATAAGTTTCAAGAGTTTCAAGCAACTCTTCAAAGGCCATCTTCAGCTGCGTAACGGCTGCTGCAGAGATATACGCTGGAGGTTCTATTCGCAATGTTTCTGGTGAACTCAATGTAACGCCAACGCGGATTTGATGGCGATTCAAGAGATAGCTTGTCAGTAAATAGGACGCATGACCATTGATCGCCAACGAATATAATAACGTCGGCACGTGATCATTTTCTAGAAAATTAAATTCAATACCTAAAAAGAATCCTTTGCCGCGAATATCTTTAATCCACTTCGGATACTTCTTAGATAAGTCTTGAAAAAATAGTTTTATATCAGATTCGAAGGCATCGGCCCGCTTTTTTAGATCGTGCTTGTTCGCCTCAAAATGCTCGAGTGTCACAATCGCCAATCGCGAAGAATAGTCATCCTCAGCAAAGGTCGACGAGTGAATCACGCCCAGCTCACGCACATACGTTTGGCTTCGGCACACCATCGCCGAAATTTTTGCTAGGCCGCCTCCCAAACTTTTACCAAGAAGAATCATATCGGGCTGCAACCTTAGGTCTGCAGATACAAGCAAACGACCGGTGCGGTATAGTCCCGACTGAATTTCATCCGCGATGGTTGGAATTTGAGCGTGAGCGGCAAATTTAAATGCTTTGTTTAATTTTTCAAGGGCAACAGGCCTGATGCCGCCTTCTCCTTGAATGGGTTCAAATATAAATCCAATGAACGGCGAAAAAGAAAATTCTTTTTCTTTGAATTCTATAACCTTAATAGTTTTCTTAAGCGACGCCAGCGTGTAGTCCCAATCGGCTTCGGGATCTAGAAAAACAGTTTTGAATAATAACGATGAATACATTTTCTTGTAATAGTCGCTGCTTGAAGATAACACGGCCGATGCGGTCTTACCATGATAACTGCGAGTTAACGAAATCAATACAGGTACAGTCGCATCGATCTCGTGAACCAATGCTTGATAAACCTGCCGCTGTTCTTCTTCGGTGTAACTCGACTGCACTAATGATAATAAAGATCTTTTTAAACTATCTTTTTTGTGTTGCCAAATAAGCATCGCATTCTTTAGTGCAATCTCAGTCGCCTCAGTGCCAGTACTCGCAAATGTCGAAATGAATGTGTCTGTTGTTCCAAGCTCGGTGGAAACTTGAGTGTGAATCAATCGTGCTAGCTCGGCCGATTCCGATCGCAACGAAGCCTGTGCTTGAATGACTCGTTTGTTTTTAAAAAACTGTTCGACTTCATCTAATAAAAATTTTGGATTGTGCCCCAAGATCGCCGAACCGTAGCCACCTAGGAAATCAAATACTGTTTTTGATTGCCCTGACGACACATAGGTCATTTGATCACCGCTCGCACTTTGGAAACTCTTATCCAAACGCAAGATACGCAGCAACTGACCCAGCTGTGGCTTTACATAATTCTGATAGTAGTCAGTCAGATTTTCAGACATCACTTAAAATTAAAACACGTCCAGAGCTTCCATCAAGCTCTATCTGCATTCCAGTTTTCAATTTTTCGGTCGCGTCGGGTATATTGAGCACGGCAGGTATAGAATATTCACGTGCAATCAATGCGGCATGGGACAACAATCCTCCCGTTTCTGTAATTACTCCGGAAGTTAGACCAAACAAAGGAGTCCAACCTGGATCGGTATAAGGAACCACCATGATTTCGCCCTTCAATAACGTGTGAGAATCCTGAATTGATTTTAAAACACGAACGGTGCCACGAACTATACCCGGCGAGCAGGCTAGTCCCGACAATGATTTTTGATTATCTGCAATAATCGTCTTAGCGACCAATGCTCCCAACCCTACTTCGTTAGGGTTTTTAAAACGTTCAAATCCCCGCGCATACCGTTTAGTTTCCGCCGCTGCGGCACGAATGCGTCCACGATTTACTGGCTTTTCAATAAATTCGAAAATCTCTTCAACAGTAAGATAAAAGAACATATCATCGACTTGAAACTTTAGATTCAGAAACGTTAGCCATTGCCTGATGAAAAAATACATTCGCGTCGATCGATCGCGAACTTCTTCACGCAGCCACAAAAACTTTTTTAATCGCGCTAGACGTTTTTCAAATGCCGACTTGTTCATAATTCTAGCCAATGCATTACCGGAAAAATAATTTTCTATCTTATCAAGACTTGGATTCTTGTATGGTTTCTTTGCGGCATCGACAGGATTAGCCAGCGTCGATTTTAAAGTTCCGTAAAAAAAAGATTTATCTTCAGCCCAACGAGGGACGCGTAAATCTAATTCTTTTGTGCTGTGGTGATAATACTTCTCAAAGAACTGATTAATCAGCCTTCCCAGTTCCGGTCTGAGTGCAATGATCTGTGCATGCTTAGCTTCCGTCGCCAAACTATTGTTATCCATGATTTTAATTACCCTCGATAACACAAGAGGATCTTTTTGAATTTCAGCTGCAATATCTTGCAATGAATTCAACGGACTTAGCACCGACAAATTATCCATGCTTTTGATAAGTTCCGTGTAGTGAATATCGTCGACTTTCTTTTGTATCGCTGTCAGAGTTTCTAGAAAAAACATTTTTGCATTAGAGGCATTGTAAATCGTAGTGAAGTAATCGCACTCCAGTCGAAAATACTCATCGTATAGTTCTTTGGATTGTTTCATCAGATCAGAATCGGATAATTTAGCCCAATCCAACTGCTGCCACTTTTTCTCGATCGTTGAAAACGTATTGATCCAATTTTCGGCAATAGCCTCTTGCTTTGAAAAACCCGATGAAATTTTTAGCAATACAGGAATCGCTTTAATAATTTTTCCCAGACCCCAACCCGATTCACGGCCACGGCCTTCGTACACTTTGGGAATCGATAAATCTTGATCGAACGTATCTTCCCTGAAACCCGGCAATTGCAATTGAACTTCTTTGACTAACTCTACATTCCAATACGGTTTTGCATACAGAACGCGATACCAATTCAATTTTTCTTTAGGAAATGAATTCAGCAAACCAAGATAGCGAAAATAGCCTTCCATCGAAGATTTAAAAACATTTCCGTACAGTGACCACATTACGGGTGATACAACCGCCGAGGAAACGCCACCATCTCGAAAATCCGCTGTCGTCCAAACGGAATCAAATCCCGTAAAGTTAAAGAAGGTAATTGGGCGGGATTGAAGAAAATAAATAGTACCTTTCTTTACGGTAAACTCGATGTCCTGAGGAGATTGAAAATGCGCTTGCACTATCTTTATCTTTTGAATCAGATCATTTAAAAATAAATCGCGGGCACCGGTATCGCCGAACAACTTTTGCTCTTTACGTTCACTAATCACTTCAAAACTATCATTAGAAACTTTGATTTCAAAAAAATCGGGATTCACTTGCCCAGAAACTAATTTTTCACCACTGCCATGAACAAGCTCCACCACCATTTGATCATGATGCCCATTTTGCGGATTCATCGTAAAAGCAACACCTGAAAAATCTCCAGCGATATACTCTTGAATGATGACAGACATATCTAAACTTTGTGGGTCGATCTTCTTTGTTTGGCAATAGGACACAACACGTTCGTTATCTACGGCATCCCAACATTTCAGTACGGAATCAACAATATCTTTTTTACCGGAAACATCTAAGTAAGTTGAAAACAACCCAGCGAAAGAGGCATTCGTTGAGTCTTCTTTATTTCCAGAAGACCTGACCGCATAGGTTTTACTGGGATCGATCATAATTTCTTTATCGATCCATGTTGATACTAGGTCGGCGCGATTAGGTTTCTTTCTATGATTGCGAAAATGATCGGCGGTGACTACCGTAAAAGCGGGCACAACAAAACCGCCTGCGGATAGTTTCAATAATGATTCAGCTTTGTTACCAACGTCTGCTTTCATCTGCATAGGATAAGTCTTCCATGATTGTTTAGCACTGTCATCAGTTTAGACAAACCCAGGAATACATCGCCTACTTAAAAGGCTATGATTTAATCGACAACTAACTACATTCGTTGAGGAACTGGGATCCCTAGCAAAGCTAATCCATTCTCAAGCACCAGTCCCGTAGCGCGGGCTAAATTAACTCGCGCTTCTTTCAATTGCTCGCTAGGTGCCTGAGCAATTGGGCATTCGTGATAAAAATAATTAAAACGTTTCGCTAAATCATATAAGTACCCGCACAGTGTGCTGGGTTTATAATTCTCGGTCGACAAGTAAACATAGTGATGGAAGTAAGATAAGAACTGAACCAAATCACGTTCTGGTTTTTCCACAATAGAATCCCAAGGGATCTGATCTAGCGGTTTCTCTGCAATACCGATTTTTTGAATCAAGCTGTTGATACGTGCACACGAATACTGAATGAAAGGACCGCTTTCGCCGTCTAGTTTCAGCCACTCGGTCATTTCAAATACGATTTTCTTTCCGGGATCTTGCTTCAACATTCCATACTTAATCGCACCTTGTGCAATTTTAGTTGCGGTCTCTTTGATTTCCGAATCAGGCCATTCGCCTTTGTAACGAGTTAAATAATCGGTCGTGATCTTGGCTTCCATCTGTTTAACAAGTTCAGACAAAGGAACAATATTTCCTTTACGAGAGCTCATCGCACCATCCGGTAATTCCACAAAGTTGTATTGCAAGTGATAGCAATTTTTGGCTTGCTCAAAACCAATAGATTCAAGAACTCGGAACACTTGTTGAAAATGTAGAGCCTGTCTAAGATCCACTACATAAATAGACTTCTCGATTTTATAATCTGTGAATTTACGTCGCGCCAATTCTAAATCTTTGCTGGCGTAGAGGCCCGTACCGTCGGATTTCAGTAACATGCAAAAACCAAGGTTTTCAGATGTAAGATCCATACCGATGGCACCTTGCGATTGGATCAGTTTACCTTGTTTGTATAAATCTTGAACTAAAGCGACCGAAGCGCTGTCGACGTCAGATTCCCAGTACCACATATCAAATGTAACACCTGCCCAAGCGTATACGCTTTTCATCAGCGCAATCGACCATTCACGTGTTTCTTTCCATAAATCGTAAAACTCGCCATTTTTATGTTCCAGCTGTTTTAGGATTTCAGTTAGCTGTCCACGATTGATATCTTCCTGAGGCGTACCTTTTTCAACTTCTAATTTATTATTAGCTGTTGAATACATGCGCCCAAGCCATTCGCCTTTGCCTGTTTTAGGAGCAGCTTCTTTGTTATGGTATTTCATGTACCACAAACATTTTGCGACATGCGTTCCGACATCTCCCGGAAATGTCGATGATAAAATATCTTGGCCAGAGAATTTCAATAACTTAATTAATGAATCACCCAAACACAGATTTCGCATATGCCCAACATGCAATTCTTTGTGCGTGTTTGGTTGCGAGTATTCGATCATCGTTTTAGGAGATGACTGATACATTTTTCGCTTGAAATACGATTTATCTAAGATCGGATTTAATACCCACTGTGCAAAGGCTTTATTAGAAAATTTAAAATTTAAATACGGTCCCGCAGCTTGGACAGAAAACAAATCGCTGGCAGGAAATTCTTTTACTAAAGCTCCCGCGATCATCGGCGGACCTTTTTTCAAAGCTTTTGCAAATGTAAACAACCCAAAAGCAAAGTCGCCCATTTCTTTTTGAGGTGGTTCTGCTAATGAATCGTAAATAGTCTTTTCGCTCACGTCTAAGCCAGTAGCCGTAATGTCTGCATTTTTAGCAAGGACTTGATGAATCCACGACGACAATTGTTTTTTCAATTCATCAAATAAAGCTTTTTCTGCGATCTTCAAAAAACACCTTCCATCTCCATGACCTTGAGCGCATTTGTGCTCGGGCATGGACCCAATTTCTTTTTATAATCAAAAATCATCTTCCCATTTTCAATCGTGTCGGCAAAATGCTCGTTGACCAAATTGCTGTACTCTTGATCCATTTGCGAAAGCTCTAGATCATGAGTCGTTACTAAACCAATGCTGGGAGACTGTAGTAAGGCTTTAATATATTTTTGAGCGCCGATCAAGCGCTCTCGGTTATTTGTACCCCTAAAAATTTCGTCGATTAGGTAGATACTGATGTGACTAATACACTCATCACGAATCTCTTTTAGATTTTTAACTTCGGAATAGAACGTCGACAGTGATTCTTCTAAGGAGTCGACGCGTTTTAGCGACGTTAAAACCTGAAACGGCGACGCTTCCAGCTGGGTCGCATGCACTTTTGCCCCTAAACGCATTAATACTAAATTGATCCCAAGCGTTCTTAGGAACGTACTTTTTCCCGACATGTTAGATCCTGTGATCAACAAGCACTTCCGGGTCGTCGTATTCAATTCGACATCATTAGAAACAACGTATCGAGCAGGAATTAACGGATGGCGCAAACCAAGTCCCGTTAAAGTTGCCGGTGCGTCTTTTACTACCGGCCATACGCCATCTACGATATTAGCCGAATATTCCGACAGCAATGCGATCGCTTCAAATTCTACTAAATCTTCCACCCAGCGAAGGTACACTTTTTCAAGTCGCAGCCGAAGGCTTTCAGCTCGCGCTGTCCAATAGAAATCCCACGGCACTATAGCATGAACGATGGCGTACAAAATCACGTTCTGACGTAAACCCATCGCACCGATGATTCTGTTTAATTCTTGGATTGAGTCTTCAAATGAAACCCCGTTGGTAGATTCTAAGAATGAATGCAACATCGGGATTTTTTCTTTTTCAGCTTTAACGGCATAAGAGTGAACTATTTTTTTCACTTTCTGCAAACGGTTCAACTGAGCTTCAAATCCGCTAACCCAAGCTAGTGTTTTAAAAATTTTTACCTTGGCATTGGCCACCGGGAAAATAAAAAATAATCCAAACAACAAGACGGCAAAGGCAGTGGCTCCGGAAATCAAAAACCAAACATAGCAGACGATAAGGGCGACATAGTATGCGTACACGGCGTACACCCATGCCGAGCTGTCTACCAATGATTCTTTCAACAATACATTCGTTGAATTTACACTCGTCGATTCCGGATTTAACGTCAGCAAAGCCAAAGCTTTGCGGCGCGGTCCATTGGCCAAGACTTTCACTCGATTTTGTCGTTCTTGAATTTGCCGTGTGCTCAGTGGACTTCGTCGCATTAAATTAATCAACGACTGCAATGATTCTGCATTACCTGTTGTGTGAATGGCTTGTAGCAAGCCTTGCGGCTTCACTAAATCTAAATCGTCCCAGTGTGCGGATTTATCTATATTCATTTTCGCCAGTAACTGACCCCAGCGATTAAGGTCATCAGGAGTGTATTTAAAATCGGTTTGATTTTGAAATGTACGACGCTCGATCATTTTTTCACGTTGCAACAAGTAGGCTTTAAATTCACGCACACGCGCCGTTTTATACACCAATACAACAAACGCTACGATCAACAGTAAACTACTCGGGTAAAGTAATGCCATACCGGAACTAAAAATCACTGGATAGAACCAACACACTAAAATAAGCAGACCCACCGATAGGCGGGCCTTTGAAACAGATTCTAATTTAATATTAATTGAACTCAGTGATGACGATAAAAATTTAGATTTCACGATTCAACTCTACCTTTCAACACTACAGTGTTTGCAAGAAGTGAATCAGATCTTTTTTATCAGTCGTAGATAAAATCTCTTGGCCATCAACTAGAAAGATACTTTCGTCATGTCCCATATTACCCATACCCTTTTTACGAGTATCAAATTTCAGCTCGGGATCTTTTTTCCATGCAACGGGTGCCGCGTTAGGTGCTGGATAACCATTGCAATCAAAATCAAAATCTTTCGTCTTGTCGACGGCTGGTCCTTGATAAAACTCTTTCGTCCTTAAACTTGCGGGCGTTAACAGTTCGCAAAGATTAGGAATCGAATTGTTGTGAAAATAAGGCCAACGCGCCCAAATACCAACAAGTGGTGGTGGGACGTAACCCTTCTGTGCTTGGATAACTATCCCATTATTTTGAGAGATTTGTAATTGATTTAATTTCTCTAAGGACTTCATCCCTAAGTACCTGTACGGGTCAGTGCCGACATCTTTGACCTGAGTTTGTTTTTTATAATCGACTCGATACGTTTTGATCTGTTCTGATATTGGCGCTGAGGCGAACTCAGTTAAACTCCAATTTTTATGATACGCTCCATGGCAGGAAGAGCAATTCTCTTTGAACAACTCTTCGCCCCGTTGAGCACTACGAATATCAATTTGATTTTCGCTGAAGAAATCAGTGATGCGAGGCGCCTGAGCCGAAAACACCGCTGACGTTAGATCACGAATTACGTTTTCATTCGTATCGATCCAGTCACTCAGTTTTTGCAAATCGGTGCCACGGCCAATTTCATTCCATAAAATATTCGTCAAGATCGGGTTACCACTGATAACACTACCGTCACTCAGCCACCGATTTTTATATTTTAAATTCCACCAAACGGCCGGTTTACTATCCGCAGGCGTAGAATCTAAATAATCCGCACGTGGATGTTTTTCATAGTACGAATTCTTAGTCGCCCACGCATCAGGGTTTCGTTTTTGCAAACTCAGCGCGACTTGTGCCAGTGAAGTATCTAAACCCAACGCTAGCGGAGTCACGGCGCCTACCGAGCGCAAATTAGTCTGTATATCTTTGTACAACTTCATCTCGCTAGGAGTACTGGCTGTATACACCTGAAAGAACGGTGCTGGTGCAACTTTAATCGCTTGTGTGGCCCTTAAGAAAAATTCATTGGCGCGCGGGAACCTGTTGGTTAAACCAAACACTGTTTTTCCAAAAAGTGAACTCGAATGACAAACCATACAACTCAAAGTGAAACCGGTAGCTCCACCACGTTCCATCATACCCATACCAAAGCGATGATTGATAACTTTGTCTTCGGGTACGTAGACTTTGTAAATGCCAGTTTCATTCTTATCCGGGTACGGATTCAAGCCAAGCCATTTCATTAAATCATCAAAGGATTTAAAGATGTTCAGCTTTTGAAATAAATCTTGAAGAAGGCGAATTAATGGATTTCTAAAATCATTGTCTAAGATTTTTTTGATCGGTCTAAGCGGCGGTAAAACTCCAGTGACTTCAATTGGGTAATACTGCGTATGCCACTGTCCTTGATTTTTAGATTTCTGAAACTCAGCTTCATCCAGTTGATACGGATTGGGTCTAGGTTCTTCTAGACGATATTGAGCTGCCCATTGAGGGTCTTGAGTTTTAGACTCTGTTTGGGCATGCGCGGTTATAGTTAGGGCGAGCATAAAGCACGCTGAGGCAAGACGACCTTGTCGAGAGAACTGAAAATCCTTTTTCATATAGGAAAATTGCACCGCAGAGCCAGGGCATTTGTCTAGCTTATTTGATTACCTGGACCAAGAACTGGCCCCCTATT
>NCGL01000065.1 GCA_002256935.1 Bdellovibrio sp. 28-41-41
GCATTGCTGGCCAGTACGGATGCGCAATTGACCCTGTACAAACCTCTGCTTAATTTTTTTAAACCAACGAGCGGATTAAAAATGATGACGGCATCGCAAAGTCCTGTGGGCGCTGGACTTGGCGGCAGCTCGAGCCTTGTGATTTCAATGATGAAGGCCTTTTATAAAATGTTGGGCCAAGCCATCCCTTCAAGCCACGAAGTGGTTAATATTGCCCACAACATGGAAGCTCAGATTTTGAATACGCCGACGGGTACGCAAGATTACTATCCCGCGTTCAGTGGTGGTCTTAATATTCTGGACTACAGTGTGAAGGGGATTCAACAAAAGGTAGTTCCGATCAACAGCACGCCACTTAAAGATTATTTTTTGCTAGTGTACACGGGTAAGGCCCACCATTCGGGAATCAATAATTTTGAAGTTTTAAAGTCGGCTGTGACAAAAGATACCAAAGTCTTATCGGCGTTGCAGAGCCTGAAAGAGGTCGCAGCCAAGACTGCTGAGTATTGTTTAACTAACGAATGGAAAAAACTGCCTGATATTTTTGAACAAGAATATAAGTTCCGAATTCAGCTTACAGAGAGTTTTTCAAGTCCTGAAATTCGTCAGATTAAAGAAATTTCTCAAAAAACAGGTCAATCCCAGGTAAAAATTTGCGGCGCCGGAGGGGGCGGCTGCGTTCTTGTCTGGACAGCTCCTTCAGAGCGATCTAAAATTATAAAAGAATGTCAAACTCAGGGCTTCCAAATTTTGAATTCTCAACCAGTGGATCTGGCTTCCACCGATTCATAGGATTATCTTTGTCCGGGGGAAAGAACGACAAGGCTTGCATTGCCGTGATCGAATACTTCCCCAAATATCACAAAATATTTCTCACTAAAATTTACGACCGCATCGTCGGCGACATCAATCATTCGGCCGATCAAAAAATTATCGAGATTCTAGAATCCTATAAAGAATCAATTGAATATATTTCCGTCGATACGCCTTTTCAGCAGCCATTGTGCATTGATTGCAAACTTAAATGCCCCGGCTATGAAGTGTGCAAGGTCGACCACATCGTGTGGATGCGTAAGCAAATTCAAAAGAAGCAGAAAAAGAAAAAGGTAAAAAAACAATTTACGCCCTACACACAAAAAGCCGTTGAGTTCATCGTTAATGATGAGCTTGAAGAAAATTTTCAATTGCCTCATGCCTTGGGTGCCAACTCGGCGCCGCTGCTAGCGCGTTGTATGTTCCTTAAACGAAGATTTTCAGGAAACTGGATCGAAGTATTTCCTAAATTATCGGTGTGGCGAATCGGCCGCGCCATGAGCATATCCAAAGGTGACTTGCGTTTCCACAGACACTCGGTGACGGGAAATGAAGTGCGCGAAAATATACTCGAAGAACTGGTCGATCACAAATTAGCGTTTGTGTATGAGGCGGACAAAAAAATCATGGTTCAAAACAACCACGCCTTTGAAGCCTTCGTGTGCGCACTCACGGGCTTTTTAAAGTTCTTTGATCAAACCGAAGAGCGCCCCAAGGATTTTCCAGAAAATGAAAGCTGGGTGGATTTTCCCAAAGAAAAAATCAAATGGGATAACGTCTAGAGGCAAAACCTACTTGCCTTTTTAGAGTTCATCAAATTTTCACAAAATAAAAATAACGGATTTAATTACACCCTTCCCCATAGAAACTTGCAGACGCAATTTTTCTTTCTGAATTTACAGAAAATTGAATTACACATCTGCGATTCGGTGATTGATAAATTGTAGATTCTTTTTGCGGCTCGGGTGGTATTCCCGGGGAAATATTTTGCGATCTTTTGTCATCGATATTGCTTTTGGCTTTAATTGGTATGTGTGTATAGGGAATAACGGTAGGTATCATCATGGTAACGTCTTTAACTTCCTCATAAGCTAGGCCACCTTTTTTGTAAGTTTAAATAAAGCGCCACATTTAGCAGCTAAGGTTAAAAGATAATCCAAAGTGACTTTTTCGGGACTACTAAAAATACTGCTCCAGCGAGATTTTGGAATACCAAGGAACTCAGCAAATTCCGTATTGTTAAAACCACGTCTTTCACGCTCTTTATCAAGCTGAGCTATAAGAGAGCCCTTCATCACAATGATTTCGGCTTCGGCTTTAGAGAAACCTAAATGTTTTGCCAAGTCTTCAGTGGATTTGAAACTGATCATGCTTTTTTTAGCCATTGAATTCCTCCTTCATGCGTTTAAGTCTTTGAATTGCTGTTTCGATATCTTGTTGTTGTGTTTTCTGAGTCTTTTTTCGGATCAAGTGGAGTATAAAAATATGATCCTTATGTTGGACGTAGTAAAACACTCGAACAATACCTCTAGAGTCTTTAACCCTAAGCTCTTTAAGTCCAGGATAACCTGACATTTACCTTGAAACAGGCATGGTCAAATTGGCCCCTTCTTCTAGGGCTTGAAACAAAATCGACAGTTTCTCTTTTATTTCCTTGGTTTCGTCGTGGAGGTCTTTTAAAACCTGTTTTGAGAAATGCAGTCCCATCAAGACATAAGTTATAATATTTTATAACTTATGTCAAGCCCTAAATTGAAAAGGCCTCTAATAACTAAATTTGGCTAAAAAGCAGAACCCTGGACCAAGGCGTTTACTTTGTTATTTGGTATTTCATTGTGGTTGCGAGAGTGTATTTCAATAGATAATTGCTTAGATTACAATCGGTAATATTAGCCGAAAATTAAAAACACTGCTGATTGTCATCAATCAAATTATGAAGGTTAGCTTCGATGGACGCAGACTCCATCTTCGTATCTACGAAAATCTTTTTGTAATTCTCTTTTAACGTGATTCCGACTTCTTTAGGTTTGCAATCAAGAATAGCCGACAAGGTATTGATCGTTTCGCCTTGGCCTTTGGCCGCTTCCGCAGATAAACGTTCTTTGTTGGACTCGATGAACTCGGGCAGGCGTTCTGCGTGATTGATGGGAACAGGGATAGTATCCATGCAATTAGATGTGCCTGAAGAAATGCCAAATACTTGTGATGACGTAATGTGGTTAGACGTGATGGCAATCAGTTGGTTTTCTTTAGGTTCGAACATCATCGATCCAAAGCCGCAACCGGCAAAACCGAATCCGCCGGTGCCTTTGAGCTGATCTTTTAAACCCTCATTTTGAACTTTAGCAAATGCAACCGAAGTTAGGCTTAATAAAACAAGAAAGAATTTTTTCATGAATCACTCCTCGACTAGGGTAGCTTCACTTATTTATACGCTTTATGTCAAATTTTAATAGGTCTGGAGGAGTTGAGTTATCGGCTTAAACTGTTAACCTAAAGACATCATGGCAGATTGGCGCAATAAATCCGAGGTGAACGGCGACGTAGTTTTTTTTCGATATGCCCCCGAGGGGCTGGAAAAAGGCGCCGACGAAGTGTTCATTTGGGATTTGGATAAAACATATTTAGACACGACGATTGATTCCTTACGGGGTTTATTTAAAACCATAATGGAACGCGCCCTTAATAAAAAAAACGTGCCTGGCACCGACACCTTGTTGCGAAATTTAGCACAGTTCAGAACGGAACAAAAAGGTACCGAGTATTTTCCCATTTATTTTATTACGGCCAGTCCGCCGCAATTAGAAGATCGCATCTCTGAAAAATTTTATATAGATAACATCAATCCGTTAGGTTGTTTTTATAAAGACAATTTGAAAAACTTAAAACCGGATCGGTTCTGGCGTTTAACCAAACAAGTGGGTTACAAACTGCAAGCCTTGATGCAATTACGCACGCGTCTTAGCGAAAATGTAAAACAGATTTGCTGGGGTGATGATAGCGAATCTGACGCGATTATTTACAATTTATATTCTGATATTTGCGCGCGCCGAATTTCCATCCAGGAAGTGCGCAGTGTTTTGGAAGAGTTATATGTAACCGGCGACCAAGTGGACACCATTTTAGATTTACAATCGCAGTGTCCTGAGCGTGACCCAGTCGAGAAAATATATATTAACTTAGCCACAGATACTGATCCTGAATATTATTTGAAATTTGGACGACGAACGCTGCCGACCTATAACACTTTTCAAGTGGCTTTAGATTTACTGCAAGACAAGCGATTGAATTTTGATGGGTTGATGGAAGTGTTAAACGATATGGTTTACAACTACTACTACACAACAGAAGAATTAATTAAAAGTTTTGATGAACTGATTCGTCGTGGAGTTTTGTCGCAAGAAACATATTTAAATTTAAAACCTAAATTCGTAGAAAAAGGAATTCTGTATCCTTCGTACGAACCGTCTTCGAGTACCTTTGATAAAACGTTGTATATTGAAGAGCCATGGGTACAAGAGCACGTTGATTATCTGAACGAGTACCGATAAAAAATTATTCGAAATTAAGTGGAATGACTGTCGAGATAGGTTCGCCTTCGAAGGCTTTAAATTCAATACGATTTAAAACTTCAAATAGACAGGCCTTGAAACTATTGTCCGTCAGCGCAGAACTGGCCACGGTTGGATTGCTGACTCGGCCGTTACGTTCAATGGTAAACGCCATCGTCACGGAACCAGAAATGCCCGGAGTCTTTTGTAAAAGCTTGTTGTAGCACTGAAGGAACTTCGCTTTATGTGTTTGGATCGTATCACTGATAATAGTTTCTGAAAGTTTGTCGCTAGACCCATAGGCGCTCAACGTAGGATGCTTGCCGGGTGTGTTTTGAGCCGCCACCCATTGTTCCCACTCTTGCAAGCGAATACGCTGTCCTTGGTATGACACTGAAACTTGATTTTGCGATCCGTAACTTTCGATAGAGAACGAGCCCTTTGATAAGATGATCAAAGTGACATCTTTTTCTTGGTCGATGATAACTTTAGTTTCTGCATTCAAGCGGATCTTAGTGTCGTCTTTAAATTGAAGTTCAACGCGGCTTAGTTTGTGAGTTTCAATTGTATCCAAAATCATTAACGGTTCTGAATCAGCCAGTTGATGGGTACGAGATTGATTTTTGCGAGTGAGCGAGGCATTGCCGGCTAATTTTTCGATTTGGCCCAGCACCTGAGGTTTAGACAACGTCTTTGTATTGGGCTTGCTTAGTAAATAACCGATTGTAATAAAGCCAACACCTAAAAATAAAAAGATATACGTATAAATATTATCTTGAAGCGAGGCTTTCATTGAGAAAATAAACTATTTCTTTTCTGCGGGAGCAGCTGGAGTTGTAGGAGCCGCAGCAGTCGCAGGTGCTGTTGCCGTAGGATCAGTTGCTTTCACTGGATCTGTAGTTACTGATCCTGGTTTTGCGTCTTTCTGAACTGGAGTTGTTGGGCTGTTCTCTGGAATTGGGCTAGTCGTTGTTGTTGAATGCAATTGATCCACAACTGATTTGTTATCGTGAGCCAAGAAGTAAGTCAGAGCGATACATGATCCGGCAAAAAGAATCGCCACCCATTTAGTCAGCGTCGCTGCTAATGTTTGCGCGCCCGTTGCGCCTAATAATGAATTAGAACCGCTACCGCCGATACCCAAAGCGCCGCCACCTTTAGAATCTTGCATAAGTACAAGTCCGCAAAGAGCGATTGTAACGATGATGTGTAATACAGATAAAAAATCAACCATGGGTAATACCTCGAGTAAAATTATGACGTATGAATATCCAAAGGAATATCTAGGCTAAATGGTTTTTTCTCAATTCATAACTCTGTGCATAAAGCTAAATTTGTCTTTATCTTTCAAGGCAATTACATCCATATAACGGCATGGCTTTTATCGTATTCGAAGGGCTCGACGGCTCAGGCAAGAGCACTCTGATGAATCGGCTCTCTCAAATTTTGAAAGATCAAAAAATTGATCACGAAATGACCCGCGAACCCGGTGGCACCGAATTAGGTGATAAACTCCGGGACTTAATCCTCGCTAAGGGTCCCCATGCGCCCACACCTCGGGCAGAACTACTTATGTATGAAGCGTCTCGAGCGCAATTAGTAGAAACTTGGATTAAACCACGGTTGCAAAATGGCGGCTGGGTTCTATCGGATCGTTTTGCGGCTAGCTCGTTAGCCTTTCAAGCGGGTGGTCGCAATATCAATGAAGCCGATGTGGTTTGGCTCAATCATTTTGCGACAACGGGGTTAGAGCCCGATCTGTATATTTTACTCGATGTCACCGTCGAAGAATCAAAACGTCGCCGTAAAAATCGTCAGGATTCTACTAGCGTGGCTGAAGACCGCATCGAGGCCGAAAAAGATGATTTTCACAATCGCGTGCGCGATGGCTTTCTAAAATTAGCCAAAAATAATCCTAAACAGTGGTTTGTTGTGTCAGCCGAATTAAGTACCGAAAAAATGCTAGAACTAGTTCTAGCGCGTATGAGGGAACATAAATGGCTCAAATAGCGGCGCAGCTGGTGGGTCATCAGAATCAGTGGGACCAAGTTAAAAAAATTATTTCATCTGATTTGCAGTCAGGATCGTTCCTTTTTTCCGGACCAGAAGGCATCGGTAAAAGAAAAATGGCGATGGCAACAGCTCAATATTTCTTGTGCGAAACTAAAACGGGTTGTGGCCACTGTGGTTCTTGCCGTCGGGTGGAATCTGGTACTCACGAGGGTTTGTTGATCATAGATGAGGGCGACGACATTATTAAAATGGATGAAGTCCACAAGATTAAAGAATTTCTAAAATTGAAATCTTTAAGCGGAGCTCGATTCATTCTAATTAATAATGCCCATAAAATGAATATTCCAACTTCTAATGCTCTACTAAAAACTTTGGAAGAGCCACCTGAGGGTGTTTATTTCTTTCTTATCTCTTCTCGAATCAGCGGTCTTTTAATGACGATCAAATCACGTTGCCGATTGATCCCGTTTTCGATTTTAACAGAGAAAGACCTTGAACGTGTGAGCTTGATGAACGAATTCACGCTCTCTAATTTCAAAAACAGCGGACAGCTGCATTTGGTTGCCAAAAGCCAGGATAAAGACTTCCGTCCCATCGTCGAGTTAGCCTGTGAAATTCTAGATTGTATCGCCGAAGCTCGCTATACTCCATTGACCGACGCGCAGAAATCAACGGTGAAGAGCAAAGATCAGTTCCAAGATTTAATAACTTATTTAGAAATTATGGTCCGTGATGTGCTGCTGACTCAAGCTGCGCCGAACTTAGATTCTGCAACGGTGTATTTTGAAGAGTATCGAAAAGATATTCAAGCGTGGGCACAGGTGAATAGTTTAGTGTGGTCTCAGTTTTATGAAATTCTAGAGGGACAGACATGCATGCCCATTTGGATAAACTCGAGGAGGGCCCAGAGAAGGCGATTGAGGCGGCGTTAGCTCAGAATGTTCGACGTATCGTAACGATCGCAACAGACCCAAATGATTTAAAAACAGTACTAGAGTACGCTGATAAATACAGTCCACATGTGTATTGCACTTTAGGTATTCATCCTCATGAAGGTGTTACGTACACTCCTGAAGTTCGTCAGTTTATTAAACAAAATGCGACTCACCCGCGTGTGATTGCCATCGGTGAAATTGGGCTTGATTACTATTACGAGCAATCGCCTAAAAAAGAACAATTAGCTGCATTTCGTGATCAGCTTGAGCTAGCGTACGAGTTAGGTTTGCCTATTGAGATTCACACGCGCGACGCTGAACCTGATACGGTTAATTTACTTAAAGAATATCAGGGTAAAGTAAAAGGCATTATCCACTGCTTTACCGGTACACAGTGGCTGGCTGACGAGTGCTTGGCTTTAGGTTACAATATCTCGATTTCTGGCATCGTTACGTTTAAAAATGCTGCGGATTTGCGCAAAGTCGTAGAGAGTATCCCATTAGATAGAATCCATGTTGAAACAGACTCGCCATTTTTGGCGCCCGTTCCCATGCGTGGTAGACAAAACATACCAAGCTATGTCGTGCACACAGCGCAGTTTGTAGCCGATCTTAAAAAAATATCCGTAGAAGATTTATGTTTACAAACGAA
Source organism: Bdellovibrio sp. 28-41-41 (assembly GCA_002256935.1). GTDB lineage: Bacteria > Bdellovibrionota > Bdellovibrionia > Bdellovibrionales > Bdellovibrionaceae > UBA2316. Next base: position 7,965 of record NCGL01000065.1, read on the forward strand.
CAAAAATGCGGAAAAAATGTTCCCCAAACTATTGAATTGACAGCTTTTTAGCGGAGATCCTATGTGTAAAGTAAATTCCAAATTGAATAAAGTTATGATCGCGATTTTGTCTGCTGTGTTTATCTCTGGTTTTGCTCAGGCACAAAATGCAAAAGAATTATCGATCGGAACTAACACAGAATTTGAAACTCTGAATCCCATCATCGCATCCGTCGGTGCCTCTAAATACATGTTGTACCTAGCGACTCGCCCATGGACTTACATGGATGACAAGAACGAATGGAAAACAAGTATCTTTAAGCGCATCCCGAACTTAAAAGATAAATCGATGAAAATCGTCACTGAAGGTGGCAAGAAGAAACTAATTGCTACATGGGAATTCATCGATGGTTTAAAATGGGGTGATGGACATCCGATTACCTGCAAAGACGCCAAGTTCACATGGGAAGTGGGTTTAAGCCCGAATACATCTTTGCCGACAAAGGAAGGCTACGAAAATATCGAATCTATTGAGTGGGATGAAAAAACACCGACAAAATGTAATATCAAATACAAAGCGGCTAAATGGAACTTCTACGTAGATAGCCACTCTCTTTTATTGCCAGAGCATTTAGAAGGACCTATTTTCCAAAAGTGGGGCAAAGAAAAAGAAGGTTACGATCGTAATACTCTTTACCAAAAGGACCCAACTCAAAAAGGTTTGTGGAACGGACCTTATGTGGTTTCTGAAGTGAAATTAGGTTCTCACGTTGTGTTCGCTGCGAATTCAAAAAATCATTATCCGTATCATTCCCAATGCCGGAACTTTAGAAGCGAACTTACGTTCAAAAAATATTCAAAAAATCTGCCGTATCGGTATGACTCTGGATCAAGCATTAGCGTTCGATAAAAAAGTAAAAGAAGAAAACTTGCCATACAAAGTTGAATTCCAAGACGGAATTACATACGCGCATATCGATGTGAACACGACACATCCGATTTTGAGTGATTTAAAAGTTCGTCAAGCGTTGTCGTACGCAACGAACAAAGATGATATCAATAAATCTATCTTTGAAGGCAAAGTAACAGTTGCGATGTCAATGACATCACCTTTGGATTCACTGTACACGGCGGATTCTAAGACTGTTAAAGTCTACAAAACAGATAAGAAACTAGCTCGTAAAATGTTAGATGAAGCGGGCTGGAAATTGGGACCAGATGGTTTCCGTTATAAAAACGGTCAAAAGTTAACGTTCAAATTAGTAGGTGCTGCGGGACTAAAACAAATCGAAACACTACAGGCGATTTTGCAGTCTCAGTGGAAAGATGTCGGTGTAGATTTGCAGTTGAAAACAGATCCAACGCGTTTGTTGTTCTCTGAAACTTTACGTAAGCGTAATTTCGATATGGCCGTATTTTCATGGAGCAGCTTTCCTGGTTTAGGCCACGAATCTGTTTTACACAGCAAGAATATTCCAACGGAAAAGAACTCTTGGACGGGTCAAAACTATCATGGTTATTCAAGTCCTAAGTTAGACAAACTCACTGAAGATTATGATTATGAATTTGATTTCAAAAAACGTAAAAAAATCACTGAAGAAATCGTGAAGGAATACACAGAGAACGTTCCCGTTATTCCTTTGTATTTCCGTCCTGAGGTCGCAGTGATTCCTAAAAACATGAAAAACTTCAAAATGTACGGTCACTATTACTACGAGTCCCTACAAGCTGAAAATTGGGATCTTGAATAATTATTAATTAAGGAGAAAGTCAGATGTCTAAAAAAATTAGAGTTGGTATTAATGGTTTCGGTCGTATTGGTCGCGTATTATTTCGTGCAGGCTTTGAAAAGCTAGATATCGTAGCTATTAATTCGATAGATAGTGTATCTGGATCGGCTCACTTGCTTGAGTTTGATTCGACTCACGGCCGTTTTAACGGAACTGTTTCTCACGATGAAAAAAACCTAATCGTAAATGGAAAAACAGTTAAATATTTTTCAAACAAAAATCCTTTGGAAATTCCATGGAAAGACGCCGGCGTTGATGTCGTTCTTGAATGCACAGGCATCATGAAGAACGCAGACGACTATCAAAAACATATCACTGCGGGTGCAAAAAAAGTTTTCATTTCAGCGCCTGCTGATGGAGTCGATTTAACGGTTGTTCTTGGTGTGAATGAAAATCAGTATGATCCAACTAAGCATAAATACATTTCGAACGCTTCATGCACAACAAACTGCTTGGCTCCTTTGGCTAAAGTTTTGAATGATTCTTTTGGAATTGAATTTGGTATGATGACAACTATTCACTCGTATACAAATGACCAAAGAATTTTAGATGCCAATCACAAAGATTTACGTCGCGCGCGTTCAGCGGCTTTAAGCATGATTCCAACGTCAACGGGTGCAGCGAAAGCCATCGGTTTAGTGTTGCCTGAATTAAAAGGTAAATTGGACGGCATTTCAGTACGTGTTCCTACTCCTAACGTTAGCTTAGTGGATTTAACGTTTAATTCTAAAAAAGATATGACTGTGGCGTCTATCAACGAAGCGATCAAAACGGCAGCTAACGGCGCGCTTAAAGGTGTAATGTTTGCTGAACCTAAAGAATTAGTTTCTGTGGATTTCAATGGCAACCCGTATTCTTCAATCGTTGATTTAAAGAGCACTATGGTTATCAATCCTCGCATGGGTAAAGTTCTATCTTGGTATGATAACGAAACTGGTTTCTCGAACCGTATGATCGATTTCTTGCAGATCATGGCAGAGAAAGGATTATAACAGTGTCGGAACAAAAGTCGGGTCTAAGAGGCATTAAAACAGTTCGAGATTTCGAAGTTGAAAACAAAGTTGTCTTTTTGCGTTTGGATCTAAATGTTCCAATGGAAAAAGGTAAAATCACGGACTACACACGTATTGATGCTACTTTGCCTACGATTAATTACCTTATCGAAAAAGGTGCTAAAATAGTTATGGCGTCTCACTTGGGACGTCCTAAGACGTCTAAAGATAAAGAGTTCTCTTTAGAGCCAGTTGCAAAAGCCATGTCTGAGCGTTTAAATAAAGATGTTTTATTGGTTGAAGATCCAAGTGCGAAAGCAGTTAAACAACTGCTGCACACGTTAGCTAAAGATCAAATTATTTTATTGGAAAATGTTCGCTTCGAAGCCGGTGAGACTGAAGATTCAGAAGAGTTTGCAAGTCGTTTGGCTTCGTACACTGATATCTACATCAATGATGCGTTTGGCGCGTCTCATAGGGCCCATGCAACTATTCACGCATTGCCGGCGATAATTCCAGATCGTGGTATTGGTTTCTTGATTGAAAAAGAAATTCAGATGTTAGATGGATTGTTAATGAATCCTAAGCGTCCGTACGTAGCTATTCTGGGCGGCGCTAAGGTGTCTGACAAGATCGGCGTGATTGAAAAATTAATGGATGTTGTTGATGCGTTTATTATCGGCGGCGCCATGGCGTACACGTTTTTAAAAGCTCAAGGACACTTTGTTGGTAAATCACGTGTTGAGGAAGACAAAGTAAAATACGCCAAAGAATTACTAGCTCGAATCGATGCCCGCAATAAAACGATTTTGTTGCCGGTGGATCACGTGGTGACAACGAATATTACAGATACAGCCAATGCCAAAGTTAAGAAAGAATTGGGCGAAGGCGAAATGGGTGTTGATATTGGGCCAGAGACGTTGAAAAACTTTTCGGCTTTGATCAAAGAATCGGGCACGGTTTTCTGGAATGGACCTATGGGTGTTTTTGAAACTCCAGAGTTTTCTAAAGGTACATTCGGCATGGCGAAAGTGATTGCTGAAAGCAAAGGTACAAAAATCATCGGTGGCGGCGATAGCGCCGCGGCCGCAGAACAAAGCGGTTTTGCTAGCCAGATGACTCATATCTCTACCGGTGGCGGTGCCAGTCTTGAGTATTTACAAGGCGATAAACTTCCTGGTTTAGAAGTATTACGATTTAAAGTTCGTTCATAGTTTTTGATAAAGGCGCGGGGATGAAAAATATAATTTTAGCAGCAAACTGGAAATTAAATAAATCCCCAGCCGAAACGCGCCGTTTTTTTAAAACGTTCTTTGATGAAGGTAAAAAGAAATCTTTTTACGCTCAAATAGGAAAACAATTTCAAGTCGTGTTTTTTCCATCGACTATTTCGTTAGAGGCGACAAGCGAATCAGTAAAAGATTCAGAAGTGCGATTTGGCGGCCAAAATATTTATTCAGAATCTCAAGGTGCATTTACCGGCGAGAATTCGGCAAAAGTAATCAAAGAATTAAATGGCCACTATGCTTTGATCGGCCATTCTGAACGTCGCCAGTATTTTCACGAATCCAATTCATTTTTAAACAAGAAAATTCATCATGCATTAAAATCAGATTTGATTCCGATGTACTGTATTGGTGAAACTTTAGAAGAGCGTGAATCTGGAAAAACGGAAGCTGTCCTACTAGCGCAGTTGACTGAAGGTTTGAAAGAAATCACTTCGGCAAATGGAAAAACGCTAGTCGTTGCCTATGAACCAGTTTGGGCGATCGGAACTGGGAAAATTGCGACCGCCGATCAGGTTAAAGAAACTCATGCGTTTGTACAAAAGACGTTGGCCAAATTAGATCTAGAACAAACACCGATTCTATATGGTGGATCTGTTAAAGCAGCTAATGCTCAAGAGTTAATACAAATTCCTCACGTGAGTGGGTTCCTTGTTGGCGGAGCCTCATTGGAAGCGGCGGCCTTTTTAGATCTTATTCAAAACAGTCTTGCTTAACGGCGCGCTTGATGCGCCGCGTGCAATCTCCTTTTCGTCACTTTATGAGATCCCATTTCTAGATTCGATCTCGATTTTTAAATACGTAGTGAAATTAAATACTTGAAGGCTACTTCTTTTCGGGTTGTTTTGAGAACAGGGATTCCGAATTGCACTGATCTCTCGTAAAATAGAGGTGTGTGGACGACTCCTCTGCTTTTGAGAGGATGTTACTTATGAACGTAAAGATTCATTTTCGCCGGTGTCATTGTTGTAATGAAACCAACGAGTGTGTTGGTGATCTTGTGACAGAGTGTTTGGTATGCGGCAAACGCTTGCTTCCATTTTTATATTTTGATGAGCGTATTGAGTACGGCTTTTCGCAATTATCTGCAAAAAAAATTAAAATGAAAACACTGTTGCCTCATTCGGTCTATCCACCGTTGATCGGTATGTCTAGCGTTTGGGAAATAGAATGATTTTTAAACGCATGTCCAAATTTACCCCGTGTTTGAAAAACTCGACGGCGGGTGGATTTTTTCCTTGAGTTCCGACTCTAAAGCAACAATGCTTAAGTGAATTCGGAGAGAAACGATTTTATTTTTTCTTTCCAAAAATAACTTAGCATAGGAGTTCGAATGAAAAAAGCGTTGTTGCTGTTTTTTGTTTCCACGGTAGCATTTGGTTCTGGCTACGAAAAATCAGTTCTTTGGGGCGGTAAATATTCGGGTGTTGCTGGTTCAGCAGCAGCGGGTGTGAGCGGTTCTGATTCAGTATTTTACAATCCAGCCGGTTTGGTTCATTCTCCTGAATTAGGAGATTTGACTTTCAATCTTTCAGGCGGATCTGCACAATTCAAAGGACCTATCGTTCCAAATTCTAATGTAATGTCACCTCCGGCGACTCCTCCGGGAACTCCGACATCGGGTCCATTTACAAATGCCGGTAAACAAGAGACTTCTAAAACAGCTCAAACAGTAATTCCAGGTATCACATACTCTATGAAGTTAAATGATTCATGGTCATACGGTTTAGGTTACTACGCTGTTGGCGGAACGCGCGCAGTTTATGAAGATGTAGATTTTGGCCCCCGTGCTTTCAAAGCAAAAGTTGGATCTGAAATCACAATCACTGAATTTGCGGCCGGTGTAGGTTACAAAGTGAGTGATGCTTTAAGATTAGGTCTGGCTCTACGTTACACAATGACAGACGCAACTTTCAGTTCGGCTGGTTACGTAATGGGAACTGGTTCCTTCGCAAGTTCAGTGGCTGCGGTTACAAATGTTGAAATTAAAGACATCAAAACAGCTAACTTAGACAGCGTTCGCTTAGGTCTTCAATATGATTTAAATGAATCCACTAAATTAGGCTTAACATTAAGAACTGAAACAGCAGTCAGCAAAACAGCTAAAGCGTCAGGTTCATTGAATGCCTGCGGAACAAACTGCCAAACTGTTAGCACGTCTGCTATCGCAGAAGCGGATGTAAAGGTTGATACTGTATTGCCGATGGCTATCAATTTAGGTGTGGAACATAAATTGACTGACATGTGGACATTGTACGGTGAATTGGTTCACACGCAGTACTCACGAATCGAGAAAGTGGACTTGGATGGTACATTACTTGGTCAGCCGGTTCCTGATATCGATCAAAAATGGAAAGACCAATTAAACGTTAAAGTGGCGGCTCAGTATTCTGGTATGTCATGGCCAGTGCGTTTCGGTTACATCTATACTTCAGAAGTTTCTGATAAACAGTATGCACGGGCGTCATTCGCGCCTCCAGGTACGGCAGCTACTTACACTTTAGGTACAGGTCAGGAATTTAAAATCGGTGATTCTCCACTCGATTTCAATATCGCTCTTGATTACACAACAATTAAAGGTGACGGTGACGCTTCAGTTCAGCCTTTGACAACTCCAGCGGGAACATACGAAGCCAGTTCAACTTCGATCCACACGGGTTTTGCTTACAAATTCTAAATTGAAAGTTAAATATGAGTTCACTTAAAGTCGACATTTCTGATATTCAAAAAGCACACGGGCTGTTAAAACCCGTGATCAAGCATACTGATTTGGACTTATCGTTGTCTGCAAGTGAACTCTACGGTCGGAATGTGTATTTAAAATTTGAAAATACACAAAGAACAGGCTCCTTTAAAATTAGAGGGGCCTATAATAAAATTATGAATCTTTCCGCTGAAGAAAAAGCACGCGGTGTCGTTGCTAGTTCAGCCGGAAATCATGCTCAAGGAGTTGCCTTGAGTTCTAAATTGGCCGGTGTTCGGTCTGTTATTGTAATGCCTGAAACGGCACCTTTGAATAAAATTTCTGCCACGAAACATTACGGCGGCGAAGTTATCTTGAAAGGTGAAATCTATGATGATGCTTACGAGTATGCCAAAGAGTTAGAAAAAAAAGAAGGCTACACGTTTGTTCATCCCTACCAAGATTCTCACGTAATAGCTGGGCAGGGGACTATAGGGCTCGAGATTTTAACTCAGTTGCCTGACGTCGACAGCGTAATTGTTCCTATTGGTGGCGGCGGACTGATTAGCGGAATTAGTCTGGCTATTAAAACGTTGAAGCCAACGTGCAAAATTTTTGGAGTTCAATCGGACCAAACTCCGGGTATGAGTCAGCTTTTTAAGCATCAACCGGCGGAATTAAAATCAAAACGAATCACTACGATCGCTGATGGAATCGCAATTAAACGACCAAGTCAGGAAATGTACAGTCAGTTTATTTCAAAACACGTGGATGATATTGTGACCGTTTCCGATGATGAAATCGCGGAAGCTATCGTATACTTGGTCGAACGTATGAAGACAGTCACGGAAGGCTCTGGGGCAGCGGGTTTCGCGGGTCTGATGAATCATAAATTAGATTTCGGAAAAAACGTTTGTGTTTTGCTGTGTGGTGGAAATATTGATTTGAACATTGTTTCTAAAGTTATTGAGCGAGGGCAAATTAAACGGGGTCGGCTAGCCAAAATGACGGTTGTCGTCGAGGACATGCCCGGAAATTTACAAAAATTGACTCAAATTATTGCAATGGAAAAGGCAAATATTTTAGAAGTAAACCATGATCGTTTAACTCATGGTTTGTCTTTGCGTGAAACGCGAATCGATTTCTTTTTGGAAACCAATAGTTTTGATCAAATAAAACGAATTGAAGCCGAGATCGCAAAGATCGGCGGAAAAGTATTGCACGCGACCTAATGGCCGTTTCGAGCGATCTTTTTTCCCAATGAAATTTCAGACTTTAAACTGACTTCATAATCTTTAAGTAAGACTTCTAAGATTTTCTTTTCTGGAATGCCCAAAATCACAATCAATTGGCCTAAAACGTTATGAGGAACTTTTGAAATTCCTCTTTCAAACAGAGAAACGAATTGAGTGGATTCGTAGCCAAGCTTTCTCGATAGATCCAACTGCGTTAGCTCTTTTTCTTGTCGGTAATTTCTAATGAGTAAGCCAAGTTCTCTATATGTCTCGTTCATAGAGTTTCCCTTTTAAGTTTTCACCAGATCAATCTATTGTGAACGCCTTTTAACAAAGTTTTAAAAAAAACTACGCGTTTTTCGCAGTCTTTTTGCCCGAAGAAATTTCTGACTTCAAGTTAACTTCGTATGCTTTCATCAAGGTATCTAAAACTTTTTTCTCTGGAATGCCAAGGATTACAATTAGCTGGCCTAAAACATTATGGGGAACTTTAGAAAGTCCACGCTCGAAAAGTGATACGAATTGTGTTGAATCGTATCCCAGTCTTTCAGCTAAATTTAGCTGGGTGAAGTTTTTCTTAACTCTGTATTCTCTAATTAGTGCGCCAAGTTCGCGACGGACTTCTCTCATATCTGTACCTCAAGTTGTGTGTTCATTTGCTGTTATAGTGTGACATATCTATAGGCGTCAAGGGAAGTCGTTTTATCTTTAGATTGTTATTTCATGGCTTTTAAGTATTCGAAAGCTTAGGTTATTGTAGGAAATATGAACAAAAAACTAATGTTATCTAAATTATTTACCGATTAGCCGTGGGCCTAGCCCAAACTGGAGTGAATGTAATGGATGCAGTTTCAAGGGACAGCGACTATTGGGAGACCTATACTCGAAATTTTTCGATTATTTCTCGAAGTCAGCAGGAACAAATTAAGAAGCTAAGAGTAGGCATTGCGGGCTGTGGCTCAACAGGCGGCGCGTTCGTCGATGGCTTATTGCGTTTAGGGGTCACCTATTATCATTTAACGGATAATGGAACTTATGATCAGAGCAATCTGAATAGACAAATGGTCAGCCGTAAAGACATTGGACGCAACAAAGCAAATGTTTATGGCGATAAAGTACTAGACATCAATCCCTATGCGGATGTGAAAATATGGCCGGAAGGCCTAACTAAAGCCAATTTAACCGAGTTCCTTACCGGAATAGATTTTTTATTTGATGCCGTGGACGTAACGACCGTAGAGGGTGTTAAAATGAAAATAGCCCTTCATGAGGAAGCTGGAGCCCTAAAAATTCCAACAGGTTCGGCTTTAGATTTGGGCTACACTCAGCGAATTCAAAGTTATAATTATCATCTGGGTGAGCCGGTACTTCATGGACGATTGGAAAATGCAAAAAAGAAGTCTCATCCTATTGCCTCTATTTTTGCCGGTTTTATCGATTTAGAAGAAATACCAGCTAGTTTTAGCGAAGAGCTTGTGCGGATGCTGACGGATCCAAATGTGAGTGCGTCTCAGATAGGTAGCGCCTGTTTTCTGCTTTCTAGTATTTCTACTCCATACATATTGTATTTTATCGAAAACAAAAGACTGCCGCCCCTTGTGGCTGTCGATATAAAGGGTTTTTTTGAAACCCAAGAAATTAAAGCGGAACAGCAGAAATCGAGTGCACGCAATTTGAAAATTTTAGAAGAAATTTTGGGAAAGTTATAACATAAGGTAAGGAAGCATGAGTCATTCCAATTTACGCTATCTGTTTCTGCATTTTGGACCGGGCGGAAACGCTGCTCTAGAGAGGAAATGGTTAACTAGCTATAAATCGGCAGTTGATTTCTGGGATCAGCCCAAAGATGTTTCCTCGTTTGAAGAATTGGTTCAGCAGTGCGTAAATCAATACAACGTGGGCCAATACAATGGGATTATCGCCCACAGCTTTGGATGCGATTTAGCTCTTAAAGTAAAAGATTTAGTAAATATTAGAGATTCAAATTTAATTTTGATTTCTCCTCTTCGCGATCTTCCCAAGGCATTTATAAATTTTGCTCAGCATTTGGCTAGTGAGGCCGCTATCCCAGAAAGAAAGCAGGATTTGACGGCGGCTGCAAAAGGAATGGAAATGGCAAGCAACAAGATAGAAGCCTTTGCCCGACTGGTCACAGCGGTTAGTTCTGACCCACTATACTACCGCCGTCTTTGGGCTCAAGCGAGTAAGTTAAAGGAATTCGAAGCAGTGGCTTCCCAATTCCCACCAGTTGATATGAATTGCTGGCGGACCGTTTTAGTCGATTATATCTTAAATCACCAAGTCTCGTTGAAGGGTCGCAAAGCTAAAGTTTATATCGGTTCTGAGGATCCTTACTATGGATTAATTCGAGACGAAGAGTCTTATTGGAGCGAACAAGGCGGTAATGTTTACCTTATTGAGGACGTTGGCCATTATCCTCACTTAGAAGCTAAAGTATTCGAAAAGATTTTTGGAACCTCGTAAATCATTCAATTTAGCAGGGACAATCGGGTTCAACCGAGCAACTTTATCGAATATCGAGAGATCTGTTTCAAAGGGATACGTTTGCGAAAGAAAATGCCCTTGTTTCGAGACGACGACCTCAGAATTGGAAACAAATTCAACAATTCATCTTAATTTATTTATGTTTTACAAAATTATGCCGATACTTTAGTCTGTGAAACCATTTTGTAACCATTAGTTTTATTTTATTGGAATTTGACTAATCTCGATTAAAGGGTGGAAACATGAATAAGAGTTCAGGACGTTTTAGACTTGTGATTTTGGACTACGTTATAAACCAAATGATGAATCCGGCTGTACAGAAAATTCTTAATGATATCATTGTGTTTAAACAATCTAATTTCGAGCGTTCACGCCCTGACTATGTCACGCTCGACAAGCAAGATATGGTCGGCACTCATTATTTGATTTATGATATAAGTGACGTGTTTCAGCCCAAATTGGTTGTGGCCATTCGATCAACTTATGAAGCTCGAGCTAAAGAGTACCAGTTAAAAACACCGTTTCTAGATATGTTGCCGGGGCTACCAGAAAAGTGTCAGATGGCTTATGCTGATTTTAAGAAACTACACCCCATGGTGGCGGATTGTGGGGCGCTGGCTATCGAAAACAATTATTCGTTCCATAAAACCGGATTAAAGCTAATCCATATTTGTTATGCGATGATTTACATTCATATTACCCGCATGGGTTACACAAGTATTTTAGGTGGCACCAATGAACGGTTTCGGTCTTCGCGATGGCTCGAAGATATTGGGTCCTACACTAGGGGGTTAGAATTTGATCATCCGGTGTGGCCAGGCACTCATTTGCTAATCATGATTGAAAAATTCAATGTGCCTAGTATTAAATCTATATGTACAGAAAACGAAGTGCTGTTTAGAAATATACAAGAATTTGTGCCTAACGATGTAGGGTATCAAAAAATTCACTCAGCTGTGGATGAATTGATTTTCAACGAGACGGCGGAAGAAAAACATCTGAAATTAGTCAGTTAGTGAGTCTTTGTTTTGTACCAAGTGCATGTGTCTACTTTCGGTGGCAGGAAAATTAAAAGTATAATCACAGTGAATGCCATCGGAAGTGTAGCTGACTTTGTACTCAGGTAAAGAAGGTGCTAAATTGGAAAGATAGGGAAACCATCCGGCCAAAATTAAACGATAGCGCAGAACTTTATCTACATTCCTTTTACTAAAATCAATGTGAGCATGGTTATCGTAGTCTAAAAATGTAGTGACCTTAAAGCATGTACGATCTAGATCTGTCTTAATTCTAAAATTATTATCGAGATTTTTAAAGTTTTTAGCGACGACTTCATAACAGTCATAATAATTGCGAGCTTTGCTGAACTCTGCAAGCATCTGCGGTGTTTGGCCAAGGCTTAAAAACATCACGCAGGACAATTGATCCAAATCACTTTGCTTAAAACCATGGTCAGTTAATATTTCCAGCAAATCTATAAAATAGTTAAGGCTAATTTTATTATTTAGATCTGAATAAATTAGAGGTGAAACATTCAGTTTTCTTGCAATCATATCACTGAAATGCTGTCCATATTTTAATGTCAGATACTTAAAAATATGAGCCGATGAACGTAAATAACTGAATTTGTTTTGAGTGTACTTTTCTGGCATAACCGCATCGTCTGAAAACAAGATAGAGCGCACGAAATTTTTATCGTATGTGCCTTCTAAAATAGTATCTTCATTAATATGAAGATACTGACCCAATTGAACAAATTGAGCTTTTTGGATCACTCGTGATCGATAACCTGACCACCAGTCCAAGAAGGTCAATGGAGACAATCCTAATGCCTCTGGGGCTCGATTCAAAGGTAGTCCTACATCTTTAATAAAGTTTCGTAGTTTTTTATCTTTGGAGGAACCCATTGATTTCCCTTAGAAAATTTAGAATATTTTCAACGTGTGTGATTTTGCTCAAATTTAATATCTCGCCTCTATCCATTTGCATTACCGAAACGATAGTTTCGAATTCGTTTTGAGAAAGGCGTTTGCGACCCGATTCAATCATTTTTACTTCTTTAAGTGTTATGCCTGTAGCTTCGGCGATTTTATCCGAAGTAAGGTTAAGTAAATCCTTTTGACGTTTTACGTATAGGCCAAAGAGACGCCCGAACTCACGTTTATTAAATTGGTTTAAAGTCTCTAAATTCATTGAACCTATCCCTATCTAGGAATTTCTCTTCGTCTAAGATAAGGGATAGGGCAAAATTCATCAATACAAATCTATTTAAAAAATAAAGGCAGACGCCGAAAACCTTGGACGCCTTTTTAGAGCAAATACATCGAAGGATTGAATACTTTTTTGACAGGAAAATTCTTTATACCAGGGCTCTTTATGCTGCGATTGGCTGTTCTTCTGCAGGGGCCTTTTGGAGAGTTCGTGGATCAAATAGGGTGGGAACTAAATGATGATTTTTATGAAAATAGAGTCCAAATGCGATCGCATTAACCAATCGATAGAACAATCGGGTATTTAAATTTTGAATTTCAGCAGAGGAGTCCATTGGGCGATGGGTGGAGTAATTGAACCAAGCATAATGAAACATTTTAAAGACGATCGAAGATAAAAACAGAAATGTAAATAACTGAGGTCCAAGTAATAACAGCCAAAATAGGACTCGGGCGCTTTGATCTAATTTTGCGGCGTGACCAAATCGTTTGATGGCAGCTAAGGACTGGGTATCTTGGCCATGAGTTTTGAAAAAGAATTTAACATAGGCATTTATAGCGGCCTCGCGCATACCACGGGTAAACTCCCAGTATCCTTTATTTAATGGTGGATGCGGATCTAATTGAGGGTCATCGGAATGCATGTGGTGAACAACATGTACGATTTTCCATTGCGCAAAGCCAGAGAGCTGCATGACGCCGACGACTTCACCAATGGGGCGATTCAGCCACTTGGGGCTAAAACTGCCATGACTAGCATTGTGAAGAAATGCGGTCAGTGGAAATGTGACAATAATGGCAATTGGCACAGCCAAAAGATAAACGGGCTCAAAATCAGAACGAAGAATACTAACGACAGTAGCATAAATAAAGCAACCCACTACCAGTTGAATTTTAGTTGTTGATAAGATCAGAACCAGAGGCAAGTACCACAATAAATCTTTTGAGTTAATGTCAGCAAAAAAACACAATGCTAAGTTTAATACACTCATTACAGCAAACGATGTAAAATGAGTGCGTGCTAGAAACTGTCGATCTTTTCGAAAGCTGGCAATCATGGATTTACTCCTCTGTGGGTTTCTCTACCTATTGCTATGTAGATTTCTTTGAGCGTTCTAGTAATTTATCGGCAGAAATGACCCTTTGGATAAGTCTAAAAATGAGACACTGAGGGCTGTTAAATATGCGTTTGAGCGGCTAAGTGCGTTTATTTAAATGAAACACTTTCTGGGGGGCGGCAGAGGCTGTCACAAAAAAGTAGTTGAATAGTTGAATAAATAAAGTAAACTGCTTTAGTTATGGAAATGGATAAAATAGGTCACTTTTATAAACGAGCCTTGTTAGTGGAAGACAGCGAAGATATTTGCGACTTCTACAAGGATTTTTTTGAGATGGAAGAACTTCCATTAGACGTTCTTATGAGGATTCCGGACGATAGCATGGAGATAGGCGAAAAATATGACCTCCTTATTTGCGACTGGTTTGTCGGTCCTCAGTCTGCCGAAAAGTGGCTGAAGCGCTTAGAGCAGAAAAAACAGCTGCCAGCGGCTACGATTGTGGCGACAGGTATGCCTGACATTGAAGACAACGTGGCAGATTTGCCTATTCATTTAATTTATAAGCCATTTGATTTTTATAGTTTGAAAGATATTTTAATTAATTTTAAGCAAAATCAAGGGCGCCTGATGAAGCCTGCACTTGGTCGCCCGCAGATAAATCTTTAACTCCAAAAAGACTCTCTTCTGTTTTGTCATTCACCATAAATGTCGGTTTTACCAATACAGATTTCAATTTACCCGTTTTAATTTTACTCGGAATGCATGGATTCATGAATGCCATTTGAGCTGGGCGTAGGCTTTCTAAATCTAGAACGGCCTGAAAATCATTTGTCTCTTTCGCCTTAGGAGAACGAAATTGATATCGGCTTGATTTTACGTCCATGCCGGCACGGTAGAAATCGAATAGGCTCGGCATCGTCGAAGCTCCGGGAGTCGGACGGGATGCAAGTAACGGTTCAAAGTTATAAGTCAGACCGGCAGAGCCAATTGGTCTCGCATTTCCTAAATTAAAATCCAAAGTTTCGCTTCCGGAGATTAGTTGAAAGTAAGGTTTTAATAGCAGGTATGGTTTCAAATTTGTCTTTTCCGACCAGCAATCCAGTAATGCCTGATTAATCAAGTCTACACCGCAATGGTCAGAATAGATTCTATTCGTGAAAACTTTTGAATTAACAAATGATTGTGTCGGCTTTGCAATTTGAAAATGTGAAAAGGTGGCTTCATTCATTAAATCGCTAAACTGAAAGTAATCAGCGAAGAAACCAAAACATATGGAATCCGTTACTGAGTCAGCCATTTGAATGGTAGCGTGGTTTGTAGTGCCTTGGAAATCAATGCGAACACCTAGTTCCGACGTTGACGTTTTTAATTTTAGTAAGGACTGTGCGCCAAACTCATACTCAATCTGAGACGAAACATATGTTTTTGATTTGATCGTTTTTAGAGAGCTATTCGAAACGGTATTAAGATAGTCTTTATGGAGATCTTTGTTTGTAAAGTTAGTGTGGCCTTTTAGGATATTTTTAAAATCAAATTGGAATTTTTCAATTTTTTGTAATGTCGTTATTACAAAATCACGAACACTGGAAGGACAGTCCCCTTGGCTGGTTAAAGCATCAATTAACTGCGTATTGGTTCGGTTGTTTTCAACAACAGGGATCGGCGGAATTTTGATCATTTTTTTGCTAAAGTCCCAACGAGTAGCAAATGTTTCTTCAATGCAAAAATGAAATGATTCTGCAGAGAATATGAATTGCAGTCTGTCCGACTGGCTGCAACCAAGTAAAGGATCGTTGTGGACGACTACTTGCGAGCCATCCCAAGGGAAGAAATTCTTTAGAGTTTTTGGACCGATCATCATTCCCACTGAGTTGTTTGAAAACGGAGTCTGGATATGCAGACATTTGAACTCAGAATTAAAAACAGCAACGCTAGTAAATTTCAGGCTTACGGACTTTAAGAAAAAATGAAAATCAGTAGTTCGTGTATCCATTAATTTGCTTCCGCACGGCCACGTAATAGGGCCAACCAAGATTTAGGAAATTCTTTTTGAGAAATGAAAACGATATTTTTTGCTTTCATTAAACTTTTCGCGCGGGTTTCGAAACTTTTTGGTAGATCGCCATAAATCACAACGGTTTCGTTGCTGACTAAAAAGCTAGCTTCGACCAAGATGCGATCCCAGATAACATTTCTAAATTCATCAAATGACTTTTCTTGGGTGTGGCGTCCCGTCGCCAGGCGTGCTAACGCCCAGAACGAATCTTTAATTTTCTTTTGGAGTTCAACGGTCACGTTTTCTGAGTTTAGCACATCGTATACACATGGTGTTTTACCACGTCCCAAACACATCGGGCCCGGTTCGAAACTTTCTTCATCCGAACTAATTTCGACCTCATCAAAGATATTTAGTATGAATGAATTGGTTGGCTGGACTTTTAAATCAATTCGTTTTTTAGCGCGAATAGATGTTTGGCCCCATGGGCTTTGCCAAAAATCATCCTCGTTTAGCCAAACAGAAAAGTTTTCTAATCCTAAATGAACAACATCAAATTTATCTGGCAGACGAAATTTTGTCTTTGCATGATCAAAGAAAGAATCTTCCAGTGCAAATAGTCCAGATAAGATATTTCTACATTTAGATGTCGCTGCTTTGTTCGTTACGTATTTCACATTCTCGGCAGCCACTACGGATTGCAACGATTCTAAAATTTCGCTTTTCATTTCGTTAAACGTGCCAGCCAGAGACGCTTCAATTAAACTTGTTCGCCATGTGGTTACGTCACTCTCGCCGCCGACTTCGCACGCATCGAACACTTCAAATTGATTTTCGACAAGAGCCGTTCTGATTTGGTCGCGATGAACTGGATTTTTGTGCGAATTCACAAGGTTTAGGCAAACACGTTTGGCTTCTTTCTTTTTAAGGTCAGCGACAATTTCGTTTAGTTCTTCGGCGGATAGAGGTGTTTGAACAGAACCATCACTATTGATTTTTTCGTTTATTGAAAAAACCATATCCAATGAAGATAAGTCGGGTGGTGCTTTTAAAGTAAAAAATGATTCTTTTTTGTTTTGTTGATGTAGGCTCAGCCAACCTTCGTAGTCTTTTGTCACAATCTGCGCCACAGAGCCGCCCAGCTTGAATTTAAAGATTCTCTCTAAATAACGATAGCTGACGTAAACATTTTCGATTTTGATATTTTCGAAACTGAGCAAGAGTTTAGGAAGTTTAGTTTTGTAGGATTCTTTCAGATTAAAAAATGAACCGCTAAATACAATAGAATCAGAATGTCTTTCTGTTAAAATGACTTCGTAAAAGGATTCACCAAAAAAAATACCGACATCAACCTGTTTAGTCATAAAAAGTAATTGAATCCAGCAGATATCTGATAATATAACTGCTGTCTAGATGAAAATTCCTGATTATATAAATCACCTTACTGCTTACAAACCGGGCAAGCCTATCGAAGAAACTCAGCGCGAGTACGGACTCAAGCAAGTTTACAAGTTAGCTAGTAACGAAAACCCGTTAGGTCCTAGTCCTTTAGTGCAAAAAGCATTAGCCAGCGCCGTTGCCAATCAGCACCTGTACCCGGATCCAAGTCAGTATGAGTTGCTCAAGGCTGGTGCACAATTCTGGAATATTAAGTCGGAAAATATTTCATTTGGAAATGGAACTGACGAAATCATCGATTTCTTGGTTCGTATTTTCTGTCGGTCTCAAGATCAAATTTTGTTTCCTCAGTATTCGTTTCAGGCCTATGAAGTCACTGCCGGCGCCTGCCAGGTTGAATGTGTTCGCGCTCCACTTAAAAATGGTTGGGATTTTGACTTAGAAAAAACGATCGAGACCTTCGAGAAAAATCGGGCAAAAACCAAAATCGTGTTTATTGCCAATCCTAATAACCCAACGGGAACCTATATGAATGCTACGACTATGAGAGCATTCTTGGACTATTTCCGAGAGCAAAAAGATGTGTTGGTAGTTTTTGACGAAGCTTATTTTGAATTCACTCGTGCTAAGGATTATGAATCGGCACTTTCTTATTTGAAAACTACAGACAACTTAGTTGTACTGCGAACGTTCTCTAAAATATTTGGAATGGCCGGCTTGCGCTTGGGCGCGATGCTTGCGGGCACGGATATTATTCAGGCGTACAATAAAATGAGAAAACCATTTAATGTCAGTGGTTTGGCTCAGGCTGCCGGAATTGCGGCGATGAAAGATCAGGCATTTATAAAGCAAACTCAACAGGTCACTTGGGCGGGTTTAGATTATTTTTATAAAGAGTTAAGTCGATTGAAAATTGACTACATTCCATCTGAGGGTAATTTTGTTCTTCTAGACACTAAAACTGATGCTAATCAGGTATTTGAAAAGTTATTGCGTAAAGGAATCATCTTAAGGCCCGTAAAAAACTACGGATTGCCTCAGCATTTACGATTGAGTGTGGGGCTTGAGATTGAAAACCAAGCAGCTATTAAAGCATTGGCCGAGGTATTAGTTCATGGGTAAGTTTGGAGTTGTCGTTACTATTGATGGGCCGGCAGCGAGCGGGAAGTCTTCGGTCAGTCGTGAAATCGCACGAAAGCATGGCTGGAAATGGGTTTCCACTGGCGCTTTCTATCGGGGCCTTGCTTATGTCGCATTAAAGAAGAATATCGATTTGGAAGACACCAAAGCGTTAGTCGCTCTTTGCAATAGCGACGAATGGTCAATTGAATTGACTCAAGAGAAAACAGAAGTGCTTTTCCAAGGCGTGGATGTAACTGAGCAAATCAATCACGAGGACGTGGGTAGTTTTGCCAGTCGTATTAGTCATCATCAGGAAGTTCGCAAGTCATTGCTGGTCGCTCAACGTAATTGCGCTTTAGGTCAGAAAGGCCTTGTGGCCGAGGGCCGTGATTGTGGGACCGTTGTTTTCCCCGATGCTCCTATTAAAGTTTATTTAACAGCTAATAGTGAAAACCGGGCGCTTAGACGGGCGCTCGAGCAAGGTTCCGACCTATTGGAAGTCCAATCAGCTCAAAAAATCAGGGATCAGCAGGACACCACTCGAAAAGCGGCGCCTTTGCAAGTGCCGGAGAACGCGCTTGTTGTAGATACAACCGAACTAGACTTGTATGGGGTGGTAGCCGCCGTAGACAAGCATATCCAGCAAAAGTTAGCGACTATATAAATAGTCACTAAAAACCCTTTGACTTTGATTCCCCTACGCAATTAAAACCAAACGACATAAGAATTCTTATGGGTTCAATAAGGACCTTAAGATCGGGAGGAACAATCAATTCATATGGCAAAACAATTAAATAAAACGGAAACGGAACGCGCTAAGGTATTATCTATCCTAGATGCTGAGGATGCAGAGATCCTAAAAGATGGACCATCGGGTTCAAAAAGTTTGGACTTCGAAAAATTATTCTCGGAGGCAGTAAAACAGCAAGATTTCAAAGTAGGGGACGTAGTAACCGGATCCGTAGTTGAAGTTCAGAGTGATTATGTACTAGTAGACATTAATTACAAATCTGAGGGCCTAATTGATATTAACGAATTCAGAGTTATTGATGGCGTTCGCGACGTAAAAGTTGCCGACAAAGTTGAAGTTCTGATCGATCGTATTGAAAATGAAAACGGCATGATCGTTTTATCTAAAGATAAAGCTGACATGTTAAGAGCATGGACTGACATCACTAAAGCGGCAGAGAACGAAGAAGTGATTGAAGGTACAGTGATCGCTAAAGTTAAAGGTGGCTTACAAGTCGATATCGGCGTGAAAGCATTCTTACCTGGTTCACAAATTGATCTAAGACCTGTTCGCAACATGGACATCTTCTTAGGTAAAAAATATAAATTCAAAGTTATCAAGTTTAACAAAAAACGCGGTAACATCGTTCTTTCTCGTAGAGCATTGCTTGAAGAAGAAAGAGAAAATCTTAAGACACAAACTATCGATCAAATGCGTGAAGGATCTGTTGTTGCTGGTCTTGTTAAGAACATCACTGATTACGGTGCGTTCATTGACTTAGGCGGCATGGACGGACTTCTACATATCACTGACATGAGCTGGGGCCGTATAAAGCATCCATCAGAAGTGATCAACGTGGGTGACGAAATCCAAGTTAAAGTCCTTAAGTATGACCAAGAAAAACAACGTGTTTCTTTAGGTCTAAAACAACTTCAAGAAGATCCGTGGGGATCAGTTGCAGCTTCATACCCAGTTGGTAAAAAAGTTAAGGGTAAAGTTGTTTCTGTTACTGAATACGGTGCATTCGTTGAATTAGCAGAAGGTGTTGAAGGTTTAATCCACGTTTCAGAAATGAGCTGGACTAAACGTGTAAAACACGCGAACCAAATCTTACAACCAACTCAAGAAGTAGAAGTACAAGTTTTGGAAATCGACAATGAAAACAGAAAAATCTCTTTAGGTATGAAACAATTGATGAGCAATCCTTGGGTTGAGTTGAAAGAAACTTATCCTCCAGGAACTATCATCGAGGGCGAAGTTAAATCTGTTACAGATTTCGGTGTGTTCATCGGTATCGAAGACGGCATTGACGGTCTAGTTCATATTTCAGATTTCTCTTGGACTAAACGTGTAAATCATCCTTCAGAAATGTTTGCTAAAGGTCAAAAAGTACGTGCGGTTGTTCTAGGTGTAGACATCGAGAACGAACGTTTCAGCTTAGGTCTTAAACAACTTGAGAATGATCCATGGTCAAATATCGAAACTAAATACGCCATCGGAACTCAACACGATGTTAAAGTAACTAAAGTTGCCGACTTCGGAGCGTTCGTAGAACTTGAGAGCGATATCGAAGGCTTGATCCATGTTTCTGAATTAAGCACTGATAAGATCGCTAAACCTGAAGATTTCGTAAAATCAGGCGCAACTTTAAAAGCAGAAGTTATCTCTATCGATAAAGATGCTCGTAAAATTGGCTTGTCTTCGAAATTAGTTAAATTGAGAGAGCAAAAAGCTGATGTTGACGATTATGTTAAAAAAGCAACGGCTTCTTCAAAAACTGTCTTCGGTGATGTGTTCGCAGACGCTTTAAAAGGCGTGAAATCAGACACTAAGAACTAGTTGGTCTGCAGTGGATGCTTAGGCATCCACTAAATTTCTGACATTACATATAAAGATTAAAAAGGGCTCCTATCGGAGCCCTTTTTTCGTTTAAGCTTTCCTATACCGTTGGAGAGTAAAATGAAAAAGAGTTTCTTGGCTAAAGTTGTTATAGTTGCGCTGGTATTCCTTGTTCTTGGTTTCCTATTGAAAAAAGGTGGATCATATTTTAGCGCGGATGATGACGATGCGAAAATCGACATAGCTAAAAATAGTATCCTTCATATGGAACTAAGTGGCGTTATTATGAATGGTAAGCGCTTCATCAAAAATTTAAATAAATACAGAAAAGATAAAAATATTAAAGCGATTGTTATTAACATCAATTCGCCAGGTGGTTCTGTTGGACCGTCTCAAGAAATTTTTGCAGAAATCAGACGAGCAAAAGAAGAAACTAAAAAACCAATTATCTGTGTGTCGACCGGAATTATGGCGAGTGGTGCTTACTACTCGGCAGTTGCGTGCGACAAGATTGTCGTAGCGCCGGGGGCTCTGGTTGGTTCTATCGGTGTGATCATGGAGTTTGCTAATTTAGAGAAATTATATGATTGGGCTAAGATCAGTCGCTTCACTATCACTTCGGGTCGCTTTAAAGATTCTGGGAATGAATTCAGATCGATGCGCGACGATGAAAAAGCGTTATTCCAAAGCATGATCACCGAAGTGTATCAACAATTCCGCACAACAGTAAAAGAGGCGCGTAAACTGGATGATAAAATCATGGATCAATATGCTGACGGGCGCGTGTTCACAGGTACCGCTGCAGTGAAACTGGGATTTGCAGATCAAGAAGGCATGTTTGAAGACGCTGTTAATTTAGCCGCTGCTGAAGCCAAATTAGGAACCGATTTTGAAGTGATCGAAATTCCTAAACGCAAAAAATCAATTCTAGATTTTGGTGATACGAGCGAAGACGATCCTGTAAATTCAGTTGCGCAAGTCAAAGGATTGTTTGCTGAT
The DNA here is from genome assembly GCA_002256935.1 of Bdellovibrio sp. 28-41-41. GTDB lineage: Bacteria > Bdellovibrionota > Bdellovibrionia > Bdellovibrionales > Bdellovibrionaceae > UBA2316. Next base: position 29,787 of record NCGL01000065.1, read on the forward strand.
CAAGCGATCGGTCAATCTGTTGAGAAAGTATTCCGTATGAAATACCTAAACCAACCAATGATGATCATGCCAGGATTCTGGGACGACAATAAATAGATATGAAAATAAAACAAAGCAAATCAAAGAAAATTTCTAAGGCAGTTAAAAGCAAATCCTCGAAAGGAGATTTGCGAAATATTTCTTTGGTTAAGAATGTTTTGTTCAAACCGGCTCGGTATAAATATATTCGTAAGCAGGAAGTTGTTAAGGGTTGTGTGTTTTGTAATTCGTCGAAATCCATTTCGATGGATACGTTGTGTGTTTACAAATCTGAATATTCGATGATTGTTTTGAATAAGTTTCCGTACAACAGCGGACATTTGTTGGTGCTTCCTCAGCAGCATTCTGGTGATTTGCTAAAATTGACCAGTGATCAGTATGCCGATCTTATGGCTACAGTAAAACTGGCCTGTCAGGCGGTGACGGATATTTATGCTCCATCCGCGTTTAATTTGGGTATGAATCATGGATCTGCTGCGGGTGCGGGTATCCCAGACCATTTGCATTTTCATGTGATTCCCCGTTGGGCCGGGGATTTGAATTTCTTCCCTTTAATTGCTCAGACAAAAGTCGTTATTGAAACTCTTGAGCAGACATACCAGAACTACTTGGGGTACTTTAATAGCAGGGTTAAATCATGAATTATCGACCATCTCAAGTTTCAATGTCTATACCTCCGTTTCCACCAACTGTGAAATGGCTAATGATCGTTTCTGTGGCTATCTGGTTTGTTGGCCAAGTGATTTTGGAGGGCTTTTTAAAAGTTCCTCTGACAGATATTTTTGCGCTTCAGCCAGGACAGGTATTATTTGATTACTCTATCTGGCAGCTGGCTTCGTATATGTTTTTGCATTCCCAATCCCAAGTAACTCATATCGTATTTAATATGCTGATGCTGTGGTTTATGGGGGCTGAGCTCGAAACTCGATGGGGAAGTAAATCGTTTCTGGCGTTTTATATTATCAACGGTATTGGCGCTGCCATAATATATGTTTTTGGAATTGCCCTTTATTCGTACTTTTCTGGCTCTCAAAAGGGGCTTTTGGTTCCCGTCGTTGGCGCCAGTGGATCTTTATTCGCATTGATGCTGGCGTACGGGTGGTTGTTTGGAGATAGAGTGATCTATTTCTTTATGGTTTTCCCTATGAAAGCTCGTTATTTCGTGATGATCCTCGGGTTTATCCAGATCTCGTCGTTATTGACGAGTGGGGTTGTCGGCGGAGAAGTCGCTCATTTGGCCCATCTGGGTGGAATTTTGTCAGGAATCATCTATATATTCTTCTGGGGACTCTATAAAACGCGTGTCCAAGAGTCTAAAACTAAAAAGAAGACCAACTTACGCCTGATTGTGAACAATGAAGAACAGGATTCCTCGAAGAAGCGGGATCCTCGCTATTGGAACTAAATCCTAGACCTTGCGGCCATTTTAAGCTATCTATTGGGATCTCGACCAAAAAAAGGAAAGTGCTATGTCATTAAGTGATTCTTTAAAAAAATTGAAATTTGATACTCGTCTTACAGAATGGTACATGAAGAACAATCTAATGACTCAAGATGAGCTTACAAAATCGCTAGATGCATTGCCAGATGTGGCTGCTAATATCGACATTTCTCAAGAAGGCGATACGGATGTACAGCCTGAAGAGACTCACTAGTTATTTATTTTAGTTTGAGCTAGTTGGCGTTGAAGCTGCTGGCTCTACCTGTTTCTGACTAAGCTCGAAACCTTCTGGATTAGCTTCTTTCCATTTTCCAACGCTTTTTAGTGTAACCCAAAGATTTGAACTCGTCGTCATAGAAATCGATATACTTATCAATGGCCTTACTCTGCCAGGCATCGCGCCAGCCGTCGACGAACGCGTGAATTTCGCTCTTCTTCTTTTCATGATCTGTTGCAGGTACAAATTTAACTTGGTCGAAAATCAAAATCGGAGTTTCTTTTAACTGAATGTACTGAGTTAACTTTTCAATTACTTCGTTTCTTACAACAACACAACCACGTGAACCACGGGTCAACGGGACCGATTCGGGAATAGAGTGAAGCCAAATACCACTTCCCGATTTTTTAGCACGACTATCGAAAATATTTGGATAATCCAAAGTGAATGCCATTTTCCCATATGTTTCAAAAGGAATTTGTGGCGGTTTGAGGAAGTTCTGGAAAAAATAAATTCCTTCCGGAGTCTTGTGATCGTCGCGTTTCATTTTGTTGCCGTCGTTTTTTCCAATGTCTGCGGGGAATTCGCCAACTTTTTTAATTTTAGTCTCTTCGCGTTCGTATAAAAATAAAGTTCTTAAGCTTTTATCAACTAGGAAAACATATTTTGCGAACGCCTTTGTATCTGCGATTTGCAAAAGTTGCTCTGGTAATAAGGATTCGTCTTTCTGGTCAGACTTTTTTTCAGTCGAAGTATCTGACTTTCCTTCGGGGCCATTTAGCTTTCCTTCGGAAACTTGAAGTGTCAAAAATATTGACGAAAAAACTATGACTGCGGATCTGGTCGTTTTATTCATTCCTACTTATTGAAACTCTATTTTTTTCAAAGTGCAAGTCTGGAAACTGTGACAAGTTATTGATATTTTTGCCATTTTCCACATAACAATAATCTTTCGTCTAGTATAATCACGAGTATCTTCAATTTGGGCCTAAGGTCTTAGGACTTTATACCGAAAAAATAGTTAAGAGGTACTTATGTCCGAAGCGAAAAAAGACGGCCAAGCGGCTGCTGGCAGTGGCAAATCGGTTGATATCAAAAAAATACTGACGTTAGTCTTTGCTGTGGCAAACCTTGGTATTGGCGGCTTTGGATTATTTATGACCTACAAAGGTACGATGGGTTGGTCTAATTCGAAAATTACAGAAGAAGATTTAAAACGACAAATCGCCTCGGAAGCTCCAACGGATATCGTCGGACCGTTTATCTACACGATGGATAAATTCACTGTGAATTTAGGCGGCGAGCCTAAACGCATGATCCGTCTGGAAGTGAATCTAGAATTACTGGACCATGAAGGTTTTGAAGAAATTATTAATACAGAAAACCGTGCTCGTGCTCGTGATCGCATTGTTGATTTGTTAAATTCCAAGACCTTCAGCGATGTCGAAACTCTACAAGGCAAGCTATTCTTGAAAGAGAACATAGCATTCGAGATCAATCAGATCCTACCACGCGGTTCAATCAAAGATATTTACTTTACCGAGTTTGTCGTACAATAACAGACCAGCTCAGTAGACCTTGACCCTTCATAAGTTGAGTTTTATGATGACCTTACTTATGTCGAAGAACACCTCAGTTTTCTTTTTTCTAATTACATTCCTGGCCTCAACATTTATGTGGGCTCAAACAAAAACTCCGGCGCGCATTCAATTTTCAGTAGTGAAATATACACTGGAAAATGGATTAACGGTTATTCTTCACGTCGACAATTCACTTCCGCTGATTAGTTACCACACGTGGTATAAAGTGGGATCTCGTGACGAATACGCGGGGGTGACAGGTGCGGCTCACATGCTAGAGCACATGATGTTCAAGGGATCAAAGCGCTTTCCTGGCAATGACTACGATCGTATCCTTCATGAAAATGGCATCTCTAATAACGCATTTACAAGTTATGACTACACTGGGTTTTATCAATCATTACCGAGTTCAAAGTTAGATCTGATGATGCAATTAGAAGTCGATCGCATGAGTCAGCTTTTGTTACGTGAAGAGGATTTAAAAACAGAACGCGAAGTTGTGAAAGAAGAGAGACGTTGGCGTGTAGACAACAATCCAACAATGGCGCTTTTTGAACTTACAATGGGCACTGTGTTCAAAGCGAGCAATTATAAAAATCCAGTTATCGGCACTATGGATGATATCAATAATTTTAACGTAAATACATTACGTAAGTTTCATGAAACATTTTACGTTCCTAATAATGCGGTTCTTGTTATTGCCGGTGATATTAAAATTCCAGAAGTTAAAAAATTAGTGGAAAAATACTATGGGCCTTTGGAGAAAAAAGATCTTCCAGAGAGAAACTATAAAAAAGAACCAGCACAAACTGTTCAGTATAATGCTAAATTGAAAAAAGATGTAAAGGCGAATAGTTTTAATTTGGTTTTCCAAAGCGTACCTCAAGATCATCCCGATTCTTATGCATTAGATTTAATCTGTACAATATTAGGTTCGGGATCTTCAAGTCGATTGCATAAACGACTTGTCTATTCAAAAGAGATGGCGACAGGGGCTGATTGCAGTCATTACAATTTAATGGATCAAGGTATTTTGAATATTCATGTCTCTCTTAAGCCGGGGCTTGAAATTGAAGATCCTTTGAACGTTGTTTACAACGAAATATACATGCTTAGGAATTTTCCAGTTAAGGAATCAGAGCTAGAAAAAGCAAAAATTTTAGCTATTAAATCCCATGTGGATTCTTTACGAACATTAGACAATAAAGCCCGTTTGCTAGCGTCTGCAGAGATTTCGACAGGAAACTATGAAACTTTATTTACTGATATTGAAAAAATCCAAAACGTAACACTCGCTGAAATTAAAACTGTGGCAGCCAAATATTTGAATCAGCAACAACGCTCGATAGTGTCTTTGTCACCTAAGAAGTAAAGGACTAGAAAATGTTTAAATATTTAGTTGGAGTTTGTTTTACCGCTTCGATTCTTTTGATGTCCTGCCAGACGGCAAAAAAGGACATACCTTCCGCCAATCCAACACCAGTTGCGATAGCAGCCAAACCTACAAGTTCAACCGCATTAAAATTAAAACCGACGAAGGAACTTGTCCTAGAGAACGGACTTAAAGTTTACCTCTTCAGAGATCTTTCACTTCCCCGATTCAGTATAAATTTATTAGTAAAAGTTGGGCAAAGAAACGACACACTTGAAAAAGTGGGTGTTAACCATTTAACGGCTTCGTTACTTGAACAAGGATCCAATCAGTATTCGGCAACTCAAATCGCTGATAAAATTGCATCGTTGGGTTCGGACTTATCCATTGCTCCTGGAGACGAGTATACGCTGGTGTCTATCGACGGTTTGTCGATGTCTGTAGACGCTATTGTGGATTTATTTAGTGAGCTTGTTTTTAAGCCGACGTTTCAAAATGAAGAAATCACAAAATTAAAAAAAGAATTTACGGCTCAGTTAAAAAAAGTGCAAGACGATGCGTCTCAAGTTGCTGATTTAGGTTTGAATGCGTTTCTACATAAAGGGACACCTCTGGCCTATCCTTCGATCGGCACGGAAGCTTCCCTTAAAAAAATTGGAAAGTCCGATATTATTAAAAATTATCTAACAAATTATCGTCCCAATAATTCGATTCTAAGTATAGTGGGAAATATTAGTGAGGATGTCGAAAAGAAAATTCTTGATCGATTTAAATCGTGGCCTGCACGTTCGCTGAAACCCGCTGTGGCAGCTATTAAGCCACCGGCTGATAATAAGAAAATGGAATCGCAATTTAAAAAAGATTTGGTTCAGTCAGAGATTCGTGTAGCGATGCCTATGATTCCACGAAAGCATCCTGATTACTTAAAGCTGCGTTTGATTAATGAGATCTTTGGTGGCGGATTTGTGTCTCGCCTGAATTCTAAAATACGAGATCAATTGGGATTAACCTATGGGATTAGTAGTTCATTGGATTTGGGTCTTGATCAAGGTTACATGTATGTTTCCACATTTACAAAAAATGAAACAACTCAGCAGGTGATAGAACAAATCAATGCGGAAGTAGCTAAATTGATCGATGAGGGTGTGACTGCGAAAGAGCTGTCTAGTGCCAAGAACATGGTTCTCGCACAGTTCCCTAGAGCATTAGAAACTGTAGATCGTGTTGCGTTTAATTTTATGTATTTAGATTTTTACGGTGTTGGTTCAAACTATTTATATGATTTCCAGCGTTCAGTAGATCGGTTGACTCTAGATGAAATCAATCTAGCTATTAAAACTCATTTTAGTTTAGATAAGATGAAAATTTTTGTATTAGCCAACCCATCGGTTGAAAAAAGTCTAGCAGCGATTCGATAGTTTGGCCGGCGCAGGCCAAATTAAGGTGAGCTGATCCTGAATCTATTCTTTAGCCTCGTCAATGCAGAGTCGTTTTGTGCCGACCCAATGGTTTGGAGAAGTATCTCAAAATGGCAAAGAGATTCGCATGATTAAGACTAACCGAAACGAAAAAATTCTAATTTTTTTTCTACTTTTTGGTATCATCGCCAGCGCTGGGTATTTCTTTTTCTCTAACTCTGACTTTAATAAGCCAGGCCTAACAACTCAGAATGGCCTAGTGGTTGTGCCTCCTCAACTAGCGACACGAGACGTCGCCGATGATGGCGCTGCCTCTGCCAATGTCCCAACTCTGCCTCCTTCGGCTGTTGTTGAAATCCAGAAGACGCTAGTCGAGCCCGAATTAAAAGTGCCAACTTCTGATAATCTAGAAAAAAAACAAAACGCCATAACCGAAAAAGCTGAAATCCTTCAGGTCCCGGTCCTGAAATCTGCGATTGCACCGGTAAAAACAGTAGTTCCCGAACCCGCAATATCACCTGTTGTCTCCGGAAAAAAAACGAATCCAGAATTTTGGGTCTGGATTGGTGGCGGAATGAATTTTCAATATTATAAGCAAAGTGTTCCCAATATTAATGGCGAAGCAACGTTTCAAAACATTCAAGGTCCTACGGCACTCGTTAATGCCGGCACGCAGAGTGAGACTTGGGGTCTTGATCTATCCTACAAGCAAACCCCAGGAAAAATGTCTTCATCAAGCACAGTTACTGTCACAAACGGCAACTACAACTGGCGCACATTATCAGCTGAAGGGCTTTACCGTAAAGATGATAACTGGAATTTTCGTCTGGGATTTCAGCATCACTTGATGCCATTTATGGCGCTCGATGCAGCAAGCGCAGTCTTAGATGTGAAGAGTAATTCTTTAACAATGTTTACCGTTGGTTTTAATCGTAGCCACTTTCTGGTTTCAAATAAACTTCGCGGCGAGTGGCAAATGCGTTACCAGCATCCATTGTTATCTGGAAGTACGGACAGCACTTCATTTAGCGTGAAACCAAAGTTTGCTTTCGATGGTTCCGTTGGCAGTGTTTATTCACTGAGTGACACTTCAAGGATTGGACTTTTCTGGTATGGGCAGTGGCATCAGTACAGCTTTGATTATGGAAGCGGGGCGAATGCGTTTTCTGGCAATCAAACTCTTTTTTATTCTAATATTGAGATCAGACTTGGGTTTGAGTTTTAGGTAGAGAGCGTTTTTCAAAATGAGGCAATCAGTGGATTTTGGAGAAACGTCTAGTTTTAAAACTTAAGTTATTTCTGAAAAATGCCGATTTAGTCCCTGAATGAGTCAGTTAATAAAATTTTACCTAAAAAAACTTACTTATATAAATTCTATTCTCTATTGTGCTCAATCACTCTGTGTAGCTCTTTTGACCAGTGGCTGTATGTTGAGCGATCAAGTTCATGTTCAGTTTGACAGAGTTCAAGATTTTAAAAGATCAGAAATTATTTCAAATGGACCTGCTGTTGCCGATGGGCAATCAGAACTTTTAGTTGTTATTCAACTTATGAATACAGATGGCTCATCAGTAAAGCTTTTTAAGCCGATCTATGAAGTGATCTCTGGCACTGGCGTTACCGCTCAGGCCTGCACTACCTCGAATGAGAATGGTGTTTCCACTTGTGTCTTAAAATCTAGTGAAGCCGGGACTAAAAGAATTTCTGTTACGAACATCAAAATAGATCTTCAGAGTGATGTTGTTTTTAGCGCTCCCGTACCAGGGAAAGCGATGTTTGGTTTAATTTCAGCTACTAAAAATCAAACTCAAGGGAATTTTCAACTTTCCGCATCGATTGGCAATCAAGAACCTGGAGTCGTTAAATCCAGTGGAGCTTTTAAAGTCTATGGCGGCGTTCAGGGAGAGGTGTTTTCAAGATGAATACTCAATTTATTAAAACCCGAAAAATTTTAATTCCATTTTTAATCATGGGAATTTTCTTAAGCCCACTAGGTCATGCTGCCCCTGCTGGGCTTACCTATCAAGGACGCCTTGTTAAAGATAATCTTCCAGTTGAAAGTGCTACTGTCACTCTAACCGTAAAGGTGACAAGCACTGGCGTTAATGAATGCGTTCTTTATGAAGAAACGCATTCTCTAAACATGGCAAGCTCTGATGGTATTTTTTCAGTTAAAATTGGCAGCGGGACAAGAACTGCAAATGATAAAGCGCTTAGCCTTGTGCAAGTTTTTAGTAATACCGGCACAGCCATTGCTGGACTTGTCTGCGGCGGCGGAGCAACAAGCTACACCTCTGCATCGACTGATAGTCGTAATGTTTATGTGAGCTTTTATGACGGTGTCGACACAGTGGCTTTTAGTTCTCCTTACGTGATTCAATCTGTGCCTTATGCATTGGAAGCTGAACGCCTGGCTGGCAGAACTGCTTCTGAATATTTGCAGACAACAGCTGATACGACGCAAAGTAAAGTGAACGCTGTCATGGCAACGACTCCTTACACAGAACTTCTTGCTCTTATCAATGGTACCTCTACCCAGTACATGAGTTCAGCAGGTGCCATTTCAACCAGCGGCAATATCACACAAAGCGGAGCTACTACGTTTTCCAGTGGTACGGGCGCAGTGTCGCTTAACGGCGCGACTACAATTGCGGCTAATCAGAATTTTTCCATGGCTTCGGGAACTGGAACTTTTGCGCAAACATTTACCGGAACAGGTACGGCTCATTCACTGACAGCAAACTCTGTTACAAGTTCTTCTGCGCAAAGTATAACAGCCAATGGTTTATCCTCTGGAAATCTTTTATCACTAAGCTCAAGCTCAACTTCTGCTGCCAATGGAAACAAGGGGCTGGATATCGCTATATCTGGCGCCAATAGCACAGCTGGTGTTACAAGAACCGGGCTATCTTCTGCGGTGACTTCAACTGGCGCAACATCAACTAATGTTGGCGGTTATTTTAGCGCTTCAGGGGCTACAAATAATTATGGGTTAATTGTCGGCAATGGTAACGTTGGTATAGGAACGACGGCGCCCAATGAGAAGTTCGAAATTTCTGGCCATGGTTTGTATTCCGCGACGGGAACGAGTTCCATCCCAGGCGGTTATCTTAGCTACAATTCCTATTCACAAAAATTCAGAGGTAACTACTGGAATTCAGCCTTGGGTCCAACAAATGAAGATGCTGTTATTACGATGAAATACACAAATCAAAATACGACGAATCCACTCTACTATCTTAATTTTAGCGTAGGCAATGCAACTAACATCCTTAATATCAGAGACGACGGCAACGTAGGTATTGGCACTGCTAGCCCCAGTCAAAAACTTGAAGTGAGTGGTAATGTCGTTTCAACTCAGTATCGTCAAGCCGGAGGTTACAATAAGCTTGCACCTCAGTTTAGTGATTCGACGGGTGTTACAGGGATGTCTGTAAATTCGAACGGCGCTTATTTTTCTAATTCTAATAACTCTATTTTTTCATTTAATTCCGCAGGGCTAGTGCTTACAAATAATAAGCCTTTCGGATGGGCCCCCGCAGGCGCAGACCTTGCCAACCAGGATGCTGCGCTTTCTCGATTGGCAGTAAATAAAATTGCTATAGGAAACGGGTCAGCTGGAGACTATTCGGGAACTTTTATTGCTGGTAACATAGGTGTTGGAACAACGAATCTACTTGCAAAGTTTAATATTGCTGGAACTAATACTGCTGAAAAAATTTTCAGGATCGATATGCCAGCAGGGCAGAGTGCTCATGCAATGTTTTTAGCAGACTCTGCTGGAACTGAAAAATTTTCTATTTTAGCAAATGGAAGTGTTGTATCAATGTCTAATTTTATTGGCTATGGTTTTATTGACCCAGTTACAAATCAGCAAGGTTGGATGGTCAACAACACTATTGCCAGTGTAAAAACAGCTAATCAAACGCGCATGACTATAACTAATGCAGGATATGTGGGTATTGGAACAACGGGGCCTTCGACAAAACTTCATGTGTTAGGTTCTTCGGGGGCCACAATCGCTACTTTTGCTGATGGTGGAGCAACTACTTGTACCGTGACTCCCGCGTCCACCGGCTTTGCCTGTTCATCCGATGAAAGACTTAAGAAAAACATTGAATCGTTTTCAGATGAGAAATCTTTAGAAAATATATTGCAACTAAGAACGGTGACTTATAATTGGCGCAGTGTTGATAACGGCCGTCATACAGGGTACATCGCTCAAGAATTTGAAAAAGTGGCTCCAGAATTCGTTAGAACTGGCGAGGACGGTTTTAAACAAGTAAACTATACCGGTCTTGTGCCCTTGATTACTGGTGCTATAAAGGCATTTTATGCTGAGTTTGAAACTTCGATGGATGAAGTTAATTCAAGGACTGATTTACTTGAGTCTGAGAATGCGGCGCTTAAAGTTACAACCAGTAAGTTAGAATCTGATAATGCTAAGCTCAAAGATCGCATTGATCAGCAGGAACGGGAATTAGCTGCGATCAAAAACAAACTCGGACTATAAATATTGTTATTACTTCTTCTTCAGTCTCATTAGGATAAGCAAACCGATAGCCGCAAAGACAATGGCGCCAACTACATAAAGAAATTTATTACTTTTCTTAGCGCCCTGTTGTGAGCCATCGGGTAGGCCGCCGATATCAATACCAGTGCCGGCGCCTGTGCTGATCGGCCCTAGTGTGCCGCCAGCTCCTTGAATGCTTGGGTCCTGCAAAGAATTTTTTGTGGCGATGACATTCAGTGAGTTAACCGCGTTGAAAAAATCCTGCGCGTATTTGGTATAAAATTCTTTGTGTGCACTGAACGTCACAAGTACGGCAATTCTTTCTTTGATAGTGGCGATATACCGTGTGTAGTAGTTTTGAATTTCACTGCTGATATGGAAACCATCTACCCAAAGTAGATTGTTGATTTTTTTCTGAGTGGGCGGTGACATTACCTGCGACATGACGGTCTCGCCCGTTTTAGTTGTTGTTTTGATTGGATTCTTCATGTGGCCTTCATAAATTTGAAGGCTGTCGCTGGGGCCGACTTCCTTGGCAGTTAAGACAATGATAGCTTCTTTTGACTCGTTTGTTTCTTGGCTGCGGCAAACCCACTCAGTCGCTTCTAGTACGCAATTCCAACGTTCCGGGATTTCAAATGAGATATAAGCATTCTTAAATTGCTTAGCTTGAGCCACATTCGACACGCCCGCGATTAGAACCGCGACGCCCAGGATTAAAAATGTATGGACTCTCATGAATTCCCCTTTATTTTATTGTTCATCGATCACAAGATATGTATTTATTATAATAAGTTTTTTTAAGGTATCTCAACAAGGATTTAGAAAATGCTCAATTTATACCAACTGACCACTTTCGTAACAGTAATCAGTGAAGGGAGCATGACTGCAGCAGCAGACAAGCTTTTCCTTACTCAACCGGCCGTCAGTCAACAAATTCGAAATCTTGAAGAAGAATTAGGAGTCGAGTTACTTGTGCGTGGCGTTAGGCAAATTAAGGCCACACCTCAAGGTGAAATCCTTTATGAACACTCAAGAAAAATCCTTCATCACGTTCAACAAGCAGAGATCGCCATCAAATCAATGGGTGCTGAATTAAAAGGTGATGTCTTCATGGGAACGCTCAACTCATTAGGTTTGCATTTAATGAGTCCAATCATCAGTCGACTTCTTCGGCACAACCCAGACCTAATGGTGAAAGTTGATTACCAAAAAGGTGAAGAGCTAATTCAGAACTTTAAAGCGGGTAAAGTCGATGTTTTGATTTTGCCTGAAACGAATAAAGAATTTCATTTCGAAATGGACGAGACTATTGAATCCAAATTTCTTAACAAGGAAGAGATGTGGTTAGTTTGTTCTGGTAAAGACTCAAATGTTCCTCAACAGTTATCTGTTGAAGAATTAGCCGATCATTTAATCGTTCAGTTCACAGGCGAGTACCCTGAGTTTGATCGCAAGGTGAAAGAGAAAATGAAAGCCACAGGCAAGAAATTTAATGTGATTTTCGAATCATCAAACGTCGGTACACTAAAGCGTGTGATCGAAACGGGAATTGGCCTTGGTTTCTTGCCAGCACATGCGGTGAAAAAACAAGTTCGTTCAGGCCGTATGAATCGCATCCATGTTAAAGATTTATCGTACGAGATGGATTTGGTTTATTACTACAAAAAGAATTCGGACAAAAAAGTTCTTATCGAAACATTCTATCAAGCGCTTTCTCAACAAGAGAAAGGTTAGTCCACAGTAGGATTAATTTTAGCCAGCTTTTGCAGCCAATGGAGTTCCGCATTCAGAGCAGAACTTCATTTGGAGAGAAACGCCGGCACCACAGCTAGGGCATGCGTTTTCGTTCTTTTTGATTTTCTTTTCTTCTTTTTCATTAATGTCGACGAACCCTTTTTCATTCCACTTGTCGATTTCCTTTAAAACTCTCCATGTAAAAATTAAGTTGGTTAATTCTTTCACTTCAAATTCTAATTTCACCTGATCTGAAATGCTTCGGCGTTTTGTAATGCAACCTTTTTGCTCGAGGCGAGTAAAATGATCGTTGTTTAATTGAATACCATGATCGACAGCTAGACGTTCCTTTGTTTTTAAAAAGTCTAGAGATACAACACCAAAACGATCGGGAACTTCACCAACAGCTTCTTTTAAAAATGTATCTACGACGTTGATGACAAAGTCGTCAGGTTTCAGAATTTCACTGCGACCTTGTTTGAAATAGTAGTACTGATAAAATTCGAAAAAGGCTTCTAGAGGCGTTAACGACGGAGTAATGATTTTTTGAATTTCGTCCGGTCCATCTGGATTGTCTTCGGCTTTACCCATTTCATAAGAGACTAATTTTAATTTAACTAAGATGTTGCAGGCTTGTTCTAATTTTTTTGGCGACCCACCAAACACACGTTGTGCGTATTGCTTGAACATGTGCCAAGTCAATTCAATCGAACCGTCTTTTCGACGGGTTCCTTTGTGATTGATCGTGTGAAATAGAATGCCGAAAATAATTGAAGTTTGATCTTCTGGACATGGAGACGCGTCTTTTTCTAAACGAATTGATTTCAGTTCGTTGAATGAGGATTTCAAGCGTTCAACAAGGCTCTTAATCACCATTTTGAAAAGTTGTGGACCAGCTTCATATTGAGGCTTAATGGCTTCTGTCGCCACCTCGAGTACCTTTGTTTCTGATGTACAAATGGCAGAGTACAGGTGAGTTGTTTGGCCATTGAAAAAAATTTCACCAACGAAACCTTGAGTACCAAGTTGGTATAGATCCAATGTCTTTTTTCCTCGCACTAAGCAGACGTTTACGCCGCCCGATTGAATGAAATAAAGATTTGTGATCTTGTCATTTTCTTTGAAAAGATAGTCGCCTTTTTTAAATGTTTTTTGAATCATAAAGCCTCAGCCAATTTATCGGTGGCTCTATAAGGGACATGAGTCGAGGAGGCGACTTCTGGACAAGGGTCTTAGGCCAACTAGTCGAGTTTAACGCCTTGGCAGGTTTTGTTTCGAAAAAAGACTCAAGAAATACTCAAGTTATAAAAACCTAAGTGTTGAAAAGAATAGACCTAAAGTAAGACACTGGATAATAATTTACTTATGAGGCTGTTGCTAATTGATGATGATACTAGATTTATAGAAGCGTTAAAATTGGGTTTAATTAAAGAGTATGACGTTCTTGAGTGTGATCATCCAAAAAAAATAGATTTGATACTTGCGAAAACCAAAGTTGATCTCCTGTTGTGTGACTTTGACTTTGGTTGTGAAAATATAATTAAATATATTGGTATTCAAAAAAATATGGTTCCGCTAATTGTTATGACTGGCAAGGCTACGAGAGAAAACATTATCGAACTTTTGAATGCAGGTGTTGATCGGCTGATTGAAAAGCCGATCAATCTTGTTAATCTCAAAACAAAAATAGAGAAATTGGTTCTTGCTTCTAAAGCAGGTGTTCAGGATACCATCGAGGCTTTGTCTTGTCGAATACACGAGGACGAGAGGGTTGTTGAATTTGACGGGAAAAAAGAAAAACTGACCCCCCTTGAGATGAAAATCTTAGATTTTTTTCTCAAAAATCCAAATAAAAAAGTAAAAAGAGAAGAGCTTAAAAAACATTTATGGTCGAATGTGGTTGTCACCAAGCATACCTTAGATACCCACATCGGAAATCTAAAAAGAAAAGTACCGCCACTGAACATTGGGCTAGTATCCGTATATGGAGAAGGGTTCTTGTTAAAAATTGATGACAAGAAAATTTAATTTTAAAATAAAAGACAAGGGCCTTTTCTGGGTTGGAGTGATTACAATTGTTTCTTCTAACTTAGTTTTTATATATGAGTATAGTTTAGTCCCACTCTCTGACTTAACGAACTACTTCGCCACTAGAATAGTAGTTAATTTTTTTGTTATGGTTGCGTGTTTTAACATCATGTTTCGTCCTGATGTCATTTTTTGGCATTATGCCTACACGGTGACTTCCTATTGCTACATGATCCAAGGTAATTTTTTTCGTCCTGATTATGAATTTTCATATATCCAATACCTTATTGCTCAGTCTCTGTTTTTTAAGCAATCAAGAGCCGGATTTTTAATAGTACATCTTACGGGAACAATACTTTTTCTGACTTCTATGTACCTTAATTTTGAAGTCAATTTTCAACGGAGAATGATTACCCATAGCTTTGCCGATTCGATTTCTATAGTGATAATATGTTTTTTTATTGGGTGGTTAGTTTTCTCACAGTTTACAAAGGCAAAAGAAGAAAAGGAAAAATCGCAGAGTAAATTTCTACTGGTTGGGAAACAGGCTGTGAATATAATACATGATTTAAAGTCTTTAGCCTCTGCCCCGCAGATATACTTAGAGATTCTATTGGCTAATAAAAATCAAATTGATCCAAATACAGAAAAAATTTTAAATCATCTTCAAAATGATTTAACTAATATGGTTAAAAAAACTAAAGATCTATATAGTATGGTTCAGAATAGAGAGTTTTCTTCTGAAAAAGAGGTTGTCAGAGAAACCTTGAATAAGGTGTTACTTTTTATGAAATCTAGACTTGAAGGTGTGGACCTTATAATAGTTGGGGTATCTTCTAAGGAAGTTTCAAAAGGAATTCTTGAGTTAATATTATTGAATTTATTTTATAATTCGTTGGATGCTTTTAAAAAGAATCGAATAGAAAACCCAAAAATTAAAATTACATTTACGGAAGATAAGATTTCTTACTTTGATAATGCCGGCGGGATAGAAGAAAGTATAGTCTCTGATTTCAACGCTAATAGGATTGGTTCGAGTGAAGGGCTTGGATTGTACCTTATTAGCGACGCTGCCCGTTCCTTTGATTTAGATGTGAGACTCTCTAACAAATCTGTAAATAGTGATACTGGGTTGGAAGTTCAGATTTCATGTTGATGGCTTTTTAAGCTAGACCGTAATGAAATCGTCTTGGATCTGTTTTTTAAAGCTATCAGATAGGTCTGACCAAACCACAACATCCACCTTAAATGGTAAGTCTGATTCTTCAAAGGCATCTTGAAGTCTTCGAACTGTTGTTTTGTCGTAGTCCTCAAGTAAGCACAAGTCTAAATCTGACAAGACTCTGGCTTTATTTTTTGCCCTGGATCCGAAAGCAGAAGCTTTGACATTTAGTGTATCTAAAATACTTTTAACAATAGTAAGATACTTCTCTTCAAGCTGTAGGGTTTTCATTTTAAATTTTTTAGAGTATTGATAAGTTTTATCATTTCAGTGTCAAAAAATTTCAAATCATTAAAAATGGTATTAGCAATGTGTTTGTTATATGTATGAACGGTTTCGTTACGATCCTTTATGAAGTTGAACCATAACTCTGGGTTATCTATTAGCTTTTCAAGGGCTGCTTCTCTGAAAATGGGCTTAGGACTATTCAGGACTTTACCTCGATTAGTAAGAATTCTTTTTAAAGTTTTCCATGCAAGTTCATAAGTAAATTCGAAATATTGAATTGTGCCGGCTTTTTCCAAGTCTGACGTGGCTATTTGCAATGCATTGTGAAATTGATCGAAGGCTAAAAGTAAAGCGGATATGTCTATGCCAGATTCGATAATAAAAGGTGCCGTAGTATTTTTATTTGAGTTCTCTGTCATGACGTCTCTACTTCATAGTTCGCCCATTATTGGGTGACCAAAGAATCATAGTTCTTTGGAATAATATTCCATGTGAAGCCTTAAGTTGTCTACAGTTTATATATAGATGTGAAAATGTAAACTATTTAACAGGAAAGGTTGAAGGCGGTACTGAGTTACAATACTCAAGATATTCTAAAGATTTTGAGCAAGGTGTAAACTTTATCTGACTTGTCCCGAACTAGTGGGTAGAAATTGGAGGTATTTGTGGATCAGAATACAATGTTAGTTTTAGGCGTCGTTAAAATTCAAAATCCGGCGACAAAACAAATCGAAATTGTAGAGGCAAGAGGATTTGACGTATTGGGATTTTTTTTCCCAGTATTTAGATATGCTTTTGCAGGTATGTGGACTAAGGCATTTTTGACTCTTGCTATATTTTGTACGGTAGTAGGGATTCCGATAACGGCATGGCTGACAGGTTTTAATTTTAGAAAGTACAGGTTGGAACATTATTTAAAGTCTGGTTGGCAGGTGGTAACTGAAGAAAAAAACGTGGCTTGATTTAAATGCAATAGACGTTCTCAAAAATCATCACTGTTGTCCGGTTTAAATCAGAGGTTGAAGCTAAGCTGAAGTCCTATAGGGTGGCGGTTTACATTTGGCAATTCGCCCAATAGTATTGATAGTGGCTGTTTTAGCAAAAGCAGCGTCCCGATAACGGCCATAGCATCGACTATTGAAATACTGGTCTTGAGTTGAAATCTTAAAATTTGTACGAGTAGGTACGCAATCAACGCCACCATAATCTGCGCTTTCACAGCATTGGCGCTGGTTCCAAGGAATTTTTTGATTCGCAAATGCTGCTTCAAAGTTTTAAAGAAAAGTTCCACTTTCCATCTCGCTTTGTACAAGTCACAAATTGTTTGCGTGGCCAGGTCAAATCGATTTGTTAAAAACGTTAGTCGCTTGTTCGTGTCCGGATCCCTGTAAGTGATTCTACGCAGTTTGCCTTGGTATTTGCTACCTGCCTGAGTTTTAAGATAAATGGTTTGATCACAGATGTGGCCTCGTGTCCGGTCGGTGGGTTTACTTTCAACAACTTTAAAAATCATGTTTGTTTTGGTTCTGGTAACAAACCAAACACCATTTTGATTTAGATCATTGAGCCAAGCGTAATCAACGTAGCGGCGTTGTCCATCGCTTAGTTGAAATTCAAAAGTCGAGTGGCGGTTTGTGTTAAGCAACTTCGTTGATTTCCTGATTTATGTCAATGTCATTTTGTTCA